>CAPI01000091.1 GCA_000333815.1 [Collinsella] massiliensis
ATGGGGACGGGTTCGTTTGACTCAGTGAGTCAATTGAACCCGTCCCCAATGGCTCCCGCGTCCCCAATGGCTCCCGATGGCTCCCCCCGACGGCTTCGACGCCCCGAGTTAGCGCACGATGGTGCCGACCGCTTCCACGACGCTCTCGATGAGCCCGGCGCGCACCGCCTCGGCGGTGGCGAGCGTGCCGTTCTTCACGGCCTCGACCGACGTCGCGCCGTGGCCAATGAGCACCACGCCGCGCAGGCCGAGCAGGATCGCGCCGCCCTTCGCGTCGCCCGAGAGCTTCTCCTTGATGGCGGCGAGGTCGTTCTTGATGAGCAGCGCCGCGATCTTGCCCTTGAGCGAGCCCAAAAGGGCGCCCTTGAGCTCGGAGAGGATGAACTTGGCCGCACCCTCGGTGGCCTTGAGCGCCACGTTGCCCGCGAAGCCGTCGGCGACGACCACGTCATAGGAGCCAGAAACGATGTCGCTACCCTCGCAGTTGCCCGCGAAGCCGTCGAGCTCGTCGCGCATGAGGGCGAAGCACTCCTTGGTGAAATGCGAGCCCTTGGTGTCCTCGGTTCCGTTGGAGAGCAGGCCCACGCGCGGCTGCGCAATGCCGCAGACCACGCGCGCGTAGGCGGCGCCCATCTGCGCGAAGCGGAGCATGTCGCCCGGCTCGACGTCGGGGTTGGCGCCCAGGTCGCAGAAGACGGTGAGGCCGTTCGCGCGGTTCGGCACGGCCGAGGTGAGGCAGGGGCGGAGCGGCCGGAGCTCGCCCGCCTCCTCGAACTTGAACGGGGTGACGTAGGCGGTCGCAGCGGCCGTGATGGCGCCCGTCGCGCCTGCGGAGAAGAAGCCCTGCGCCGTTCCCTTCTTCACCGCGCGGCATGCCACGACGATGGAGGACTTGCGCTTGGACATCACCGCCTTGATGGGGTCGTCGGCCATGTCGATCACGTCCGGCGCCACGAGCGCCTCGACGCGCGGGCGGCTCTCGGCGAACGGCGCCACGACCTCCTCCGGGCCGACCGCCAGCACGGTGAGCGCCGCATCGGCTGCGAGCGCTGCGTCGATGCCGTCGAGCACGACCTGCGGTTCCTCGTCGCCGCCCATGACATCGACGGCGATGCGCACCTCTTCCATACCAGACTCCCTCTCGATATAACGAAATGGCCGACTCACCGAGCCGGCCACCCACATCGCACAACTCCCGAGCGCATGCGCTACTCGGTGACGATGACCTCGCGATCCTTGTAGAAACCGCAGTTGGGGCACACGTGGTGCGGAAGCTTCACGGCGCCGCAACGGGGGCAGGTGGAACGGGAGGGGGCATCGATCTTCATGTTGGCCGAACGGCGGTGATGCGTGCGGATGCGACCCTGCTTTTGCTTAGGTACTGGCATGATGACCTTCCTTATATACTCACTATAAGGCACGAATACGCGCAAGCAGTGATATTAGCACACTGCATGATGCCCTGTACAGGGGATTTTGTGTGTGGAAATGATAAAAAGCAGCCTGTCTGAATTTTATCATTCGTCGAGCTTGAGGTTCTTGAGGACCGCGAAGGGGTTGTCCGCGCCCGCGGCGTCCTCCTCCGCCGCCCGCTGCGCGCAGTCGCATTGCTCGTAGTTGAGGTTCGCGCCGCACGTGGGGCAGAGCCCCTTGCAGTCGGGCTTGCAAAGCACGACGAACGGGGTGTCCGTGATGACGGCGTCCGCGATGGGCTCGGCGAGGTCGATCTCGCGCTCAGGCCCGATCACCTCGAAGCCGTCCTCGTAGGCCTCCGGGTCGTCCGGCTCGTCGAAGAGGTAGTACTCCTGGATCTCGCCGGCGATGTCGAGGTGCGCCGGGTCGAGGCACATGTCGCAGGTGCCCGTCGCGTGGGCGCGCACGATGCCGCTCACGAGCACGCCGTCGCCGGCATGCGTGAGCACGACATCGTAATCGATGCCGTCCTCGAGCGCGAACTCCTTATCGCCCACGGTGTAGGAGGCGGCATCGACCTTCCCCGAGACGGGGTAGCTGTCGCCGGGATGCTCGAGGTGGTCGGCGAGCGCGACGACCACGGGATCGAAGAGCGCCATGGCTACCAGGCACCATTCTGGTTCTGGGCGTTCGCGCCGTCGTTCAGCTGCTGGCGGCAGCGCGAGACGGTCGCCGTGAGCGACTTGAGGTTCTCCTCGAGGTGCGTGAAGACCTGCTCGGCGTAATCCTCGGCGGCATAGCGCGTCTCGCGCTCGTACTGCTGCGCGCGGTCGCGGATGTCGTCGGCCTGCTGTTGCGCGAGGCGGACGATCTCCTGCTCGCTCGCGATCGTGAGCGCCTGCTGCTGGGCGTCGGCGACGATGGAATCGGCCTGCGAAGCGGCGGAGGCGATGAGCTCGTCGCGCTCCTTCAGGATGCGCCGCGACTTCTGCCACTCCTCCGGGTAGCTCATGCGGATCTCGTCAAGGATATTGAAGAAGACCTCGGTCTCGATAACTTTGAACTGCGCGTTCTTGCCGAAGGGAGGCTTTGCCTCCTCGATAAGCCCCTCGAGTTCGTCTACCAAGCTCTCGATCCTCTCACCAGGAAAGTTATCGCCCGGCATCCGGTCTCCTTTCATAGACAGCCATATCGTTTCCCATGGTACCACATGGTTCGGCGTATACCCCTAGAAGCGCTCCCTGAGCGCCGCGACCACATTTGGTGGAACGAACTCCGAGACATCCCCGCCGAACGATGCGATCTGGCGCACCACAGAGGACGACAGGTAGCCGTACTGCGGGCTGCTCATGACGAAGATGGACTCGAGCTCCGGGTCGAGGCGGTAGTTGAGGTCCGCCTGCTGGAGCTCGTACTCGAAATCGGTCATCGCGCGGAGGCCCTTCACCACCGCGCCGGCGCCCACCTCGCGCGCGAAGTCGACGAGCAGGCCCGTGAACGGCAGGACGTCCACGCCGTCGATCCCCTCGGCGGCGAGCGCGTCGCGTGCGAGGTCGACCCGCTCCTCGAGCGAGAAGGTGGTGCCGACGCCGTTCTTCCCGAGCGACTCCGCCACCGCGACGGTGACCGCAGAGCACATGCGGCGGGCGCGCCGCACGACGTCGATGTGGCCATAGGTGATGGGGTCGAACGTGCCGGGAACGAGGACGTGTTCGATTACCTGCTGCATGCCGTTCCCCTCTCAGAGCGGACGATTCAAACGGGTGTTAGGGTAGCACGTCATCGGCCGGCCGGGCGCCGGGCGCGCAATCGGTACGAGATGCCCATGTAAGGACGTCGATCACCGTGGAGCCGTAGCGCTTCTCGCGCACAAGCTCGAAGCCCGCGGGGCGCGCGCCCGGCATGTCGGCGCGATGCTCGAAGAGCGCGATGGCGCCCGGGCGAACGAGGCCCGCGGCCGCGAGTCCCTCGAGCAGCTCCTCGGCCGGCGCGGGGCCGAGCGCGTAGGGCGGGTCGATGAGCACGAGGTCGTAGGGGGCGAGCGGCATGCGGCCGCGCGCGAGGTGCGCGAGGACGTCGCCGACGACGACCCGCCAGGCATCCCGCGGCGCGCGAACGGCCTCGAGGTTGCGCCGGACGAGCGCCGCAGCGCCCCGATCGATGTCGAAGAACGCGCACGAAGCCGCCCCGCGCGAGAGCATCTCGATGCCCATCGCGCCGGAGCCCGCGAACGCGTCGAGCACGCGCGCGCCCTCGATGCCCTCCGCGAGCGCCGATTCCGCGATCGAGGCGCAGGCCTCGCGCACCCGATCGGTCGTGGGGCGCGTCACCTCGCGCCCGCGCGGCTCCTCGATGCGCCGCCCGCGCCATGTGCCGCCGACGATTCTCATCCGCCGCCCACCTCCTTGAACACGTCGCCATAGCGCCGCACGACCTCGTAGCGCAACGGAAGGGTCGCGGGCGCCTCGAGCGCATGAGCATAGCGCAAGATCTCGCGCGCATCCATATGCGCCGCCTCGATGATCGCCGAATCCGCGTCGAGGTCGACGAAGCGCAGGAACACCCCGCCGTGCTGGCGCAGGCCGAGGATCTCGCCCTCGTGGCGCAGGCGCAGGTCGAGCTCGGCCAGGGCGAAGCCGTCGGAGGTGCGCTCGAGCGCCTCGAGCCGCTCGCGAGCCGTCGAGCGGCCGGACGCGGCGTCCGCGCGCCCCATGATGAAGCAGCGGCCGGGCACGTCCCCGCGGCCGACGCGGCCGCGCAGCTGGTGCAGGGTGGCGAGACCGAAGCGGTCGCCGTCCTCGATGAGCATCACCGTCGCCTCGGGCACGTCCACGCCCACCTCGACGACCGTCGTGGCCACGAGGACCTGCGCCTCCCCCGTCCGGAAAGCCTCGATGGCCTCGTCCTTCTCGCGCGCGGAGAGCTTGCCGTGGAGCGCCCGGACGGCGATGCCGGGCAGCACCTGCCGCAGGTGCTCGACCTCGCGCTCGACGCTGTGGAGGCGCGGAGCCGCTCCCCCGCCCTCCTCGTCCGCCGCGCGCGCGGCCGGCACGTCGTCGAGCTCGGAGGCGTCGTCGCCCTCCGCGACGAGCGGGCAGATGACGTAGGCGCGCTGGCCGGCGGCGACGCAGTCGCGTATGGCGCCGTAGGCGATGTCGCGGTTCGCGGGGGTGAGCACCTTCGTGGTCACGCCGGCGCCCGCGCGCGGCCGGGTGCGGATGACGCTCGTGTCGAGGTCGCCGTAGACGGAGAGCGCGAGCGTGCGCGGGATGGGCGTCGCCGTCATGACGAGCAGGTCCGCGCCCTCGCCCTTCGCGCGCAGGGCGTTGCGCTGCCGGACGCCGAAGCGGTGCTGCTCGTCGATCACCACGAGGGTGAGCCGCTTGAAGGCCACGTCGTCCGAGAGCACCGCGTGGGTGCCGAAGAGCACGGTGAGCTCGCCCGCGCCGAGGCGCCGCACGATCTGGGCCCGCTCGGCGGCGGGGGTCGCGCCCGTGAGGAGCGCCCAGGAAATGCCGGTCGCGTCGAGCACGGGACCGCATTTCACGGCGTACTGCTGCGCGAGCACGCTCGTCGGCGCCATGACGCAGGCCTGGGAGCCGGTGTCGGCAACCGCGGCGAGCGCCATGCAGGCCACGGCGGTCTTGCCCGTGCCCACATCGCCCAGGAGCAAGCGGTTCATGATGTGGCGTCCGTCGCGCATGTCCCCGAGGATCTCCGCGACCGCCTGGTCCTGCTCGTCGCTCAAGGTGAAGGGCAGGGCGCGCCTGAGCGCCTCGACGTGCGCGCCCGCCACGTGCGCGCAGGGCGCGACCCCAAGGAGGTTCGCGTCGTTGCGCACGCGCAACCCGAGCTGCAAGATGAGCAGCTCGTCATAGGCGAGGCGCTGCCGGGCGCGCTCGCGCTCAGAATCGGAAGATGGGAAATGCAGGGCGCGCACCGCGCGGGAGGCGCTCATGAGGCGGCGCCGCGCCCTCAAGCGCGCGGGCACCACGTCGGGAAAGCCCTCGACGCGCTCGAGCGCGCCGGCGACGATCCGGCGCATCCACGCGACGGAGATGCCCTCGCCCACCGGGTGCACGGGCAGGATGGAGCCCGCCGCCTCGCGCTCGTCGAGCTTCTCATAATGCGGCGAGCTCATCTGCTTGAAGCCGTAGGAGAACTCGACCTTGCCCATCACGGCCAGGCGGTCGCCGGCCTTGAGCTGCTGGGCGATCCAGGGCTGCTTGAAGAACGCGACCTGCATCACGCCCGTCTCGTCGAGAAGCGAGACCTCGACCACGGAGAGACGCGGCTTCGGGCGCTTCTCGCGCACGCGGTCGACCGTCGCCACGACCGTGCACACCGCGCCCAGGGGCGCCTGCTCGATGGTGTAGGCGTGCGTGAAATCGAGGTAGCGGCGCGGAGCGTGCATGAGGAGGTCGCCCACGCGCTTGATCCCCAAACGCCTGAGCGCCTCCTCACGTGCACCGGAGACATATTTGAGCCGCCCGATGTCCTCGTCGAGCGCGCCGGCGGCAAGCAAGCGCTCGCTGGCCGGCGAGAGCGAATACGTGCGCTCGGAGGCGGGCATGCGTCTACTCGATCGAGAAGATCACCGGGTAGAGCGGCTGCTCGCCACGGTGGGAGTCGATCTCGAGGTCGGGCTGGGCCTCCTCGATCGCGGCGATGAGGTCCTCGAACGCCTCATCGGAAAGGTCGGAGCCAGCGAGGATCGTGAGCGAGTCGCCCTCCTCGTCCTCCTGCATGCGGTTGATGCAGTCGAGCGTCACCTGCTTCACGTCGGAGCCCACGACGTCGATCGAGCCGCCGATGATGCCCATGACGTCGCCCGCATGGATGGGCGAGCCGTCGGACGCGGAGCTGTCGCGCACGGCGGTGGTGACCTCGCCGTCGCGCACCTCCGAGAGCGCCTCGGTCATCGCGGCGACGGCGTCCTCGAGCGAGGAGTCGGGCAGGACGGCGAAGAGCGCGGAGAAGGCCTGGGGCACGGTCTTGGTGGGCACGACGGCGACGCGCTTGTCGGTGCAGGCGCTCGCGGCGGCCTCGGCGGCCATGCGGATGTTGCCGTTGTTGGGCAGGATGATGACGGACTTGGCGTTCACGCGGGAGACCGCATCGAGCAGATCGGCGGTGCTCGGGTTCATGGTCTGGCCGCCGGAGACGATCTCGTCCACCCCGAGCGACTTCAGGATCTCGGCCTGGCCGGAACCGGCGGCGACGGCCACGAAGCCAAGCGGCTTGGGCGGCACGGCAGCGGCGGCGTCCTCGTCCGCATGGATCTTCGCGGTGCGCTCGGCGCTCTCCATATCCATGTTGTGGATGAAGACCTCGTAGACCTGGCCGAGCTGGAGCATGTGCTCGAGCACGAGGTTCGGCGTGTTGGAGTGGACGTGGATCTTGTAGTCCGGGTACGCGCCCACGAGGAGCTCGCAGTCGCCCATGGAGGCGAGGAAGGCGAGGCACTCGTCCTCGTCGAAGGGGGCGTCGGCCTTGAAGAGGAACTCGTTGCAGTAGCGGTACTCCGAGCCCTCCCAGTCGTCGTTCGCCTCGATCTTCACCTGGGAGAGGGCGTCGGCGCGGGCGGCGTCGGCGTCGAAGGTGACGGAGAAGTCCTCGGCCTTGACCGTCGAGCGGCCGAACGCCGCGGCGACGAAGTTCTCGAGGAAGATGGCGAAGCCGAACGCGCCGGAGTCCACGACGCCGTTCTCCTGGAGCACGGGCAGCAGGTCCGGGGTGCGCGCCACGGACTCGTAGGCCTCGACGACGATGGCGTCGAGCGTGGCCTCGACCGACTCGTGCGCCTTCGCGCAGGCGTCGGCGCGGGTGGAGATGTCGCGCAGGACGGTGAGGATCGTGCCCTCGACGGGCTTGCGCACCGCCTTGAAGGCGACCTTCACGGCATTGCGGAGCGCGGAGGCGATGTCGCCCGAGGTCACCGGGTCGTTAGCGCCCACGAGGCCCTCGGCCACGCCGCGCAGGATCTGCGAGGTGATGACGCCGGAGTTGCCGCGCGCGCCCATGAGCGAGCCATGGGTGATGGCGGCGGCGATGGCCTCCATGTCGGCGTCGGCGCCGAGGCCGGAAAGCTCGCGCACCACCGAGGCGAGCGTGAGCGACATATTCGTTCCCGTGTCGCCGTCAGGCACCGGGAACACGTTCAGCTTGTTGATGTCCTCCGCCTTATCGGAAACCGCGGCGGCAGCGATGGGAAAGCAGGTTCGGATGGTCTTCGATAGCATCTGCGCATCTCCGTCTATCTTGTGTGGGCGTACGTATCCGGGCTGGCTAGCCGCGGTTCTTCAGCGCGTCAACGTGGATGATAACCTTGAGCTTCGCGGGATCGATCTGCGCGATCTCCTGCAGGGTGAAGGTCACGGCGCTCGAAAGGTTCGCGCACACGGACTTCATGTTGACGCTGTCCTCGAGCACGACATGCAGGTCGACCTCGAGGTGATCCTCGCGCGTCGAGACGAGGACGCCCTTGCGCAGGCGCTCATTGACGAGGATGCGGACGCTGTCGACGCCCTGGAGCTGCTCGGCCATGCCCACCACGCCGTAGCAGGACATGGCGGCGTAACCGGCGATATCGGCGATGACGTCGTTCGAGACACTCAAAGATCCTGGTATGAGTTCAGACACGGGAATCTCCTTTTCTGATGCCCTGGCTTGGCATAGCGCGTACAGGGGTAATCGCAAATAGTTTACTACGTCGCGCGCCGTGCTGCAGGCGCGATGTGCCGCGCCCATGCGAACGACAAGTTCCCGGGCGTTCGGATGAGGGCATGCGCGCGAAATGACCGGGCTCCCAACGAAAAACCGGCGGCACCCGCTCGGGCACCGCCGGTTCGGCAACATATGGGGCTCGCGGCCGGAGGGACAGCCCTCCGCTCCCCTACTCCTCGCCCTCGTCGGCGAACTGGGCGTTGTAGAGCTCGGCGTAGAAGCCGTTTTTCGCGAGCAGCTCCTCATGCGTGCCGGACTCCACGATGTCGCCGTCGCGCAGCACCAAGATCATGTCGGCGCTGCGGATCGTAGAGAGGCGGTGCGCGATCACGAAGCTCGTGCGCCCCTGCATGAGGGCGTCCATGGCGCGCTGGATGCGCTCCTCGGTGCGCGTGTCCACGTTGGAGGTCGCCTCGTCCAAGATGAGGATCGGGCGGTCCGCGATGAAGGCGCGCGCGATGGTGAGGAGCTGGCGCTGGCCCTGGCTCACGTTCGAGGCATCCTCGTTGAGCTCGAAGTCGTACCCGCCGGGGAGCGTGCGGATGAAGTGGTCCGCGAGCGCGGCGCGGGCGGCGGCGTGGACCTCGTCGTCCGACGCATCGGCGCGGCCGTAGCGGATGTTCTCCAAGATTGAGCCCTTGAAGAGCCAGGTATCCTGCAGCACCATGGCGAAGTTGCTGCGGAGCTCGGCGCGCGGCATGTCGCGCACGTCGACGCCGTCGACCGAGATGGAGCCGGCGTTCACGTCGTAGAAGCGCATGAGCAGCTTCATGAGGGTCGTTTTGCCCGCGCCCGTCGGCCCCACGATCGCGACCGTCTGGCCGGGCTCCACCCGGCAGCTGAAGTCGTGGATGATGGTCTTCTCGGGCACGTAGCCGAAGCGCACGTGGTCGAAGGTGACGGCGCCGCGGCAGGCGGGCAGCTCGCGCTCGGGGGCGTCGGGCGTCTCCTCGGGCTCGGCGAGGAACTCGAACACGCGCTCGGCGGCCGCCGAGAGCATCTGGAGCATGTTCGACACCTGCGTGAGCTGGGTGATGGGCTGCGTGAAGTTGCGGACGTACTGCATGAACGCCTGGATGTCGCCCACGGTGATGGCGCCCGAGACGGCCAGGAACGCGCCGATCGAGACGACCGCCACGTAGGCCAGGTTCGCCACGAAGTTCATGATGGGCTGCATGAGACCGGAGAGGAACTGCGAGCGCCAGCCGGAATCGTAGAGCCCCTTGTTCTGGACGTCGAAGTCGGCGACCGCGCGCTCCTCGCGGTTGAAGACCTTGATGACGGTCTGGCCGGAGAAGCTCTCCTCGATGATGCCGTCGACGCGGCCGAGCAGCGCCTGCTGGCGGCGGAAGTAGCGCTGCGAGGTGCGCACCACGAGCACCACGAGCACGAGCGAGACGGGCACCGTGAGGAACGTGACGCCCGCGAGCACCACCGAGACGGAGAGCATCATGACGGTCACGCCGATGAGCTGCGTGATAGAGGTGATGAGCTGCGTGACGCTCTGGTTGAGCGACTGGCCGAGGGTGTCGACGTCGTTCGTCACGCGGGAGAGCACATCTCCCACGGAGTTCGTCTCGAAGTACCCGAGCGGCATGCGGTCGACCTTGGCGATGATCTCGCGGCGCAGGCGGTAGCACACGCGCTGCGTGATGCCCGTCATGAGCCAGCCCTGGAGGAAGTTGAGGAACGCGGCGAGCACGTACAGGCCGAGCAGCGTGAGGAGGATCATCCCGATGCGCGCGAAGTCGATCGTGCCCGTGCCGGCGACCTTCGCCGCGAGCCCCTGGAAGAGCTCGGTGGTCGCCTGGCCCAGGATGCGCGGGCCCATGACGTTGAACACGACCGAGCCGATCGCGCAGGCGATGGCGATAACGAGCGCGATGCGCTCATGGGCGATGTAGGCGATGAGGCGCTTGATCGTCCCCTTGAAATCCTTGGCGCGCTCAGCGGCAGGCCCGCGCCTTCCCATCGGTCCCGGCATCAGCGCTCACCCCCTTCCGGAATCGCGCCCTCAAAGGCGGCGTCCCCCGCAAGGCCAAGCTCCTCGGGAGAGAGCTGGCTCTTCGCGATCTCGAGGTACTCGGGGCACGTGCGCAGGAGCTCCTCGTGCGTGCCCTTGCCCACGACGCGGCCGTCGTCGAGCACGATGATCTGCTCGGCGTGCATGATCGTGGCGATGCGCTGCGCGACGATGATCACCGCGGCGTCGCCGGCGCGGCGCGCGAGCTCGGCGCGCAGGGTCGCGTCGGTCTTGTAGTCGAGCGCGCTGAACGAATCGTCGAACACGAGCACGTGCGGGCGCGGGGCGATCGCACGGGCGATGGACAGGCGCTGGTTTTGGCCGCCGGAGACGTTGGAGCCGCCCTGCGCGATGGGGCTCTGGTAGCCGTCGGGCTTGGCGTCGATGAACTCCGTGGCCTGGGCGATCTCGGCCGCGCGGAACATGTCTGCATCGGGCATCGCGGGGTCGGCGTACTTGATGTTGCTCTCGATGGTGCCGCTGAAGAGCATACGCTTCTGCGGCACGTAGCCGATCTGCCGGCGCAGCTCCTCGAGGTCGATATCGCGGATGTCCACGCCGTCGAGCGTGATGGAGCCCTCGGTGACGTCGTAGAGGCGCGGGAGCAGCTGCACGAGCGACGACTTGCCGCAGCCCGTCGAGCCGATGATGGCGCAGGTCTTGCCCGGCTCGGCGGTGAAGCTCACATGCTCCAAGGTGGGCACGTCGGCATCCGGGTAGGCGAAGGTCACATCGTTGTACGACACCACGCCGCGCCAGCCCTCGCCGTCCTCGCGCGAGACGCGATCCTCGGGCGCGGGGTCGGCGATGCTCGTGCTCGTGGCGAGCACCTCCTGCACGCGCTCGGCGGCCACGTCGGCGCGCGGCAACATGACCGAAATCATGGTGATGATCATGAAGCTCATGATGACCTGCATGACGTAGTTGATATAGGCCATGAGGTCGCCCACCATGATGGTGCCGGCGTCCACGCCCTGGCCACCGAACCACACGATGGCAACCGTCGAGGCGTTCATGACGATGAGCATGACGGGCATGAGCACCGACATGCACCGGTTCGTGAAGATGTAGGTATTGGTGAGCGCGCGGTTCGCCTCGTCGTAGCGCTCCTGCTCGAAGGCCTGGCGGCCGAAGGCGCGGATGGGCATGATGCCCGTGATGATCTCGCGCGCGATGAGGTTGTTGCGGTCGACGAGCTTCTGCATGATGCGGAACTTCGGCATGGTGACACCCATGAGCACGCCGATGGCGATGGCGATGGCCGCGACCGCCACCACGAGGATGGGCTCGAGGCCCACCGGGTTCGAGAGCACGCGGATGAGCGAGCCAATGCCCATGCACGGCGCGAAAAGCACGATGCGCATGCACATGACGAGCACCATCTGGATCTGCTGGATGTCGTTCGTGGCGCGCGTGATGAGCGACGCGGCCGAGAAGCGGTTCATCTCCGCGGGCGAGAAGTCGAGCACGCGCTCATAGAGGTCGTGGCGCAGGTCGCGCGCGATGGCGGCCGAGGTCTTGGACGCGTTGAAGGCGGCGAGGATGGCGCACAGCGCCGAGAAGAACGCGAAGGCGAGCATCTCCGCGCCCTGGCGGAAGAGGTAGGCGCTCTGCACCTCGTTGAGGTCGACGCCCACCTGCTCGTAGGCCTGCTTGACGTAGGCGATGGCGCGCGACTCCACCATGCTCTCGCCCGTATCGCCGAGCGACTGCACGATGGAGGCGCGGGCATCGGTGAGCTCCTCGCGCGAGATCGCGCCCGCCTGCACGAGCTGGGCGAGGTCGGTCGTGTCGATCGTGTCGCCGAAGAGGGCCTCGAGCTGCGCGGTGGGCACCTGCGCCTGCGCGCTGGAGCCCGCTGAGGAGTGCGAACCGAGCGCGTCGGCGACATCGCTCACGGGCACGCCCTGGTCGAACTGGTACACGAGCATCTCCGCCTCGCTCATGGGGCCGGCGAGGGAGGAGCGGTCGCTGTCCGTTCCGGTGAAGGTGCGGATGCCGTCCGACGCGGGCGCGCTGAAGGACGCCTCGACATCGGAGACCTCGCGGTCGGTGAGGAAGAGCTCCACCTTATCGAGGTCGGTCGCGCTGATCTTGTCGGGCACGGGGCTCTCGATGCCGCCCTGGCTGATGCCCACGTCCACGATGTCGCTCATGAGGCCGGGCAACGTGAGCTCGCAGTTCGCCTGCGCAGCGAGCAGCACGAGCGCGATGACGAGATTGATCATGTGGCCCTTGAGAAAGCGGAATATCTTCACCGGGCACTCCCCTCATACCAGATGACCCGGCACGCGACCAATGCCCCCAGGGCCGCGCCGACGCGGCGGTGAGGGTGGTGGCGACACCGGAACCATGGATTGCCAAGTAATATATTACGCACGTCGGACATGGCGGCGCACAAACGTGAGCAGATTTTTACCCTACCGCTTCCCGGCGACCCCCGCGGTTGCGGAATCTCCCGCGCGCGCCACAACTTCTTCATCATCCCGACCAACCCGCCGCCCGCATGCCCGGCACCGCCCTCCCCAGCGTGCGCACGACGAGGTCAGTGCAGCACAGCACTCTATATAATGATGTGCGGGGTCTTGCACGGGAGCGTGCCGGTGCGCGCAGGGGCCACCTCGATCGCCGTCACGGCCTTGCATGGTCAAAACGGCCGCGGCGATAAATCTCTTCATGAAGATTGCACGCATGACCACGGCTTTGTGCTATAGTTCCTATCTGTTTGTTCAGCCGGATAGTTCCAGACCACCCAAGGAGGGTTTGAATATGTCCAAAGTTTGCGAAGTCTGCGGTAAGCACCCCGTTGCTGGTCGCTCCATCAGCCACTCCCACCGCGTGACCAACCGTACGTTCCGCCCCAACATCCAGCGCGTCTACTGCGTGGTGGATGGCCAGCGCAAGAAGATGAACGTCTGCACCTCTTGCCTCAAGTCCGGCAAGGTGGCCCGTTCGTAACATTCCCGCTCCTTGGGATCTGATGCTTGATGCTATGGCGCACCCTCCGGGGTGCGCCTTTTTTATCTCGAGATACCGAGTTCCCCGCCCCAGGCGGCACGGTTCGCCGCCCGCCCTCCCCCGCTCCTCGAACCCGTCGGCAGGGATTGCGCCGGCCATCCCTCCCCACCATCCGCGACCGGTGGCGCGAATCCGCACCACCCCGCCGCGCGCACGCTGCGCGCGTATCCCCCCACTGCTTCTTCACAAGCTCTTCAAAGCGCTCACCAGCACGTTCATAATTGAAACGTTCAAAATTGTTGAAACGTTTAAAATCGCCATTTACCGGAATCTTACCGTTCGCCGAGAAATATCTTGCTAAAATCGAGGCCGTAGGATAGGTCACCATACGCAAGGAGAGACACATGGTGAAAAAGGCATCCGCGGTCCCTGAGGTCATCGACTCCGTCGACGCCCTCGAGGCCAAGCTTGCGCACATGCGCGAGGCCCAGAAGGTCTTCGCCACCTACACGCAGGAGCAGGTGGACAAGATCTTCTTCGAGGCGGCTATGGCTGCGAACAAGCAGCGTATCCCGCTCGCCAAGATGGCGGTCGAGGAGACCAAGCGCGGTGTGCTCGAGGACAAGGTCATCAAGAACCACTACGCCGCCGAGTACATCTACAATGCCTACAAGAACACGAAGACCTGCGGCGTCATCGAGCGCGACGAGGCCTACGGCATGACGAAGATCGCCGAGCCCATCGGCATCGTGGGCGCGGTCATCCCCACCACGAACCCCACCTCGACCGCGATCTTCAAGACCCTCATCTGCCTGAAGACCCGCAACGCCATCATCATCTCCCCGCACCCCGCGGCCGCCAAGTGCACCATCGAGGCCGCCAAGGTCGTCTATGAGGCGGCCGTCAAGGCCGGCGCGCCCGAGGGCATCATCGGCTGGATCGACCAGCCCACGCTCGAGCTCACGAACAAGCTCATGAGCGATGTCGACATCATCCTCGCCACCGGTGGCCCGGGCATGGTGAAGAGCGCCTACTCCTCCGGCAAGCCCGCCCTCGGCGTCGGCGCCGGCAACACCCCCGTCGTCATCGACGAGACGGCCGACGTGCTCAACGCCGTGAACTCCATCATCCACTCCAAGACCTTCGACAACGGCATGATCTGCGCGAGCGAGCAGTCCGTGACCGTGCTCGACTCCATCTACGACGAGGTCAAGGCCGAGTTCCAGCGCCGCGGCTGCTACTTCGTGAAGAAGGGCAAGGAGCTCGAGAGCCTGCGCGAGGCCATGTTCAAGAACGGCGCCCTCGACCACCGCATCCCCGGCATGCCCGCCGCCAAGATCGCCGAGCTCGCCGGCATCGAGGTGCCCGCCAAGACGAAGATCCTCATCGCCGAGGTCACCTCGACCGACCCGCTCAAGGAGGAGTTCTCCCACGAGAAGCTCTCCCCGGTGCTCGCCATGTACCACGCCAAGACCTACCAGGAGGCCGTCGACAAGGCCGAGCACCTCGTGCTCGCCGGCGGCCCGGGCCACACCGCGTCGCTGTACGTGCACCCCGCCGAGAAGGAGAAGATCGAGCTCTTCGAGAAGACCATGAAGGCCTGCCGCATCGTGATCAACACGCCCTCCAGCCAGGGTGGCATCGGCGACCTCTACAACTTCGCCATGAAGCCGTCCCTCACGCTGGGCTGCGGCTCCTGGGGTGGCAACTCCGTCTCCGAGAACGTTGGGGTGAAGCACTTGCTCAACATCAAGTCCGTCGCGGAGCGCCGCGAGAACATGCTGTGGTTCCGCGCTCCCGAGAAGGTGTATTTCAAGAAGGGCTGCACGCCCGTCGCGCTCGACGAGCTCGGTCGCGTCATGGGCAAGAAGCGCGCCTTCATCGTGACCGACCAGTTCCTCTACAAGAACGGCAACTGCCGCGCCATCGAGGCCAAGCTCGATGAGATGGGCGTCGCGCACGACTGCTTCTACGACATCCAGCCCGACCCGCGCCTGCAGGACGCCGAGCGCGGCGTGGAGCGCATGCGCCTGTTCGAGCCCGACCTCATCATCGCCGTCGGCGGCGGCTCCGCCATGGACGCCGGCAAGATCATGTGGCTCATGTACGAGCACCCCGAGGCGAACTTCGAGGACATGGCCATGGACTTCATGGACATCCGCAAGCGCGTCTACACCTTCCCCGAGATGGGCAAGAAGGCCTACTTCGTGGCCGTCCCCACCTCTTCGGGCACGGGCTCCGAGGTCACGCCGTTCGCCATCATCACCGACGCCGAGACCGGCATCAAGTGGCCCATCACCGACTACCAGCTCATGCCGAACATGGCCATCGTCGACGTTGACAACGCCATGACCGCGCCGAAGGGCCTCACCTGCGCCTCCGGTATCGACGTCATGACGCACGCCATCGAGTCCTACGTCTCCATCATGAGCTCCGACTACACCAAGGGCCTCTCCATGCGCGCCGCCAAGCTCGTGTTCGAGAACCTGCCCACGGCCTACGAGAAGGGCGCCGCCGACCCGCACGCCCGCGAGGAGATGCACAACGCCTCCTGCCTCGCCGGCATGGCCTTCGCGAACGCCTTCCTGGGCCTCAACCACTCCATGGCCCACAAGCTCGGCGCCTACCATCACCTGCCCCACGGCCTGGCCAACGCCGTCATCCTCACGCGCGTCATGCGCTACAACGCGGCCGAGAAGCCGGTGAAGATGGGCACCTTCTCGCAGTACCAGTACCCGCACGCGCTGCATGACTACGCCGAGATGGGTCGCTACTGCGGCTGCACGGGCAAGGACGATGCCGAGGTGTTCGAGAACTTCATCAAGAAGCTCGAGGGCCTCATGGACGAGATCGGCATCAAGAAGACCATCGCCGAGTACGGCGTGGACGAGAAGTACTTCCTCGACACCCTCGACGAGATGAGCGAGCAGGCCTTCAACGACCAGTGCACCGGCGCCAACCCGCGCTACCCGCTCATTTCCGAGATCAAGGAGCTCTACCTCGACGCGTACTACGGCCGCGAGCCGAAGTCCTACGAGGCGTAAGCACCGCGCACCCGCCGGCGCATAACGCGCCCACCTGATGCAGAGCGCCGTTCGCCTCGTTCGCGGACGGCGCTCTGCGCATCGAGGGGTACCATGAAGGCAAGGTTCACCCACAGAAAGGACGGTATCGCTATGATCCTCCCCGATTCCAAGATCGAGATCGCGCGTCGCGGCAACAAGGTCGTCTACGACCTGGGCGACAAGATCGCCAAGGTCTTCAACGAGACCAAGCCGGTCTCCGACGTGTTCAATGAGGCGCTCAACCTGGCGCGCGTCAACGAGTGCGGCATCCGCAGCCCGCGCGCGCTCGAGGTCGCCCAGGTCGAGGGCGACGAGACGGGCTGGGCGCTCATCACGAGCAAGGTGCCCGGCGTGACGCTCGCCGAGAAGATCGAGGCCGAGCCCCAGCGCTTCGGCGAGTACCTCGAGCAGTTCGTCGACCTGCAGATCGAGATCCACGGCTACTCCTCGCCCCTGCTGAACCTTCAGGGGCCGAAGTACGCGCGCATGATCAACGGCCTCGAGGCCATCAACGCCACGACCCGCTACAACCTGCTCGAGCGCCTCGACGGCCTCAAGAAGGGCGCGAGCGTGTGCCATGGCGACTTCAACCCCACGAACGTCATCGTGAGCGAGGACGGCACGCTCTCCGTCTGCGACTGGGCGCACGCCACCCAGGGTGCTCCCGAGGCCGACGTCGCCATGACCTACCTGCTCTTCTCGCTCACGAGCAAGGAGCAGGCCGAGGCCTACCTCGACGTGTACTGCGAGCGCGCCGACATGCCCAAGCAGATCGTGCGCCAGTGGCTCCCCGTCATCGCCGCCTCCGAGCTCGCGCGCGGCCGCAAGGTCGATGAGGAGTTCCTCATGAGCTGGATCGACGTCTTCGACTACCAGTAAGACGGGCTCTGAACGCACTTTAGCATGGAGCCCCTCGGCCTGTTCCCCTGCATCAGGCCGAGGGGCTCTTGCTATAGATGTAAATTTACCCCAGGGGTTATTTTACGTTCGCGGTGTAGGGTGTGCAGCAAAACGCGAGCAGTCCTTTCGCGAACGTAAAATAACCCCTGGGGTAAATTTACATTCCGAAGAGCCAGCAGACGAGGGTGCCGGCGTGGCAGGTGATGCGCGCGGGATCGGCCTCGATGACGTTCGAGATGCCCAGGTCGGAAAGGAGCGGCACCCGCGCATGGTCGAGCTCCCAGCGCATGCCGCGCTCCGACACCTCGACCCCTTCCGCGCCGAGCGGCACGAAGGAGAAGCGAACACCGCGCGCACCCGCGATCTCCCACGCCATGCCCCCGCGCAGCACGCGTCCCTCAAATGCGTCCTCGATCCATTCGACGCCATGGGGCCACGTCGCGAGCCGCCCGAGCACGGCGAGCGCATGGTCGGGCTTTCCGCCCGCAAGGCAGGTTGCGCGCACGGGCGCCCCGGGGTAGCGGGCAGCAACCTCCGCGAGCGCGAGGCCTAGGTCCGTATCGTCCTTATGCGGGTTGTAACGCACGACATCGAACGCGGCGGCATCCCCCTGCAGCTTCACGTGCTCAGCCGTGCGCACGCGCGCCGCACCCTCCGGACTCACCGAGTCGGCATCCCCGCAGAAGAGGTCGCAGGCCATCCCTGCCGCGATGAGGGCGTCGAGCCCGCGGTCGACCGCGACGATCGCCTGGCAGCCCCGCGCCGCGCGCCTGAGCGTCTCGGCCGATGCCCGCACGGGCGAGCCGCCCACCACGAGCACGGGCGCGGCGCGCCGCCCTCGGGCATTACGCGCCATGGCTCGCACCCACCTCGTCCCAGAACGCATCCCCCAGCTCGGTGAACTCGTCCACCGCGATGTCGGCGAGCGCGAACACCTCCTCGCGCGTGCCGCGCCCGTGCGGGTCGAAGATGCCGACCGTCCGGTACCCGGCGCCGCCCGCGCTCCTCAAGCCGAACGGCGCGTCCTCGAACACCCGCACCTCGCCGCGGGCGGGCACCTCGATGCCCTCGTGCGCGCATAGGCGGCTGAGGGCCAGATCGTACACGTCGGGGAAATCCTTCGAGCGGCCGGCCATCTCCGTCGTCACGATGACGGGGAAGAACCCCTCGAGGCCGTTCGCGGCGAGCCCGGCGCGAACGAGGTGCTCCGGCGTGGAGGTGGCGATGGCGCACGGGATGCCCGCCGCCTGCGCCCGGGCGAGGAAGGCCGGCACGCCCGCGCGGGCGGGCACCACGGTGCGGTAGGCCTGCAGCAGCATCTCGTCCAGGCGCGCGTACACATCCGCGCCGGACGCGCCCACCCCCCACGTCTCGTGGTAGGCGATGCACTCCTCCTCCACCGACAGCGACTCGAACCGCGCAAAATCCTCGGCCGTCGTCTCGACGCCGTAGCTCGCGAGCAACTTGGGCTGGATGTCGAGCCACATGCCCATCGAGTCGATGAGCGTTCCGTCGCAGTCGAAGATGAAAATGGGGGAAGCGGGCATGCTGGTTCCTTTCGCGTCGCGATCTTTCAGCATGGTAGCAGAGACGGCGCGTGCCGGCGGCGGCCCGATGAGTCAATTGAACCCGTCCCCATTGACTCGGTGAGTCAATTGAACCCGTCCCCAATGACTCCCCAATGGCTCCGTACCGCGACGGGGCGGCTTTGTCAAGCTCGTTCGTCCACGAACCAATACCTACCGTCCCTCGCCTCGTTGCGCCCTTGCCGCATCCCCGGTGGTATCCTTAACGTGTCCAGGTTCCACCCGCGCTCCGCCCGTGGAACGCGACCGATCGTGCTACCCGAGACGCAGCGGAACCCGCGACACAGGCTATGGGACGGCAGCCGTGAGCTGCCCGGACGATTGGAAGCGCACGTGGATACCAACATCACCGCAAGCGCGGAGCCCAAGGCGGGCACGTCATCTCCCGATGCTCAGGCACCCTGCCTCATCATCACCGATAACGACCGGTACCTCTTCGCCACCGGCACCTGGAACAGGAGCTGGGAGAAGCTCGGCGGCCACCCCGACGTCCAGGACGGCGTCGCGGGCTGGCACTTCGCCGTCTGGGCGCCCGATGTGCGCAGCGTCCACGTCGTCGGCCCCTTCAACGGCTGGGACGCGAAGGCCAACCCGCTCGCCCCGCTCGCCACGAGCGGCATCTGGCAGGGCTTCGTACCCGGCCTCGCCGAGGGCGAGCTCTATAAGTACGTCATCGAGACGCACGACGGACGGCTCCTCTACAAGGCCGACCCGTATGGCTTCTTCGCTGAGGAGCAGCCCGGCACCGCCTCGCGGCTCCAGGACCTCTCCGGCTACGCATGGGGCGATGAGGCCTGGCTCGAGGAGCGGCGCACCCACGACCACATGACGCAGCCGCTCAACATCTACGAGGTGCACCTGGGCAGCTGGAAGCGCCACGGCAACGAGCCGCAGGGCGAGCCCGGCCCGGACGGCACCTACCCCGGCCCCGGCGACCCCTTCCCCGCCCAGCGCGGCACGTTCTACACCTACGACGACCTCTCGGTGGAGCTCGTCGACTACGTTCGCGACATGGGCTACACGCACATCGAGGTCATGCCCGTCATGGAGCACCCCTTCGACGGCTCGTGGGGCTACCAGGGCACCGGCTACTACGCGGCCACCGCGCGCTACGGCACGCCCAAGCAGTTCATGCACTTCGTCGACGCCTGCCACCAGGCCGGCATCGGCGTCATCCTCGACTGGGTGCCGGGCGGCTTCTGCGCCAATGACGAGGGGCTCGCGAACTTCAACGGCCAGATGCTCTTCGAGCGCGAGGTGCACCCCAACTGGGGCACCCACAAGTTCGATTTCGGCCGCGGCGAGGTGCGCAGCTTCCTCGTGTCCAACGCGCTCTTCTGGCTCGAGGTCTTCCATGCCGACGGCCTGCGCATGGACGGCGTCTCGAGCATGCTCTACCTGAACTTCGGCGTGGACGACCCGCGCCTCAAGAAGTTCAACAAGTACGGCGACGAAGGCGACCTCGACGCCATCAGCTTCATCCAGCAGGTGAACACCACCGTGGGCCGCGAGTTCCCCGACGTCATGATGATCGCGGAGGAATCGACCGCCTGGCCGGGCGTGACCCTGCCGCCGGAGGAGAACAACGGCCTGGGCTTCCACTACAAGTGGGACATGGGCTGGATGAACGACACGCTGCACTACATGCAGACCGACTTCCCCTGGCGCCCGGGCAACCACGGCATGCTCACGTTCACGTTCCACTACGCCTTCAGCGAGAACTTCATCATGCCGCTCTCCCACGACGAGGTGGTGAACGGCAAGCGCTCGCTTTTGGGTCGCATGCCCGGCGATTGGTGGCGCCAGTTCGCGGGCCTGCGCACCCTCGCCTTCTACCAGGCCGCGCACCCCGGCGCGCAGCTGAACTTCATGGGCAACGAGATCGCCCAGGGCATCGAGTGGCGCTACTACGAGTCGATCGAGTGGTTCCTCACCGAGCGCTACGCCGTGAACGCGCGGCACCAGCAGTTCATCCGCGCCCTCAACCACCTCTACCGCGACGAGCCCGCCTTCTGGCAGCACGCCTACACTCCGGACGGCCTCACCTGGCTCGACGCCGACGACGCCCAGCAGTCTATCATCTCCTTCGTGCGCCACGACGACGACCCGGCCGACGACCTCGTAATCGTCATCAACTTCAACCCCGCCTCCTACGAGCGCTTCAACGTGGGCGTCCCCACCGAGGGCGAGTGGAAGGTCATCTTCAACACCGACGAGCCCGAGTATGGCGGCAGCGGCTTCACGGACAACGCGAGCTACATGAGCGCGCCCTACCCGTGGAACGGCTGCGGAGACCAGCTGACCATCGCCCTGCCCGGCCTCGCCGGACTCGTGCTCAAGCGCGTGGGCAGAAGCACCTTCGTGCCGCCGAAGCCCAGGCGCCGCCGCAGCAAGCACAAGCTCGCCCCCATCACCGACCCCACCGAGCAACCGTAGGCTCCCTACGTGCCCGCCCAAGATACGATCATCCAAAGAAGAAAGGACGTCATGAACAGGATCTTTGAAAGCAAGGAGGAGTTCAAGGAGCTCTACCTATCGTCGGTCACGTCGCTGTCGGGCAAGCCCTTCGAGATGACGAGCGACTTCGACCGCTTCCAGGCGCTCGTGAAGCTCGTGGCGAGCAAGGCGCGCTCCGTCCAGACCGAGACCGAGAAGCGCGTGCACGACACCGGCCAGAAGCGCGTGTACTACTTCTCCATCGAGTTCCTCATCGGCCGCCTGCTCGATAACTACCTCATCAACTTCGGCGTGCGCGACCTCGTGGCCGAGGCGCTCGAGGAGATGGGCTCCAACCTCGAGGCGCTCGAGGAGTACGAGCCCGACCCCGCGCTCGGCAACGGCGGCCTCGGACGCCTCGCCGCCTGCTTCCTCGACTCCATGGCCCACGAGGGCATCGCCGGCTACGGCAACGGCATGCGCTACCGCTACGGCCTCTTCAAGCAGGAAATCGTGAACGGCGCGCAGCACGAGACCACCGACGACTGGCTCGTCCACGGCTACCCGTGGGAGGTCCGCCGCCAGGACAAGGCCGTGCGGATCGGCTTCGGCGGCCACGTGGTGGGCACCGAGGAGAACGGCCGCATGCGCTACCACACCGAGGGCACCGACGACGTGCTCGCCGTCCCCTATGACATCCCGGTCGTTGGCTACGGCGGCAACACCGTCAACAAGCTACGCGTGTGGAGCGCCGAGCCGGTCGAGGAGGAGTTCGACCTCGACGCCTTCAACGCGGGCGACTACGCCAAGGCCCAGGCGCACCGCGCCGAGGCGGAGGCCATCAGCGCCATCCTCTACCCCAACGACGCGGGCGAGCACGGGCGGCTCCTCCGCCTGAAGCAGGAGTACCTCTTCGTGGCCGCGGGCATCAACAGCGTGCTCGACACGTTCCGCAAGGAGCACGGCTCGGACTGGAAGCTCCTGCCCCAGTACGTCGCCATCCACACGAACGACACCCACCCCGCCATGTGCGGCCCCGAGCTCATGCGCGTGCTCGTGGACGAGGAGAACCTCGAGTGGGACGAGGCGTGGGACATCACCACGAAGACCATCTCCTACACCAACCACACGATCCTTCCCGAGGCGCTCGAGAAGTGGCCCATCTCCACGTTCTCGAAGCTCCTGCCGCGCGTGTACCAGATCATCGACGAGATCAGCCGCCGCTACAACGCCGCCTTCGACCGCAGCCAGGACGGCTGGCAGGACCGTCTGCGCCAGACGGCGATCCTGTGGGACGGCGAGGTGCGCATGGCGAACCTCTCGGTGATCTGCAGCCATTCGGTGAACGGCGTGGCCAAGCTCCACACCGACATCCTCGAGCGCGAGACGCTCAAGGACTTCTACGCCCTCACCCCGCAGAAGTTCAACAACAAGACGAACGGCATCTCGCCCCGCCGCTTCCTCGCCGAGGCGAACCCCTCCTACGCGAAGCTCATCACCGAGGCGATCGGCACGGGCTGGCTCGACGACGCCGCCGAGCTCTCGAAGCTCGAGGCCTTCGAGGGCGACCCGGCCTTCCTCGAGCGCGTGAGCGCCTCGAAGCACGAGAACAAGGTGCGCCTCGCCAACTACGTGCAGCGCGAGTGCGGCCTTGCCATCGACCCGAACTCGATCTTCGACGTGCAGGTCAAGCGCTTCCACGCCTATAAGCGCCAGCTGCTCAACATCTTCAAGGTGATGGACATCTACAACCGCCGCATCGCCGACCCGAACTTCCGCGTGGCGCCCACGACGTTCATCTTCTCGGGCAAGGCCGCCTCGAGCTACACCTTCGCCAAGGAGACGATCCGCCTCATCAACTCGGTCGCGGACGTGGTGAATAACGACCCGCGCGTGAACGAGGTCATGAAGGTCTGCTTCATCCCCAACTTCCGCGTCTCGAACGCCCAGCTCATCTACCCCGCCGCCGAGATCTCGGAGCAGATCTCCACGGCCGGCATGGAGGCCTCGGGCACCTCGAACATGAAGCTCATGATGAACGGCGCCATCACGCTCGGCACCATGGACGGCGCGAACATCGAGATCGTGAACCTCGCCGGCGCGGAGAACGAGAAGATCTTCGGCCTCACCGCCCCCGAGGTCGACGAGCTGCGCGCGAGCGGCATGCACTTCGCCTGGGACATGTACAACGCCGACCCGGACCGCCTGGGCCGCGTGATCGACGAGCTCACCGACGACACGTTCGCCGCCCTCTCCGGCAACTTCGAGAGCATCTTCAACGAGCTCATGAACGGCAACGACCATGACCTCGTCATGAAGGACTTCGCTTCCTACGTCCAGGCTTGGGAGGAGCTCACGCAGGGCTACTCCGACCATATGGACTGGAACCGCAGGGCGCTTCATAACACCGCGTGCTCGGGTTGGTTCTCGAGCGACCGCACCATCCGCGAGTACCGCGACGAGATCTGGGGAGCGTGATGTAAGGACAGGCCACGACGACGCAAGGACACCCCGGGGCGGCATCCCCGGGCTAGAAGGGAAATCTGCACGGATTCTGAAGGGAACACACGATGAGCAAGAAGGAATGCATCGCCATGCTCCTCGCCGGTGGGCAGGGAAGCAGGCTCGGCGCGCTCACGTCGAAGATCGCGAAGCCCGCGGTCTCGTTCGGGGGGAAGTACCGCATCATCGACTTCACGCTGTCGAATTGCGCGAACTCCGGCATCGACACGGTGGGCGTCCTCACCCAGTACCGCCCCTACCAGCTGCACGCCTACCTGGGCTCGGGCAGCGCCTGGGACCTGGACGAGAAGGGCGCGGGCGTCTCGATCCTGCCGCCGTACGCCACCCAGGAGGGCGGCGCATGGTACGCCGGCACCGCCGACGCGGTGACGCAGAACCTCGATTACATCAAGTCGCACGACCCGGAGTACGTGCTCATCCTCTCCGGTGACGCGCTCTACCGCATGGACTACCGCGCCATGCTCGATTCGCACATCGCCAACGGCGCCGACCTCACCATCGCGGTCATGCCCGTGCCGTGGGAGGAGGCGAGCCGCTTCGGCATCCTCACCGCCGACTCCGATGGCCGCATCACGCGCTTCGACGAGAAGCCCGAGAAGCCCGAGTCCAACCTCGCCTCGATGGGCATCTACATCTTCACCGCCGACTTCCTCATCAAGACGCTCGAGGACGACGCCGTGAACCAGCGCTCGAGCCACGACTTCGGCGGCGACATCATCCCCGGCGCCCTCGCCGACGGCAAGCGCCTCTTCGTCCACGAGTTCCACGGCTTCTGGCGCGACGTGGGCACCATCGCGAGCTACCACGAGACCTCGATGGACCTGCTCGGGCAGAACCCGGCCTTCGACCTGTTCGACAAGACCGTGCCCGTCATGTCGAACGACCTCACGCGCCCGCCGCACTACATCGGCCCGGACGGTCGCGTGGACGACTGCCTCATCTCGAACGGCTGCCGCATCCTGGGCACCGTGCGCCACTCCATCATCTCCACGGACGCCGTCGTGGGCGAGCGCGCCGTGGTGGAGGACTCCGTGCTGCTGCCCGGCGCCGTGGTGAAGAGCGGCGCGTACGTGAGCCGCGCCATCCTGGGCGAGAACGCCGTCGTGGAGGAGGGCGTGAAGCTCGGCTCCGTCGACACCACGAAGGATACGGCCGTCGTTGGAAACGACGTCGTTATCGGGAAGGGGGAATGAACCGATGATCAACAACAAGGCCATCGGCTACATCACCGCTAACTACGCCGGCACGGAGAAGAGCGCGCTCGTCGAGAGCCGCTCCATCGCCTCCGTCCCGTTCATCGGCCGCTACCGCCTCATCGACTTCCCGCTCTCCAACATGGCGAACGCGGGGATCCGCACCGTGGGCCTCGTGCTCCCGGGCAACTGGCGCTCCATCCTGGACCATGTGGGACACGGCAAGGACTGGATGCTCGACCGCAAGAAGGGCGGCCTCTTCCCCGTCCCGGGCAACCCCTACGGCACCACGAAGCAGGGCATGCGCTTCCTGCTGCGCGACATCATCTCCAACAAGGAGCTGTTCCAGCGCTCCGACAAGCCCTACGTGGTCATGATGGCGTCGAACATCATCTTCAACCTCGAGCTCGACGAGATCATCGACGCGCACGAGCGCAGCGGCGCCGGCCTCACCATGGTGTACGTGAAGGCCGAGCGCAAGCACACGGACTGCTCGCGCCTCATCATCGGCGACCGCGGCCGCGTGCAGAAGGTCGAGCCGGGCTGCGAGTACGGCGACAACAAGTTCATCGACTGCTTCGTCGTCAACCGCGACCTGCTTCTGCAGATCATCGAGCGCTACCAGAGCGCCGACTACCTCGACCTCTTCGAGGCCATCGCCGGCGACTTCAGCCTCATCGACGTGTGCAGCTACGAGTTCAAGGGCCTCGCGATCGGCATCTTCGACGAGCGCACCTACTACGACCGCTCCATGGAGCTTCTGAACCCCGATGTGGCCGACCAGCTCTTCCGCCACGACCGCCCGATCATGACGAAGGCGCACGACGCGCCGCCGGCGAAGTACTTCACGGGCAGCAACGCCACGAACTCGCTCATCTCGGCCGGCTGCGAGATCCAGGGCACGGTGCGCGGCTCCATCCTGGCGCGCGGCGTCATCGTCGAGAGCGGCGCGAACGTGACGAACAGCATCATCATGCAGTCCTGCGTCATCAAGAGCGGTGCGCGCGTGGAGAACGCCATCCTCGACAAGGGCAACACGGTGCCGGCGAACACCGAGCTGCGCGGCACGCCCGACTCGATCCTCGTCGTGGGCAAGAACCAGATGGGGTAATTGGCGCCGCATAGCAAAACTTCGCTACAATGAAACCGCCGTCCGGTGCTACCGGGCGGCGGTTTTGGGACGGCGGGTGCCCCACGCCCGACGTCCGGTACTCGAACTGTTTAGGGGGGTTCCCATGACAGGAAAGAAAATGCAGATCGTCATCGCGTCGGCCGAGGCCGCGCCCTTCGTGAAGACGGGCGGCCTGGGCGACGTCGCAGGGTCGCTTCCGCGCGCGCTCGTCGAGGCCGGCGCGGACGTCATCGTGATGGTACCGAAGTACGCGAGCATCCCGGATGAGTACAAGAGCCGCATGACGCACATGTGCGACTTCTACGTGCCTCTGGGCTGGCGCAACGAGTACTGCGGCCTCGAGCGGCTCGACCAGAACGGCGTCACGTACCTCTTCGTCGACAACGAGCACTACTTCAACCGCAGCTACCCGTACGGCTTCTTCGATGACGGCGAGCGCTTCGCCTTCTTCTCGAAGGCCGTCTGCGAGAGCCTGCAGCACCTGCCCGAGGGCTTCCAGTGCGACGTGCTGAACTGCAACGATTGGCACACCGCGCTCGCGCCCGTGTTCCTGCGCGAGTTCTACCAGGGGCTGCCGCTCTACGAGCGCGTGAAGACGGTGTTCTCCATCCACAACATCGCCTTCCAGGGCCAGTATTCCGATGCCATCTTAAACGACATCCTGGGCCTCGCGCATATCCCCAACGCGGCGCGCCAGCTGCGCTGCGACGACCGCTCCATCAACTTCATGCTGGGCGGCCTGCACTACGCCGACGCCATCACCACGGTGAGCCCGACCTATGCAGCCGAGATCCAGACGCCCGAGTACGGCGAGGGCCTCGACGGGGTCCTGCGCGAACGCTCCATCTCGCTCCAGGGCATCCTGAACGGCATCGACACCGATGCGTGGAACCCCGCGACCGACCCCATGATCTGCGCGAACTACAGCGTGGACGACATGTCCGGCAAGGCTGCGTGCAAGCGGGCGCTCCAGGAGGAGCTGGGCCTCGAGGTACGCGACGACCGCCCGCTCATGGTCATGGTCACGCGCCTCACGCGCCAGAAGGGCATGGACCTCGTGACGTACGCGCTCGACCGCATCCTCTCCGGCGGCGTGCAGGTGGCCATCCTCGGCACCGGCGATTACGAGGAGCCCGTGCGCTACTTCGCGAACAAGTACCCCGGCACGTGCGCCGCGCGCATCACGTTCGACAACGCCCTCTCCCACCGCATGTACGCCGGCGCGGACATGTTCCTCATGCCGTCGCTCTTCGAGCCGTGCGGCCTGTCGCAGATGATCGCCATGCGCTACGGCACCCTGCCCGTGGTGCGCGAGACGGGCGGCCTGCGCGACACCGTGCAGCCGTACAACCAGTTCACCGGCGAGGGCACCGGCTTCTCATTCGCCAACTTCAACGGCGAGGAGATGGGCGACGCCGTCTTCCGCGGCGCGCGCCTGTTCTGGGACGACCGCGCCGAGTTCGACAAGCTCGTGCACAACGCCATGACGCGCGATTTCAGCTGGGCGAAGAGCGCGCACGCCTACATCGACCTCTACCGCTGGCTGCGCCCGGACACCGACGCGTACCCGCCGGTCGTGGAGGAGCCGAAGGCCGAGGCCGCACCGGAGTCCGCGGCCGAGACCAAGGTCGAGGAGCCGAAGGCCGAGGCTGCGACCGAGCCCGAGGTGAAGCCCGCCGCGGAAGCGCAGCCGGCACCGAAGGCCAAGGAGGCGCCGGAGGCGGAGCCCGAGGCTGAGGCCAAGCAGGAGGCAGAGGCCATGCCCGAGCCCGAGGCGAAGCCTGCGGCCAAGAAGCCCGCGACGAAGCGCACGACAACGCGGAAGACCGCCGCGACCAAGGCGAGCGCCGCATCGACGAAGAGCGCGACGAAGGCCACGGCCGCAAAGTCGACCACCGCTGCCAAGAAGACGGCGACGAAGGCGACCTCCACCGCGAAGGCCACAGCCGCGAAGTCGAGCACGGCAGCGGCCAAGACCACGACGGCCAAGGCTACGACGAAGACGGCTGCCACCAAGACCACCGCGGCCAAGACCTCCACGGAGCCGGCGGCCGCTGAGAAGCCCACGACCACCCCGAAGGCGACCGAACCCAAGGCGACGACTACCAAGGCAGCGCCCGCGAAGGCTGCCGCTCCCAAGGCGACGGCTGTGAAGACCACGGCCAAGAAGCCTGCGGCCACCGCGAAGGCAACCAAGGCCAAGACGCCGACCGCCAAGGCTGCGCCCGCGAAGGCCGCGGCGCCCAAGGCCCCCGCCGCTGAACCGGCCACCGCGCCCGCCAAGCCCGCCGCCGCTTCGAAGCCCGCGGCCAAGCAGGCCACTGAGCCCGCCCCCGCTGCCGCGAAGCCCGCTGCCGAGAAAGCCGATGCCGCCGCGCCCGCCGCAACCAAGGTCTCGGCCGTGAAGACGAAGGGCACGACCCGCCGGACGACGCGCAAGCGCTCGTAGGCCCCTGTGACATACCCGCCCGCCCGGCGGGGCGTTCGTTACCAAAAGAGCGCGAGCGGCATCCCGCCCCTCGCGCTCTTGCGCTCTGGCTATAATCGAAGGCAGGCGATGGAATAGGAGGCACCCTATGTTCTGCTCGTCCTGTGGTAAGGAACTGCCCGATTCTGCGACGTTCTGCCCGTTCTGCGGCGCCTCGGTGGCACCGCGCGGCGCAACCGACCCCTCCCCCATCAACGCACCCGAACCCGACCCCATCACCTCGGATGAACCGAGCGGGCAGGCGGGTGCGCGCTCGGACGCGGCGACGGGCACGGTTCCGCCGCCCATCGCGCCGGACGCGCCCACGGCGCCCGGCAACGCTCCCCGCCCGGCCGACGACCACCTCGCCATCGCGTCGCTCGTCTGCGGCATCATCGGCCTCTTGTTCAGCCCCTCTATCATCGTGGGCATCGTGCTCTGCATCATCGCCGTCATGCTCGCCCACTCCTATACCCAGGCGGGCGGCGCGAGCGTCATGGCAAAGGTCGGCAAGGTCTGCGGCCTCGTCGGGCTCGTCTGCTCCGTGCTCGCCCTCGTCCTCTTCATGACGATCGGCTGCTCGGCGTTCACGCTCATCGCCAACTCGGCGTCGCAGACGACGACAACCCGCGCCGTTCAGTCGGACGACGTGAGCGACACGACGAGCGACGACACGACCTCCACCGCGTCCGAGCCCGAGGAGATCGAGCTCACCGAGGCGGAGCAGCAGGAGATGACCGATGAGCTCGCCGCCTACCTCGACCCGCTCATGGCACAGGACGAGGCCGCGGTGGACGAGCTCGCCGATTGGTGCAACGACCGCTTCGAGGCGGTCTTCGGCTACACACTCGACGATGCGGGCGTGGACGCGCAGGAGTTCACGCGCTGGATGCTCGAGGGCATGTCGTGGCAGGTGGATGGCATATACGGCTACGACGATGGAACCGCTGCGGTATCCGTGGAATTCACCAACAGCTATCAACTGGATTTCCAAACGGCCTTCGAATACCTCATCGAGGTTTACATCGATCGCGGCGGCGACATCACAGACGAGCAGAAGGTCGGCCGCGTGTTCAAGGCGGCGCAGGAGATGTTCTACAACGGGGATGCGCCGGGCGCGGGCTATATCGATACCACCTGGCAGTCGTTCGCGTTCATCAAGCAGACGGACGGCTCGTACGTCCCCGACGAGGACGATTGGGAGTATCAACGCGAGCAGCTCTTCGACCCGATCCGCACCGAGCTGATGGACAAGGTGCTCTACGACGAGGACTTCCGGGACATAACGCTCGAGATAGAGTACCCGCCTGATAAGTACTTGGGTGACTACCTCGACGGCATCATCTGAACCTGATAAAAAGGTGTCTGACACCATTTTATCAGCCGGGCACGTCGCCTATGCGTCTGCTGTATACTGTTAAAGTTTCACAAGTTCAGCAACGTGATAGGCCAGTACATCATGAACTTCATCCATAACAGCCGCGACCATGCGTACCGCACGCCTTTCGGAGCCGTCGAGGCGGGAAGCGCGGTCGAGCTGAGCGTGCGCGCGGAAGACGTCCCGGAGCACCTGCTCACCATCGACCTGCGCGTCTGGGTCGACGGGCGCGGCGAGACCATCCAGCGGCTCGAGCGCCAGGAGGACGGGCGCTACGCCACGACGCTCCGCTGCCCCGAGCCCGCGCTCATGTGGTACCGCTTCAACATCACCATCGAATCCCCCGACAGCACGCGCCGCCTCTACCTCGGCGCGCCCGAGGGCAAGACGGGCGGTATGGGCCAGACGTACACCCATGCCGAGTGCCCGTCGTTCCAGATCACCGTCTTCAAGCCTCGCAAGGTTCGCCCCACCTGGTACGAGCAGGGTATGGTATATCAGATCTTCCCCGACCGCTACCGCCGCGACCCCGCGTGGCGCGAGCGCTGCGAGCGCGCACTCGCCGAGCACCCCACCAAGGGCGTGCCCCGGCGCATCGTCGAGGACTGGAACAAGCCGCCCATCTACGACCGCAACCCGGACGGCTCCATCGCGAGCTGGGACATGTACGGTGGCTCGCTCAAGGGCATCACGGGCGACCTCGACCGCCTCGCCGACATGGGCATCACCGTCCTCTACCTCAACCCCATTTTCGAGGCGGCGAGCAACCACCGCTACGACACGGCCGACTACCTGAAGATCGACCCCATGCTCGGGGACGAGGACGACTTCCGCGAGCTCTGCCGCGAGGCCGCGGCGCGCGGGATCTCCATCATCCTCGACGGCGTCTTCAACCACACGGGCGACGACTCGGTCTACTTCAACCGCTACGGCACCTATCCCGAGCCGGGCGCCTGGGCGGGCGAGGATTCCCCCTGGCGCGACGCCTACCGCTTCAACGCGGACGGGAGCTACGCCTGCTGGTGGGGCATCGGCAACATGCCCGACCTCAACCTCAAGTCCCCCACCGTGCGCAAGCTCATCGTGGGCGAGCAGGGGGTCATCCGCCACTGGACGCGCGCCGGCGCGCGCGGCTGGCGCCTCGATGTGGCCGACGAGCTCACCGAGCAGATGATCACCGATATCCGCGAGGTGCTGCTCGACGAGAAGCCCGACGGCGTGCTCATCGGTGAGGTGTGGGAGGACGCCTCGAACAAGATCAGCTATGGCATGCCGCGCCACTACCTTTTAGGCTATGAGCTCGACGCCGCCATGAACTACCCGTTCCGCTCCATGGTGCTCGACTTCCTGCTCGATGCGATTCCCGCCGAGGAGGCGGCCGACCGCATCGAGGGCCTCGCCGAGAACTATCCGCCCGAGGCGCTCCGGTGCAGCCTCAACCTGCTCGGCAGCCACGACCGCCCGCGCATCGCCTCGGTGCTCGGCGGCGGCCCGGATGAATCGCAGCTCCCCGAGGAGGAGCGCGGCCGCTGGCGCCTCTCCCCCGAGGCCATGGGGCTCGCGAAGAGCCGCTTCTGGCTCGCGACGCTCATGCAGATGACGTTCCCCGGTGTGCCGTCCATCTACTACGGCGACGAGTTCTGCCTGGAGGGGCTCTCTGACCCCGGCAACCGCCGCACGATGCCGCTCGAGGAGGACATCCACGACCGCGACATGCAGGACATCATCCGGAACGCCGCGGCCATCCGCCGGGCGCTGCCGTTCATGGTGGATGGGAGCATCCGCGCCTGGGCGCCCGAGGGCGGCGAGGGCGATATCCTCGCCTATACCCGCACCGGCGCCGACGGCCAGGCCGCGACCGTGCTCGTGAACCGCAGCCGTTCCGATTGCCGCACGGTGCGCATCCCCGCGCTCGGCCCCTGCGCGGTGGATGTGGTCTCGGGCACGCAGATCGAGGTGGCCGAGGACGGCACCGCCGAGGTGTTCCTCTGGCCGTTCGGCTCGGCCGTGGTCTACTTCCACGAGCCGGAGCGCCTCCAGCTCGCCCTCGAGCCGGGCGCGGGCGTCGTCTGCCACATCACCTCCGTCCCCACCGAGGACGGGACCCCGGGCACGCTCGGCGCGCCCGCGAAGCGCTTCATCGACCACCTCGCCGCCTTGGGCATGCGCTACTGGCAGATCCTGCCCGTGAACCCCGTGGACGCGTTCGGCTCGCCGTACTCCGGCCCTTCCGCCTTCGCGGGGAACATCGCGCTCCTCGATGCGTCCGAGGAGGAGCTGCGCGCCGAATGCGCGGCGTGGGAGGCCGCAGGCGGCGCGGACGAGGAGGGCTTCCAGGCCTTCCGCGCGGCGAACGCGGCGTGGCTCGACCCGTACTGCGCCTTCATGGCCGTGAAGTCGTACATGAGCGATGCGGCGCGAGCCCAGTGGCCCGCCGCCTTCGCTGCCTATGACCCAGCGCTTCTCGAGGACGCGCGCTTCGCCCGCGAGGCCCGCGTGCAGACATACCTCCAGTACCGCTTCGATGCCGCCTGGCGCGAAACGGCCGCCTATGCGCACGAGCACGGCATCGCGATCATCGGCGACGTGCCCATGTACGTCTCGGACGATTCCGCCGACGTCTGGTCGCACCCCGAGCTCTTCAACCTCGATGGGAACGGGCGTCCCGTCGAGGTCGCGGGCGCCCCGGCGGATGGTTTCGCGCCCGACGGCCAGGTTTGGGGCAACCCCACCTACCGCTGGGATCGCATGCGCGCCGATGGTTTCTCGTGGTGGCGCGCGCGGCTCGCACGCGCGTGCAGCCTCTACGACTACGTGCGCCTCGACCACTTCATCGGTTTCCACAACTACTTCAGCATCCCCGCCGGACACCCCGGCTCGGATGGCCGCTGGCTCGCAGGACCGGGCATCGAGCTCTTCCGCGCAGCGCAAGAGGACATGGGGCACCTGCCCTTCATCGCCGAGGACCTGGGCGTGCTCACCCCCGGCGTGCGCTCCCTGATGGCGACCTGCGGCTTCCCCGGCATGGACGTGCTCGAGTTTAGCGACTACGACGTGCGCGAAGGGCTGCATCCCACGCCGGGCAAGGTCTTCTACACCTCGACGCACGACACCGAGACGCTCGTCGGCTTCTGCGCGCGCTCGTTCACCGACGGTGACGAGGCCGCGGCGACCGAGCTCGCCGCGAAGCTCGTGCGCGACGCGCTCGCGAGCGATGCCGGCGTGGTCATGATGCCCCTGCAGGACGTGCTCGGCTTAGGCGAGGACGCCCGCATGAACACGCCCGGCACCATCGAGCACAACTGGAGCTGGCAGGCTCGCGAGGAGGACATCGTCGCCGCCGAGGCGCTCTTCGCCGCGCTTATGCGCGAGACGGGGCGCGCAGGCGTGGTGAATTGACGCACTTCGTCACATCACCGACGCCTTCGGGTACAGTAGCCTGTGGAAAAAGCGATTCACAAGGAGTGAGACATGGCACGTTATGATTACCGCTGCACGTCCTGTGGCAGCGTCTTCGAGGTCGAGCACGGCATGATGGAGCATCCCGAGGTGACGTGCCCCTCGTGCGGTGCGCCGGCGGAGAAGGTCTTCACCGCGAGCGGCATCAAGTTCGCTGGGAGCGGCTTCTACAACACCGATCAGCGCGGCGGCGGCTCCTCGACGAAGGCGACCTCCGGATCGGGCGAAGGCTCGAGCGAGGGCGCGAGCGGCGATTCCGGCCACACCTGCGAGAACTGCCCGCACAAGGAGTAACCCCTCCCTTTGTTTGCGTAATCCGCGAACGCTCCCGATGCAACGATGCCCGCCACCGTTGCATCGGGAGCGTTTTTGTCTCGCTAGCGCATGCGCACGAGGCGGGCGCAGAAGTGACCGTCGAACGCGTCCTCCGTGGGCACCGTCTGGAAGAGGCCGCGCGCGGTCTCGTTGCCGCGCACATAGGCCGCGAGCTCTGCGAACTCCCCGCGCCGGAACACCGGGGCGCCCGAGACCGGCTCGAGCAAGAAATCCCGCCCCGCTGGGCTGTTAAGGAACGCGTCCACGACATCCGCGTTCTCCTGGTGGAGCACGGAGCAGGTGGCGTAGATGAGCTGCCCGCCCGCGCGCACGCGCCGCGCAGCTTGGCTCAGGAGCTCGAGCTGCAGGCGCGGAAGGTCCTCGTCGATGTCGATCGGGTCGAGCCGCCAGGGAATCTCGGGGTGCCGGCGCATCGTCCCCGTTCCTGAGCACGGCGCGTCCACGAGCACGCAGTCGAAGCGCAAGCATTCCCCCGCCTCCGAGTCGAGGGCGGCAAGCGCACCGTCGAGGTCGCAGCCATCGCCCGTCACGAACCGGATGCCCTCCGCGAGCCCCGCACGCTCCATGCGGCGGCGGTTCAGGCGCGAGCGCTTCTTCGATACCTCGAGCGCGACGGCTGTGCGCTCGATGCCGCAGCGCGATGCTGTGGCGGCCATGACGAAGGTCTTCGTCCCGCGGCCCGCACCCACCTCGAGCGTAGCGCCCGGCACGATGGCTGCACAGGCGACGACCTGCGCGTTCAGGTCGCATACGACCGCTCCGTCACGTCGCAGCACGCCGCTCGCGACGAGCTGCGCAGCATCGAGCGGAGCGACGCAACCGGGAAACGCCGGGCACGCGGCCGCATCGCCGGATGCGCGGCAGGCCGCGACCGCTTCCTCCGCGGTAGCATCGAGCGGATTCACACAGGCGGCCACGAGCGCGGGCTCGAGCCCCGCTTCCACGAGCGCCCGCGTGCGCGCAGCCCCCAGCGACGCCTCGAACTCGGCGACGAGCCACTCCGGCAGGCCGCCCTGTCGGGAGAGTGCAGCCGTGGCGCGGCCGTCCGACTCCCGGATATCCCGAGCGTCCAGGTAGCGCGCGCGATCCTCGCAGGCGCGGCGCAGCACGGCGTTCGCGAAGCCCGCAGCGCTTTTCGCCCGCGTGCGCACGAGCTCCACGCCCTGGCTCACCACCACGCGCGGCTCCGTCCCCAGATAGAGCAGCTCGAACGCGGAGATGCGCAGGGCGTTCCGGATGCGCGCGTTCATGCGTCCGGGCTTGTCGCAGTAGGTGTCGATGAGCTCGTCCAGGCAGCCATACGTCGCCACCACGCCGAGCACGAGCCGCGTGGCGAGACCGGCGTCCCGTCGGTCGAGCGCGCGCACGGCAGGGGACGCATCGAGCGCATCGCGGGCGTACGCGCCGCTCTCCTCGAGTTCGATGAGCAGGTCGAGCGCCGCGCGCCGCGCAGGCGAGAGCTCGGTCATGGGCGCGGACGGCATCATGCGAGCCGCTCCCACGCGCCCGTGCGCTCGCGCAGGCCGGCCGCCCACGCGGAGGCGTCCATGGCGCGCTTGCCATCGGGCTTGACCTCGAGGAGCTCGAGCGCGCCGTCCGCGCACCCGAGGAAGATGCGCTTGCCATGAATCTCGAAGGCGGAAGGCGCCACGCGCGCGGCATCGGAGGCGACCCGGGTGGCCAGCACGCGCGCGGGCTTTCCGGCGACGGCGCAGCGGGCGGGCGCGGCGTCGGATGCAGCTTGCACGCGCAGGGCGTTCTCATGAGCGGTCGCCGCGGGATCGAGCAGCATCTCCGCCTTCGACACCTTCGCCGCATGCGTAACGAGCGACTCATCCTGGACCGTCCACACGGCGGTGCCATCCACCACGGAGGGCAGGACGCGGGCGAGCAGCGCGCCACCCAGCTCGCCGAGCTCGCGCGTGAGCTCGTCGGCGGTCTTCTCCCCGATGGCGCAGGATGCCTGGGCGCAGTAGTCGCCCGTGTCGACCCCGTGGCCGATCCGCATGATCGAGACGCCCGTCTCCGCGTCTCCCGCGAGGATGCAGCGCTGGATGGGCGCCGCGCCGCGCCAACGCGGCAGAAGCGAGGCGTGCACGTTCACGCAACCGGCGGGCGCCATGGTGAGCACCTCGTCGGGCAGGATGCAGCCGTAGGCGGCCACGCAGAAGACGTCCGCCTGGGCGCCGCGCAGCGTGTCGAGCGCCTCGGGCGTCATTCGCGCCGTCTCGAGCACGGGGAGCCCCAGCTCGAGCGCCGCGGCCTTCACCGGAGAGGGCTCGAGCTTCTTGCCGCGCGAGCGCACGGCGTCGGGGCGCGTCACAACGAGCGCCACGTCATATGCGGCGGCGAGCGCCTGGAGCGACGGCACGGCGAACTCCGGCGTGCCCATGAACACGACCCGCATGCTGCCTCCTAATTCGTATCGCCCGGCTGCGCGCCGCGCGAGCGCGCCTCCTGGTAATCATGCATGGCGCACATCCGCTGCGCCGGCGCGAGCCGCTCGAACATCGTGATGCCGTGCAGGTGGTCGATCTCGTGCTGCAGGCACACGCAGAACAGGTCGCCCTCGGCCTCGTAGCGCATGAGGTTCGCGTCGAGGTCGTACGCCTCCACGACCACCCGGTCGGGCCGCTCGATCTCGCAGCTGATGCCCGGGATGGAGAGGCAGCCCTCGGAAAACGGCACGAGCGTATCCGACTGCTCGACGATAACCGGGTTCACGAGCACGATGGGGTCGTAGGTCGCACGCGAATCGTATTCGGTGTCGATGATGACGAGCTGGATGAGCTCGCCCACCTGCGGGGCGGCGAGGCCGCAACCGCCGTTCTCGAACATCTCCTCCTTCATGCGCTCGGCGAGCGCGATGACCTCGGGCGTGATCGCCTGAACGGGCGCGCACTCCTGGCGCAAGCGGGGGTCGGGCGACACCACGATGCCGTTGATCTCCATATACCTATCCTTCCGCGGAATAGTTCTGCTGAACGCTCCTATTGTATCCGCTCCGGGCCTGTCCGAGACCCCCTGGGCGGAATCGGTACAATCACCCCGGACGCCGCGCGGGCGCCGCGACGGGGCGATCGGTTACATGAGGTCGTACGGGTCGATGTCCACGACGATGCTCAAGCCCCGCCGCTCCCCTACCTCGGCGAGCGCAGCGGCGATGGCATCCGATATGGGGTAGGCCGTGGGGCATTTGACGAGCAGGTGGAAGCGGTAGCGGTCCTTGGCGCGCTCGATGACGCAGGGCGCAGGGCCGAGCACGACCGGACGGGTGAGCACCGCGAGCTGCGCCACCGCGGGTTCGGGCGCCATCCCGTCCGCTTCACGCGCGAAAGCGCCCTCGAGCGCCGCCGCGATCGCGCGCGCATGCCGCTCCACCTCCGCGCGCTCCTTGCCGCTCACCACCACATGCGCGAGCCGCACGTACGGCGGGTAGAGGGCATCCGAGCGCACCCGGCGGTCGTGGTCGGTGAAAATCGAGCGGTCGTGGGCGGCGACGGCGCGGATGACGGGGTCGCCCGGCAGGTACGTCTGGATGATGACCTGTCCCGGCCGCTCCCCGCGGCCCGCCCTGCCCGCGACCTGCTCAAGCAGGTCGTAGGCGCGCTCGCCGGCACGGAAGTCGGGCATCTTGAGGGCGTAATCGGCGTTCACGACGCCCACGAGCGTGACCTCGGGGAAGTCGAGCCCTTTGGCGATCATCTGCGTGCCGAGCAGCACGGCGCACTCCGCGGCGTCGAACTGCTCGAGGAGCCGCGCGTGCCCGTCCTTGCCGCGCGTCGAGTCCGCGTCCATGCGGATCACCGCGACGTCCTTCGGCAAGAGGTCGATGAGGGCATCCTCGACCTGCTGGGTGCCCACGCCCATCTTCGCAAGGTACGGGCTGCCACATTGCGGGCAGCGCGACGCGGGCGAGGGGTAGGCCTGCACGCGGTAGACCGTTCCGCAGGTATGGCATTCGAGCGTGTGCGTGCGCTCGTGGTACGTGAGCGCCGTGGAGCAATGCTCGCACGTGGGGACGCAGCCGCACTCGCGGCACATGAGGAAGGGCGCGAAGCCGCGGCGGTTGTGGAGCAGCACGGCCTTCTCGCGGCGCTCAACCACGCCCATGAGCGCATCGTAGAGCGGCTTGGAGAACATCGAGCGGCTCCCGCGCGCGAACTCGCGCCGCAGATCCGCGACGACGATTCTCGGCAGCACGGCGCCGCCGGGGCGCTCGCGCATCTCGACGCGCTCCCAGGGCATATCTCGGAACGACCCGCGCCGGCAGCGGGCGAGCGCCTCGGCGGACGGCGTGGCGGAGCCCAGCACGAGCGGGCAGCCGTGGCGCCGCGCCATCTCCGCGGCGACCTCGCGGGCATGGTAGCGCGGGGTGGAACCCTGCTTGTAGCTCTGCTCGTGCTCCTCGTCGATGATGATGATGCCGAGGTCGCGATACGGGCAGAAGAGCGCCGAGCGCGCGCCCACCACCACGCGGGCAGCCCCTGCGCGCACCATGTCCCACTGGTCGAGGCGCTCGCCCGCGGAGAGGCGGGAGTGGAACACAGCCACGGCGTCGCCGAAGCGCGAGCGGAAGCGGCCGACCGTCTGCGCGGTGAGCGAGATCTCAGGCACGAGGACGCATGCGGAGCGGCCGGAGGCGAGCACGCGCTCGATGGCGGAGAGGTAGACCTCCGTCTTGCCGGAGCCGGTGACGCCGTCGATGAGCACGACGGCGCCCTCCCGCGCCGCGCGGGCGCACTCGATGGCGGCGAGGGCGGACCGCTGGCCGTCGGTGAGGCGCTCGGGGACGGCGGCGCGCGCCGACGAGAGCCGGGGTTCATCCCCCGCGATGCCCCGCCAGGCGCGCCGCTCCTCGACCTGCACGACGCCGCGCTTCTCGAGCGCGCGGATGGCGGGCGACATATCGGTGTAGAGGGCGTTGAGCTCGCGCGTGGTGACTGGCCCCGCGCTGAGCGCCTGCATGAGCTGGCGTTGGCGCGTGGCGCGGGCGGGAGGCTCGTACGAGGCGCCCTCGGGCGTGAGCGAGACCCAGCGCGCGGTGACCGCGTGCGCCGCGGGGCGCTCGAGCTCGTAGGATCCGTCATCGTGCCGGCGCAGGCGCGGGCTGCCGCCGGGCGGCAGGAAGAGGCGCAGGCACTCGGCGGGCGCCGCCACGTACTCGCGCGCCATCCAGAGCGCGACCTGCGCGGACACGGGGCTGAAAAGCGGCTCGGTGAGGACGTCGCGCAGGGGCTTCACACGCGCGGGGTCGAGACCGGCGGCACCGGGCAGCTCGCTGAGCGCGGGGGCGAACGCGAGGATGTACCCGAGCGCGGGGCGGTTGCCGAACCGCACGAGGACGGCGCAGCCCACCTGCGCGCGCTCTGCGAGCGCGGCGGGGACGGCGTAGGCGAACGGCTCTGCGAGCGAGCGCGTAGGGATGTCGACGAGGACGGAGGCGAAGCACGCGGGCGCGTCTGCTGCGCCGAGCGCAGGGGCGGCCGCATCGGGCTCGCTGCACTCCGCGGGCGCCTTGCGCGACGTATCGTCCCACGGCAGATCGTCGAACAGGCTCGCTTGCCTCATCGCTCCCCTCCTCTCGCTCGCATGCTCGTTCATAGCAGGGTAATGATACCGCGCCGCCCGGACGTTACCGAGGCCGTGCAATATGCCCACAGGCACGCTGCGATCCACCGAGTCCACCAGACCCGGATGTTAGAGCAGCTTCCTGCGGATCTTCTTGAGGTAGTTCTTCGTGAAGCTGCGCCTATCCCCGAAGAACCGGCGGTCGGTCGCTCCGTCCGCATGCCGCTCGTAGCGCAGCGCAGCGAGCTCGATGCCGCAAACATAGTCCGCCACCTGCGCCATGTAGTAGTCCTTCGGCACGGCGTTGCGGTAGATGGCGGCGTTGCTCGCCAAACATGTATGAATCGCCTGATGAACGGCATGTTTCACGGTTTGCTGCCCGTTGTCATAGTAAATCTTGATACGGTCATATCCCAGAAAGAACTCGATGCGATCCCTGATGAACGACGTGAGCTCTCGTTCGATGCGCTCCGCAAGCATGTACTCACTGGAAAACTCCCGCTTTCTATATCTCAAAACCATGTAACGAAAGGGTGTTTTCTCAACGAAGATCTGAAAGCGCATCAGATAGCTCTTCCGCGTGTCCAAATCGACCTGCCCATATTGCTCGTGACCGCGGATAACCGGAGTAAAGTGAAACGTCCGCTCGACAAGGCCGGCGTCTGAAAGTGCTTGGCGATATCGGGCAATGCTTGCAGCGATGCCAATCGACTGATCGTGAAACACAAACGCGACCAAGTAGAAATCGGAGCACGGTCCGACATCGCCCGACTCATCGATGAAAATCGAAAGCTCCTTCATAAGGGCATCCCTCTTCTAATAAAAAAGCCGAGGGACACCCCCCGGCGAAGAGACAGCCCTCCTTGTGTGGAGCGCTGTTTTATTTATACCACACGCCGGTTCGTCCATTCAATCATAGCAAAATACGAACACATGTTCTTCATGTTAAGAGCGAACATGCGTTCTACATAAAAGAGGGGCCGTGCAAACCGCACAGCCCCTCGCTCGTTTCGCCCGCATGATCTAGAGCAGGTTCATTGCATCTCGACGTTTTTAAAGCTCATGCTCGAGTAGCAGCGCCCTTCATGCGATTCAAACAGTCTCAGATCGTTGCGCAGGTCATGAAGCAGCTCGTCAACAGGTCGTACGCGGCCATTCGCCACATCGGATTCTGCCTCGTCAAGAGCTTTCAACATGCTCTGCTCATAACGACGTCCCAAATCATGAGACAGCGCATCGACGTGATCCATAGCGCCCCCTACCCGCGCAGGTCGAGCTCCATGAGGTGCGCGGCGTGCACCACGCCGTCCTCGTAGCACAGGGTGAACACGCCGCAATCCTCGTAGCCGTGCCGCGCGTAGAGGCGCACGGCGGGCTCGTTGTTGTCAAACACATCGAGGCGGAGCGTCGCGAACCCGCGCTCGCGCGCCTCGGCATCCGCGGCATCGAGCAGGACGGGCGCGATGCCCTCCCCGCGATGCTCCGGGTCGACCACGAAGAGGTGAAGGACGCCCACCTGCGGCTGCGGGACGGCGATGCGCCAGGACGCGACCGCATACGTAGGGTCGTCGGCGTTATCGACGACGCAGGCGCCGACGACGCTCCCCGCGCGCTCGGCGATGAGAAGCTCGCCCGCCGCGATGCGCTCGGCGAGCCCGTCGCGCGTGGGATAGGTGCCCCACACCCACTCGATGTCGAACGCCGTGCCCGCCATGGCGCGGCACGCCGCCTCGTACAGCGCGCAGACGGCATCGAGGTCATCCGCCGTAGCCCGACGTGATACCAACGTGTCCGAAACCATGTTATCTGCCATCGCCGGCCTCACCTACAGCCCGCACGCAGCGCGGAGCTCGTCCACGCGGTCGGTGCGCTCCCAGGTGAAATCCGGGTCGTTCCGCCCGAAATGCCCGTAGGCGGCCGTCTTCTCGTAGATGGGGCGGCGCAGGTCGAGGTCGCGGATGATCGCGCCCGGGCGCAGGTCGAACGCCTCGTTCACCGCGCGCTCGATGACCTCGATGGGCACCTGCTCCGTACCGAAGGTCTCAACAAGGATGGAAAGCGGGTGCGCGACGCCGATGGCATAAGCGAGCTGCACCTCGCAACGCTTCGCGAGCCCTGCCGCCACGACGTTCTTCGCCACCCAGCGCACGGCGTACGCACCCGAGCGGTCGACCTTCGTGCAATCCTTGCCGCTGAAGGCGCCGCCGCCGTGGCGTCCGGAGCCGCCGTAGGTATCGGCGATGATCTTGCGACCGGTGAGGCCGGTGTCACCCATGGGGCCGCCCACCACGAAGCGGCCGGTGGGGTTCACGTAGACCTGCGCGTCCTTCCACGGGATTCCCGCCGCGTCCATGACGGGCGCGATCACGTGCTCGAGCATATCGGCCTTGATGATGCCCATATCCTCGATCTCGGGCGCGTGCTGGGTGGAGATGACGATGGTCTCGACCGCGACCGGGCGGTCGTCCTCATAGCGCACGGTGACCTGCGTCTTGCCGTCCGGGCGCAGGTAGGGTAGCGTGCTCGCATGGCGCACGGCAGCGAGGCGCTCGGCGAGCCGGCTCGCCAGGTAGTGCGGCATGGGCATGAGCACCTCGGTCTCGTCGGTAGCGTAACCGAACATCATGCCCTGGTCGCCCGCGCCGATGAGGTCGAGCGGGTCCGTGGTCGTCCCCGCCTGGACATCGTAGCTCTCGTCGACGCCCTGGGCGATGTCGGGGCTCTGGCCGTGAATCATGTTGATGACGCCGCACGTGGTACCGTCGAAGCCGTACTTCGCGCGGTCGTAGCCGATGCGTGTGATGACGCCACGGGCGATCTCCTGGATGTCCACGTAAGCTTGGGTGCGGATCTCGCCCGAGATGACGACCATGCCCGTGGTGAGCATGGTCTCCACGGCGCAGCGGACGTGCTCGAGCTTGGCGGGAACGCCTTCGGTATCGACGTACCCTTGCGCCTCGAGGCGCGCCTCCTTGGTGAGGATCGCGTCGAGCACGGCGTCGGAGATCTGGTCGGCGATCTTATCGGGATGCCCCTCCGTCACCGATTCCGAGGTGAAGAGGTAGCTGCGGGGATGCGTGGTGGAACGAACGTCATTCGGCATAAAAGCCCCTTTCTGTAGACCCCGGCGGCCGTTACCATTCCGCGGGGCGCTTCGGGCGCGGTGCGCCCGGCGATCGTAGCGAGGAGATTGTACCGCGCAGGGCGGACAGAAACGGGATATCAGGCGAAAAGCACAGCTCTCCCGTCGTTACGCGAAGGCGCGCTCGGGACGCACGGCGCGCCACCGGGCGACCGCCGCGAGCGAGACCGCAACACCCACCGCGAGCGCGATCGCGAGCACGGCGCACGCGGCGCCCAGCCCCGTCACCGAGCCCGCGATAGCGCCGCGCAGCGCCTCGGCGAGGACGGGCACGGGCAGCACCGCGCCCAGGGCGGAGAAGACGCCCCCGGTGAAAGCCGCGGGCAGGATCGTCCCCGCCGAGAGCAGCTGGATTGCCAGGATGCCGAGGGAGACCGGTGCCGTGAAGCGCCCGCACAGGAGCCTGAGCGCGCAGGCGATCGAGCCGAACGCGAGCGACCCGAGGACGATGAGCGCGGCGAACGCGGGCGCGTCGGTGGGCGCGCCCGTGACCAGGACGAGCACAACAGCCGCGACGAGCCCCTGCACGAGGCAGAACGCCGCCGTGAGCGCGATGCTCGAGAGCGCGCTCGGCACGGCGCGCCCCGCGAGGACGGCACGGCGGTCGGGGCCTGGGAGCACGTAGGACGCCGCGAGCGCGCCGAGCCACAACACGACGGCAAGCGCGGCGGGAACGAGGGACGCGGCGCCCTCCACGCGGTCGATGCTCGTCGTGGTGAGCGACACGGGCGCGGCGGCGACCTCGGCGCGCTCATCGCGCGAACTCGCGAGCTCGCCGAGCTCGTCGCCCGCGACGGAGAGCGTGTCGTTGATGGTCTGCTGACCCTCGCGCAGCTGGCCGACGCCGCTCGCGAGCTGGCTTTGCACGCTCGCGAGCGCGGAAAGCCCGTCACCCAATCCGGAAACGCCGGTTCCCACCGTGCCGAGCGCCTGGCCGAGGGCGAGGTTGCCCTGGCCGAGCTGGTCAACGGCGGAGGAGAAGCCCGAGAACGCCTGCGGCGTCGCTGACACGCTCGCCGCGAGGGCGGATACGCCCTGGCCGAGGGCACTCGTCGGGGCGAGCTGGCCGACCAGGCTCGTCAAGCTCACCGGATCCTGCCCCGGCTCGAGGGCGACGCCTTTGTCAGTAAGCAAGCTCGCAGTGCCGAGTGCGATCTGCAGGCGCGTAACGGAGCCGGCTGTACCCTGCAGCGAGCTGGCGACTGCTCCTGCGGATGCGGACGCGCGAGACGCCGCATCTTGGATGGTGCCCGCCGCCTCCTCGAACGTCCCGACGGACGCATCGACGCGCTCGAGGTCCTGCGACGCATCCGAAGCCGCCTGAGTGGCATCGGCCGCCTGCTGCTTCACCGTGCTCGCCTGGTCATCGATTCCCTCGGACAGCGCCTCGTATCGCTGCGTATCCGCGGTGAACTCATCCACGAGCTGCTGTTGCGCATCGGTGCGCTGAGACTCCTCGGTCTGCAGCGCTTCAGCGAGATCGATGATCTTATCCTCGATCTGCTCCTCATTCTCCCCAGCGAGCCAGCTGCCGGCGATCTCGTTGAGCTCGCTCACGTCACCGACGAGCCCGCCCGTGCCGTCTGAACCGGCAACGGCTTCCTGCAGGTTGGATGCCTGCTGTCCCACCGCTTCAACACCTGCGCGCGCCGAATCGACGCCATCGCGCACCCCTTGCGCGGACGTGGAGAGCACCTCCTCGCCCGCCACCATATCGGCAGCGGCGCCCGAAAGCGCCGGAACCTGCTCGGCCAGCGTGCCCTGAAGCTCGCCGAGCGACCCCAGCGCCGCCACAGCCTCATCAAGCGACTCGGAGACCTCCCCCGTCAGCAGTGAAAGCCCTTGATATACGCCGTTCAGCCCCGCGGAAACCCCATTCGCCATGGGCGCGAGCTGCCCGTAGGTCGCGGCGACGCCGTCCATGGCGTCCGAGACCGCCACGGCGCCCGTGCCGGCGGCGCTCACGCCGCTCGCGATGGCGTCGACGCCCGAGGCGAGGGCTTCGGTGCCAGCGGCCGTCTGCTCGAGCCCCTCGGCGATCGCGCCCGTCCCCTGCTCGAGGGCATCGTAGGCGGCATCGAGCATGACCGCGCCGTCGGCGGTGAGCGTGAGGCTCGACGCCTGCCCGTTCACGTCGTTGAGCACGCGCAGGAGATACGATTCGCCCAGATCCGCGCGCAGGCGCGTCTGCACCTGCTTGAGCGCGGCGGACCCGGCTTGCGTGGCGAGCACGTTCTCAGATCCGGTCGAGATGATCTCGAGCTGGGCGCGGGACGGGTCGGCGCCATCCAGGCTCGCGACCTTCTCGGAATAGTCCTCGGGGATCTCGAGCACGAGCGCGTACGTCCCGTCCGAGAGCCCATCGAGCGCCGTCTCCTCATCGACGGCATCCCATGCGAGCTCGGCGGAATCCGAAAGCGAGTCCACGAGCTCCGCGCCGGAATTCACCGTGGAGCCGCCCGAGCCCGCGACGCCTTCGTCGAGGTTCACGACGGCGACGGGTATGCGCGCCTGCGCATCGAGCGCGGGGGCAAGCGCCGTGACGAGCACGAGCGCGAGCACCGCGGGCAGCGCGAAGGCGGCGATGAGCATCGCCGGGGCACGGCGGCCTCCGCGCAGACGCGCGCGCAGGGCACTCACAAGATCTGAACACAGGCGCATCATGCCACCATCCCATCCGGGGTATCGGTCGTGCCGGCCGCCCCATCGGCCTGCCCCGCGGGCTCGGTCGCGCCGCCCGCGGCGAGCTCCTCGGCGGCGTCGAAGTCCAACGCGCAGGCGGCATCGGCTGCGCGGGCGCATGAGGCCTCGCCCGTCGCGACGATCACCGCGACGCCGTGCTCCGCTGCATAGCGGCGCAGGTCAGCCATGAGGGCGCGGGAGGATTCCGCCGAGAGGCCGTTCACGAACGGATCGGTCAGGTCGATGAGGGCGAGACGCACCCCCGCGGCGAGCGCGAGCGCGGCCGAGAGACGGGCACGCGGCTCCGGCCCCAGGCGGCGCACGGGGTCGCCCGCATGCGTCGCCGCGCCCACGGCGGCGAGGAGCGGCAGGACATCGGGGTCGGCGCGGTGGAGGCGCGCCTCCTGCGCCGCGAGCTCCTCGACCGTGAGGCCCTCCTCGACGGGTGCGACGCGCTCGAACACGCCGAGCCCCACCTGGGCGGACACCGCGCCCGGAGCGTGCAGCCCGCCACGTGCCGGGAGCGCGGCCCCGAGCACCTCGAGCGAGCCGGACGTCGGGCGCACGAGGCCAGCCACGGCGAGCAGCGCGTCGCGCGCCGCCTCGTGCGTGGACGAGAGCAGCGCGAGCACCTCGCCCGCCCGCACCTCGAACGAGGCGAACTCGAACGAGCGATACGTATGCCTCACATATGAGATGTCGTGCGCGCGCACGACGATGCCGTCATCTTGAGCCACGCGGCCTCCTCGACCGGGCGCGCCGCCATGCGCGAGCGTGCGGCGCGCGAACCTTTATCCCTACCTTAGTACCCTATTTTGGCACGGAATGGCCACACGCCCCGCATTCTTCTATGCCGTATAATGCTGAGCTGTTCCAAGCGACCTACCGGCAGCAGATAAGGAGCAGCCATGACCTCACCCGTCCGCGTCCGCTTCGCCCCCTCACCCACGGGCAAGCTCCACATCGGCGGCGCGCGCACCGCGATCTACAACTGGGCGTTCGCCCGTTCGAACAACGGCACGTTCATCCTGCGCATCGACGACACGGACCCGACGCGCTCGACCGACGAGAACACCCAGATCATCCTGCGCGCCATGCGCTGGCTCGGCCTCGATTGGGACGAGGGCCCGGAGGTGGGCGGCCCGTGCGGCCCGTACGCGCAGACGGAGCGCCTCGACCTCTACCGCGAGGCCGCCGAGCGCCTGCTCGCCGAGGGCAAGGCCTACCCCTGCTTCTGCACGCCCGAGCAGCTCGAGGCCGACCGCGAGGCCGCCCGCGCCCGCAAGGACCCCTTCCAGGGCTACCAGCGCCGCTGCCGCAACATCCCGGCCGACGAGGCCCGTGCGCGCATGGAGGCCGGCGAACCCTACACCATCCGCATCAAGGTGCCCGAGGACCGCGGCGACGTGGTCATCGAGGACGCCGTCCACGGCCGCGTGGTGTTCGACGCCAAGGAGCTCGACGATTTCGTGATCTTCCGCTCCGATGGCACGCCCACCTACAACTTCACCACGGTGGTGGACGACGCCGCCATGGGCATCACGCACGTGATCCGCGGCGACGACCACCTCTCGAACACCCCGCGCCAGGTCATGGTGTACGAGGCCCTGGGCGCGCCCGTGCCCGTCTTCGCGCACATCTCGATGATCCTCGGCGCGGACGGCAAGAAGCTCTCGAAGCGCCACGGCGCGACGAGCGTAGAGGAGTACCGCGACGCGGGCTACCTCTCGGACGCCTTCGTGAACTACCTGGCGCTGCTGGGCTGGTCGCTCGACGGCGAGACCACGATCATCCCGCGCGACGTGCTCGCGAGCCGTTTCTCGCTCGACCGCATCTCGAAGAACCCCGCGACCTTCGACCCCAAGAAGCTCGACTGGATGAACGCCGAGTACATCAACGCCATGGACGACGATACGTTCACCGAGCAGATCATGCTGCCCGCGCTCGAGGCGGCGGGCGCGAGCGCCGCGCGCGAGGCGCACCCGGACGCCTGGTGGAGCCTGCTCGCCAGCATCGTGCGGCCGCGCACGAAGATGCCCGCGGACGCCGCGCAGGTGGCCGCGCCCATCTTCGCCACCGCCGACACGCTCGCCTATGACGAGAAGTCCGTGGCGAAGGGCCTCGCGAAGGAGGGCATGGGGACGGTGCTCGATGCCGCGCGCGTGGCGCTCGGCACGCTTCCCGCCGACGCCTGGCACGCCGCCGAGATCGACGCCGCGCTCGAGCCCCTGCCCGAGACGCTCGACCTCAAGAAGCGCGTCGTGTTCCAGGCCGTGCGCGTGGCGGTGTGCGGCACCATGGTGAGCCCGCCCCTCGGCGAGACCATGGAGCTCGTCGGCCGCGACGACTGCATGGCGCGCATCGATCGCGCCCGCGGCATGGCGCTCTAGAGGCAGCGCGCCGCGCAGCGAGACGCGTGAGACAACGAGGCGGGGTCGGTGCCATTCCGCGCACCGACCCCGCCTTCGTTCTTATGTACGCGACGACAAGCGTCGCCGAGCCGCCGGGCAGCGCCCCGGAGCGTCGCCTAATGCTCGCGGCCGCCCGCGCCCGCGATGTCACCCTCGGGATGCTCCACGATCGCCTCGATGGCGCAGGTAAGGCCTGCGACCATGGTCTCGATCGGCAGCGAGGCCGTGCCCTCGGCGAGCGGCGCGGCCTGCTCGGTGGCATAGGGCACGTGGATGAAGCCGCCGCGCATGGCGGGATACTCGGTGGCGCACAGGTGGAGCACCGCGTAGAGCATCTCGTTGCAGCAGAACGTTCCCGCCGTGTACGACACCGCGGCGGGGATGCCCGCCGCGCGCATCTTCTCCACCATGGCGTGCACCGGCAGCGTCGTGAAGTAGGCGTCCGGGCCGCCCTCGACGATGGGCTGCGCGAGGGGCTGGTTGCCCTCGTTGTCCGGGATGCGCGCGTGCGCGTAGTTGATCCCCACGAACTCGGGCGTGATGTGCGTGCGGCCGCCCGCCTGCCCGATGCAGAGCGTCACGTCGGGCTCGTGCTCGGCCACCGCGGCGCGCAGCACCTCGATGTCCTTGCCGAAGACGACAGGCAGCTCCGCGCGGACGATCGACGCGCCCGCGATGGTGTCCGGCAGGCGGCGCACCGCCTCGAGCGCCGGGTTGATGGCCGCGCCCTCGAAGGGCTCGAAACCGGTGACGAGAATCTTCATGGTCTGCTCCTACTCTCTCAGCGGACGCGCGGCGCTACGCGAGCACGATCATGTACACGATCTGCACCGCGAGCATGACGAGCGCGATGGGTATCTGCTTCTTGATCACGCCGTTGTTGTCCTTCATGTCCAGGATGGCGACGGGCACCATGTTGAAGTTCGCCGCCATGGGCGTGCAGAGCGTGCCGCAGTACCCGCACGTGAGCGCTATGCTGCCCACCACGACCGGGTCGGCGCCGAGCGCGAGCACGAAGGGCGCGCCCACGCCGACGGTCATGACGGTGATGGCCGCGAACGCGTTGCCCATGACCATGGTGAAGACCGCCATCCCGATGCCGTAGACGATGATACCCACGATCATGTTACCCTCGGGAATCACCGACGAAACGATGCCCGAGATGACCTCGCCCACGCCCGCGGCGGTGAAGACCGAGCCGAGCGCGGCGAGCAAGATGGGCAGAAGCGACACCGGACCCACCGCATCGAGCATCCGGCGCGCGTCGTTCAAGAACACGGTCGGCGTGTTCTTCTTCGAATACAGATGCATGATGAGCGCCGCGGCGAGGACGCCCACGCCGATGCCCACGAGCGAGCTCACGGGCGTGAAGAGCGCGAACGCGAGCGCGAAGACGCCGATGCAGAGCGCCGGGATGAAGATCTTCATGCCGATGGCGTGGAAGTTGCCCTCCATCTCGCGCTCCGTCGGGGCGTCGTTCGTGCCGGGCGTCACGCGCTTGAGCACCGCCGGCACGACCATCACGATCACGAGCGCACCGGTGAGCGCGCTCGGCAGCCAGCGGCCCATGATGAAGAGAAAGCCCAGGATGCCCCAGAACAGCGCGCTGCCCACGCGGTGCTCGTTGCCCTCGTCGCGCAGGTTCTTCCACGCGGTGTAGAGCGCCACGATGCCGTTGGCCACGTAGAAGATCTCGAGCAGCTTATCGGAGAGCGTCACGTCGGGGCTCATGTAGAACTCTATGGGACCCATGCTCACTCATCCCCTTCCTCGAACACGTCCGGATCGGGCGAGGCCGCCGCCTGCTTGGCGTAGGCACGGTCGAGCAGCAGGTAGAGCGCGATGGTGAGAACCGTCGCGGTGATCGCGATGGGCACCTGCACGAGCATGAGGTCGATGAGCTCGGTCTGGTAGCCCAGGTCCGCGAGCGTCCCCTGCACGAGCAGGGCGCCGGAGGTTCCCACGAAGAGCATCTGGCCGAAGAACCACGCGACGTTCTCCATGCCCGAGGCCATGCCCTTGATGTTCTCGAGGTACGCCTCGGTCAGCTTGCCGGCGCGGTTCTTCGCCGCCGCCTGCGCCATGGGCATGACGATGGGCCGCACGAAGCCCGCGACGCCGCCGAAGCTCACGTTGAAGGCCGCGAACACCAGGCGGAAGATGCCGTAAAGGCCCACCACCATGCCGGCGCACGCGCTCTTCGCCTTCTGCATGAGGGCGGCGGCCGCCTGCTTCAGGCCGTTGCGCTCGAGCGAGCCCGTCACCACCATGACGATGATGAAGATGGGGATGCTCCGGTTGCTCACGAAGCTGTTGCCCAGGGTCTCGAGGAACTCCATCGGGTTGAGCCCGCCGGCCAGGGCCGTCGCGACGGCGGCGACCATGATGACCAGGATGGAGTCGAGCTTCAGGGCGAAGCCCACCACCAAGATGACGATGCCTATGAGTGTGATGTACTCCATGCCGTCTCCTTCCTTCCGCGCACGGCCGACGGCGCCGGCTCCCCGTTTCGCGGTGTTGTCCGCACGGAATGGTATCTATGATACAAGTAACGCGCGTGCGGTGTCGGAGCACGCGGTGAGGAGGGCGCACCATGGCACGGGAACGGGACATCGAGCGGACGCTCGTCGTGGGCGACATGCACGGCAAAGAGGAGGTCATCCTGCCCCGCGTCGACGCGGCGGTCGAGCGACTCGGCTGCGCGCGCGTCGTGTTCTGCGGGGATTACGTCGACGAATGGCATTCGAGCATCCTGGGCATGCGCGACGCGATGCGGGCGCTGCGCTCCTGGGTGCTCGAGCGGCGCGCAGGCGGGCTCGCGGTCGAGCTCGTGGCCGGCAACCACGACCTGCAGTACCGGCTGCGCGAGCCGGGGCCGGGCACGCACACGGCGCTCTTCGACGAGGTGGCGCTCCTTTTGGACGAGCTCGGCGTGCGCGCCGCGACGGCGGTGGGAGAGGCGCTCGTGACGCATGCGGGCGTGACGCGCGCCTGGGCGAACGACTGCCTCGACCTCGCGGAGGGCACGGATGCGGCGGCCCTCGCCCGCCAGCTCAACGCCCTGCTCGACCATGGCGAGAAGATCTCGCTGCGCATGCTCACCCAGGCGGGCGCGGGGCGCGGCGGCAGGGAGCTGCCGGGGCCGGTCTGGGCGGATCGAGGCGAGCTCTGCGCCGACCCCCTGCCCGGCTTGGACCAGATCGTGGGGCACACGCCCGTGCCCACCGTCGAGGTGCGCCCCATCGATGCCGGGGACGGCGCGCAGGCTCCCGTCCGGCTCGCCTTCTGCGACACGTTCAGCTTGACGAGCCGGCTCTCCCCCATCGGCGACGGCAGCATGCTCGTCGTGGATGGGGCGGGCATGCGCGCCGTGGGCGACGAGGAGCTCGGCCTCCCGCCGTGGAAGCCCGCCGTCTGGGACTGGATGACCACGCGCTTCCACGCGCTTTGATAGAATCCAAGCGACTGATGTATACCAAGATGTGAGGAGTGCCGATGGCGAACGGAAGCGCCACGATGTCCGCGTTCGAGATCCTGGGTCCCATCATGGTGGGTCCGTCGTCCTCGCACACCGCGGGCGCGCTCAGGCTCGCGCAGGTCGCCGCCTCGCTCATGGAGGCGCCCGTCGCACGCGTGCGGTTCGTCCTGCACAACAGCTTCGCGCACACCTACCGCGGCCACGGCACGGACCGCGCGCTCGTCGCGGGCATCCTCGGCCTCGCTACGGACGACGAGCGCATCCGCGACGCGTTCGACCTCGCACGGGAGCGCGGGCTCGCCTTCGAGTTCGTCCGGGGCGCCGACGATACCCACCTGCACCCCAACACCGTCGACATCGAGATGGTCGATGGCGCGGGCGCGTCGTGCTCCGTGCGCGGCGAGAGCCTCGGCGGCGGGCGCGTGCGGCTTTCGCGCATCAACGGCGTGGGCGTGAAGATCACGGGCGAGTACGACACGGTCTTCGTCGCGCACCGGGACGCCCGCGGGGTGCTCGCCGCCCTCACCGTGCTGCTCTCGACCTACGGGCTCAACATCGCGTTCATGCGCACGTACCGCACCGAGCGCGGGGGCGCCGCGTACACGGTGTTCGAGCTCGACGAGCTGCCCCGGGGCAGTCAGCTCGACGCCCTGCTCCAGGCGCTGCGCGCCCACGAGCACGTCGAGGTGGCGACGCTCATCCGCATGCCCGGGACGACGGCCGCGCCCGAATCCGGCGAGCTCGCGCCGAACTTCGCGGACGCGTGGGAGCTCCTTGCCCTCTGCGAGCGGGGCGGCCGCTCCCTCGGCAGCATCGCCCGCGCCCGCGAGGAAGCGCTTCTGGGCGCGGATGCCGCGGCGCAGGCGATGCGGCGCGTCATCGAGATGATGCGCGCCGAGACGACCGAGCCCGTCGAGCACCCCGTGCGCTCGCTCGGAGGCCTCATCGGCGGCGAGGCGGCGCGCGTACATGCCGGGGCGGACCGCTTCGCGGACGGCCTCATGGGGGCGGTCCAGACCGATGCCGTGGCGCGCGCCATGGCGGTGCTCGAGCGCAGCGCCTCGATGGGCGTCATCGTCGCCGCCCCCACGGCGGGATCGGCCGGCATCGTGCCCGGATGCGTCCTCGCCGCGGCGGCGCATCTCGGCGCCGACGACGCCGCGGTCGCCGAGGCGCTCTACGCCGCGGCCGCCATCGGCCTCATCCTCACGTTGAATGCGAGCGTCTCCGGCGCGGAGGGCGGCTGCCAGGCGGAGGTCGGGAGCGCGGCGGCCATGGCGGCGGCGGCGCTCGTGCAGCTCTTCGGCGGGACCCCGGAGCAGGCGCTCGACGCCGCGTCGCTCACCCTCGCGAACCTCCTCGGCCTCGTGTGCGACCCGGTCGGCGGCCTCGTCGAGGTGCCCTGCCAGGCGCGCAACGCCATTGGGACGGCCGCGGCGTTCTCGTCCGCCCAGCTCGCGCTTTCCGGCGTGCGCCCGCTCGTCCCCTTCGACGAGATGGCCTCCGTCATGCGCAGCGTCGGCGCGGCGCTGCCCGCGAGCCTGCGCGAGACGGCGCAGGGCGGCATCGCCCAGGCACCGAGCGCCTGCCGTGCCTGCACCGGCTGCGCCTGACGGCCGGATGTAAAAATACCCCAGGGGTTATTTTACATGGGTCGCGTGGGGGGACTGCGGACGTTTTCCTGTACAC
>CAPI01000090.1 GCA_000333815.1 [Collinsella] massiliensis
GATGGCGTGATGGCCGCCCGAGACAGCGGCGCGCGGCGGGGGCACCTGGCGAGAGCCGGAAGCTGGTGAGGAGAGCCTGCTCTGGGAGGGGCCGGATTTGAAACGCGTCCCCGCGGGACGTACCGTGCGGTGGTACGAGCCGTCGCGGCCGCGTGTGCCGCTTCCACCACCCATGAACCGATCTGCCACAACATCCCCTTCGTCTCGCGCTTCGCGCGGCCGTATCCAACACGGCATCAGTCTACCGCACCTGAGACGAAAGCTTAAAGTTTCCATCCAAACTTGAATGTTTTGCACACATGCATCCCGCATGGCACTGCGCATGCGCGCGGGCCGCCGTGAGACCACGCTGTCCTACACCGACCTCCGCGCATCGAGCCATGCCTGCAGGAAGAGGCTCGCGGCGACCATGTCGACCTTGCCGCGCATCGCGCGCTCCGTAAGGCCCTGCGCGCGCAGGATGCGCTTCGCCTCGCGCGAGCTCAGGCGCTCGTCGCAGAACTCGAGCGGGATACCGCTCGCGGCCGCGATGCGCTCCGCCGCCACACGCACGCGCTCGGCCTGCGGCCCCTCCTCCCCCGCCAGGGTTTCGGGGAGGCCGCAGACGAGCACGTCGGGTTCATGGTCTTCGAGGATCATGCGGAACGACCGGGCATGCGCGAGCACCTCTTGCGCGGGCAAGACCTTGAGCGGCATGGCGACCGAGCCGCTCGCGTCGGAGACCGCGATGCCGATCCGCACCTCACCGATATCGAGGCCGAGCGCGACCACCGTGCGCGCCGTTACAGCCCGAGCTCGGCGCGCGCGGCATCGAGCGCCGCGGCGATGCCGGACGCGTCCTTGCCGCCCGCCTGCGCCATGGTGGGCTTGCCGCCGCCGCGCCCGTCCACGGCGGGCACGATGGCCTTGATGACGGAACCGGCGTGGAAGCCCGCCTGCACGGCGTCATCCGTCGCGGCCGCGAGGAGCGCCGGCGCGCCCTTCTCGGTCACCGTGGCGAGCACGCAGGCGCACGCGGGTGAGAGCTTCCCGCGGATGGTGTCCCACGCCTCGCGGAGGCCGGCGGCATCGAGACCCGGGAGCTCGGCGATGACGACGCGATAGCCGCCCGCGTCGAGCGCGCCGTCGATGGCGCGGCCGATGGTATCGGAGGCGCCGCCGGTGAGCGCGGCCTTGAGCTTCTGCTCGGTCTCGCGGAGCTGCTTCTGGAGCGCCTCGACGCGGCCGGGGACCTCGTCCACGCGGCACTTGAGGCCGGCGGCGGCCTGGGCGAGCAGGCGCTCGCGCTCCTCGAGGTACTCCACGGCGCCGAGGCTCGTCACGGCCTCGATGCGGCGCACGTTCGAGCCGGTGGACGACTCGGAGGTGATGCGGAAGAGACCGATCTCGGCGGTGTTCGCCGCATGCGTGCCGCCGCAGAGCTCGCGCGAGAACGGGTGCTCCTCGGTGCCGCAGGAGACCACGCGCACGACGTCGCCGTACTTCTCGCCGAAGAGCGCCACCGCGCCCGACGCCTTGGCCTCCTCGATGCCCATGACGCGCGTCACGACCGGCTTCGCCGCGAAGATCTCGCGGTTCACGAGCTCCTCCACCTGGCGCAGCTGCTCGGAGGTGAGCGCCTCGAAGTGCGTGAAGTCGAAGCGCAGGTGCTCGGGCGCCACGAGCGAGCCGGCCTGGTTCACATGGCTGCCCAGGACCTCCTTGAGCGCGGCATCGAGCAGGTGCGTGGCGGTGTGGTTGCGCTGGATGAGCGCGCGGCGGCGCTCATCGACCTCGGCGCGCAGCTCGGCGCCCTCGTGGAGCGTCCCCTCCTCGACCACCGCGGTGTGGGCATACAGGCCGTTATGGCTCTTGGTATCGGTCACGCGCAGGCGGACGCCCTCGGCGGTGAGGACACCGGTGTCGCCCACCTGACCGCCCATCTCGGCGTAGAACGGCGTGCGGTCGAGCACGACCTCGACGGTGTCGCCCGCGTGCGCCGCCGCTGCCCGCTCGCCATCGGCGACGAGCGCCGCGACGCGGGCGCCGTCGAGCACACAGCCGTCGTATCCGGTGAACTCGGTCGCGGGCAGGGCATCGGAGAGCTCGACCCAGATGTCGTTGAACGAGCCCCAGGCATCGCCCTTCACGTTCGCGCGGGCGCGCTCGCGCTGGAGCTCCATCTCGCGGTTGAATCCGTCGATGTCGACGGCATGGCCCGCGCCCTCGGCGATCTCGACCGTGAGGTCGATGGGGAACCCGAAGGTGTCGTGCAGCTTGAACGCGGCGGCGCCATCGAGCACGGCGCCCTCCTCGAGCGCGTCGAGCGCCTCGTCCAGGTAGATGCGGCCGGTGTCGAGGGTCTTCGAGAAGCGCTCCTCCTCGGCCGCAACGATACCGCGCACGAGCTGAGCGTTCTTGAGCAGCTCGGGGTACGCGTCGCCCATGAGCACGTTCACCTCGTCGATGAAGCGGGTGAGGAACGGCCCCTCCACGCCCAGCAGCCGGCCATGGAACACGGCGCGGCGGAGCAGGCGGCGGAGCACGTAGCCCCTGCCCTCGTTACCCGGGAGGATGCCATCCGAGATCATGAAATCGACGGAGCGGGCGTGGTCGGCGATGATGCGCAGGCTGCGGCTGGGGCCGGTGTAGTCATCGCTCACATACGCGACACCCGTGACGTCCTCGCCGAGCTTGATGAGCCCCTGCATGACGTCGCTATCGAAGAACGAGGTCTTGCCCTGCATGATGGCGCTCATGCGCTCGAGGCCCATGCCCGTATCGAGGTTGCGGTGCGGGAGCTCCGGCATGGAGCCGTCCTCCTGGCGGTCGAACTGCGTGAAGACGAGGTTCCAGTACTCCAGGAAGCGGTCGCAATCGCAACCGGGCGCGCAGTCCGGGCGGCCGCAGCCCACGTCCTCGCCCATGTCGTAGTAGATCTCGGAGCACGGGCCGCAGGGGCCGGTGGGGCCGGCCGCCCAGAAGTTGTCGTCCTCGCCCAAGCGCGAGATGTGGCTCTCCTCGATACCGAGTGAGCGCCAGATCTCGTACGTCTCGTCATCCTCGGTGAAGACGGTGAAGTAGAGCCGCTCGATGGGCAGGTGGAAGACCTCGGTGGAGAGCTCGAGCGCCCAGGCGCAGGCCTGGCGCTTCGAGACGCCGCCGAAGCTGAAGTTGCCGAGCATCTCGAAGAAGCTCGCATGGCGGCCGTCGGAGCCGATGATGTCGATGTCGTTCGTGCGCACGCACTTCTGGCACGACGTCGCGCCGATCTCCTTCATCGTCTTCTTGCCCTGGTAGTACTGCTTGAACTGGTTCATGCCGGCGTTCGCGAGCAGAAGCGACGGGTCATCGGGGATGAGCGACGAGCTCGGGAAGAGCTTGCAGCCGCGCTCCTCGAAGAACGTGAGGAAGGCGGACCGGATCTCCGCCGTCGTCATCGTAGGGAAATCTGCAACCATGCGGTATCTCCTTGAGTGTGGGTAACAACGCGTAAACTACATGAGTATAGCGAATCGGGGCGCGACGCGCGGACGTGCGCGCGGAATCTACCGGGTTCGCGCATGGGGCGCGAGCGCAGCCCTCTAGTCGCGTGACGTCTTGTCGTCCGGTGCCGTATCGGCCGGCTTCTGTTCGCCTTTCGCATCCGCCTCGGAGTTGCGGTGCAGGAACTGGAGCTTGCTCCACGGGTTCTCGAGGTCGGGACGGGGCACGGCGGAGCCGGTGGGCGCGACGTCCTTGGGGATGAGCTCGGATTCCTGGACGAAGGTGTCGTCGCCGAGCGCGTCGAAGGCGGGCACCGGGTTGCCGTGCTCGTCGCGGTACGGCGTCCCCTGGAAGATCGCGCCGTCGTAGGAGACGAGGGCGCGGCCGGTCGACTTCTCGAAGTAGAACACGAAGAGCCCCTTGAGCGCGGCGCACAGCGGGATGGCGACCACCATGCCGATCGCGCCCATGAGGGTCGACCCCACGACGAGGGCGGCGAGGTTCATGGCGGGATGGATCTGCACGGAGGACTGCATGACCTTCGGCGAGACCACGTTATCGGTCACGTTCTGCGCCACCATGCAGATGATGATCGTCCAGAAGGCGAGGATGGGGCTGTAGAAGAGCGCGAGCAGCGTGGCCGCGAAGGCCGAGATCCACGAGCCGAGCACGGGGATGAGGTGCATGAGCCCCGTGAGCACGCCCATGAGCGCCGCATACGGGTGCCCGACGATGAGAAGCCCTATGAACGCGAGCAGGCCGTCGATGAACGACGTGATCACCATGCTGCGCATGTACCCGCCCACCGAGCGCGACAGGATCGCGACCATGAAGCGGTAGCTCATCTCGTGCCCCTCGCCCACGATGGTGGCGATCTCGCGATGGATCTTCGGGTAATCGAGGGCGAGCCAGTAGGCCAGCACGAGCCCGAGGAAGAAGATGAAGAGCTGCGAGGCGAAGCCCGAGAGGACGGGGAAGAGGCCGCGGCCCAGGTCGCCGGCGAGCTGCGTCACGTACGACGAGGCGACGTTGGTGAGCGACTGCAGCATCGAGTCGAAGCCGCTCGCCCACGAGGAGTGCGAGAACGCCTCGATATCGTGGGCCACCTGCGTCGCCCAGGTGCTGAGCGCCTGGAGCTGGTCGGGCAGGCGCGAGAGCACCTCGATCACCTGGTCGACGAAGATGGGCACGATGACCATGATGACGCAGAGCGAGATGAGGATCACCGCGGCGAGCCCGATGAACGCCCCTACAGGTCGCGGGATGCGCTTGCGCTCAAGCGCGTTCACGATCGGCGAGGCGATGAACGCGATGAGCGAGCCCACCGCGAGGAACTCGACGACGGGCGCAAGCACGCCGAGCACGTACAGAAGGGCGATGCCGATGATGATGGCGCCGACCACCGTCCATACGCGCAGGGCGATGACGCCCGCCCCGGGTAGCTTCGCTTCGGCCGCGTCGGTCCGCGCACGATCAACCATGTTATCTCCCCTGCATGATGCCTTCGGGATCGAGCCGATCCTGGATCTTCTTGAGCGTGCGGCGCAGAAGGCGCGAGACCTGCACCTGGGAGATGCCGAGCTGCTCGGCGATCTCGATCTGCGTCATGCCCTTCAGGAAGCGCAGCTCCACGACCTCGCGCTCGCGGGGCGAGAACCCGGCGAGAGCCTCCTCGATGATGAGGCGGTCGTCGGTGAGGGCGAGGTCGCTGTCCTCCTCGGCATAGCGGTCGATGACCGAGGGCGCATCATCGCCCTCCGCCGTGCTCGGCCCCTCGAGCGGCACCGAGCTGTAGGCGCTCGAGGACTCCATCGCCTCGAGCACCTCGTCCACCGAGGCATCGAGGTACTCGGCGATCTCGTCGATCGAGGGCGAGCGCTGCAGCTGCGTGGTGAGCGCGTCGGTGGCCTGGTTCACCTTCGCCGAGAGCTCCTGCAGGCGGCGCGGCACGCGGACGCTCCAGCCCTTGTCGCGGAAGTGCCGCTTGATCTCGCCCAGGATGGTGGGCGTGGCGTAGGTGGTGAACTCGAGCCCGCGCTCGGGATCGAAGCGGTCGATCGCCTTGAGCAGGCCGAGGTACCCCACCTGCATGAGGTCGTCGAGCGGCTCGCCGCGGTTCTTGAATTTGTTCGCGAGGAATCGGACGAGGTTCATGTGCGACATGACGAGCTGCTCGCGCGCATCCATGTCGCCCTGTTCCTTATACCGGCGGAAGAGCTCGCGCGTCTTCTGCTTGTCCCAGGCCGATTTACTCGACGTGGTCTTTTCTGCCATCAGAGGTCCGCCTTGAGTTCGAGGTGCAGGTGCGCGGGCGCGTCCGTCTTCTCATAGGAGTCGCACACAGCGGCGAGGATGAGGCCCGCGTAGGCCGCCGGGTTGCCGGCATCCGGCTCCGCTGGAAGCGCGTCGCCCAAGGCGAAATCCATGGAGACCCGCTCGGCGTCGACCGTGAAGGCGATCTCGATGGAGGCCCCCTCCTCGACCGAGCACGCGTAGATGAAGGCCTCCTCGGCCGCCATGCGCACGTCCTCGACGCGGTCGACAGACATCGACGAGAGCGCCGCGACGTTCGCCGCCGTCATGCGCACGAGGCGCGCGAGGCCGGGGTTCGCGGTGAGCGTGAGGGTTATGGGCTCGATATGCTGGGTGCTGCTCATGCGCGTGCCCTTCCTTATGCCTGGGGTTCGTCGGACGCGGCGGCCTCGTCCTGCGAGGCATCGCCGTACGTGAAATACGCGGCCGGAGCGTGCTCCTCGTCCGCGGGGGCATCGGACTCGGTCGGCTCGGAGCCCTCCTGCTCCGCCTTCGCGCCCTCGATCGCGCGCTCGGCGGCGGGGGCGGCGGACTTGATCTTGCCGAACAGCTTGCGCGCCGCCTCGGTGGCGGAATCGGCGACGCCCGTGACGGCGTTGCCCGCGCTCGCAGCCGCGCCGGTGACCGCGGAGACGTCGCGCACGACGCCCTCGATCTCCACGAGGTTCGCCGAGAGCGCGTCCACGGCGACGTTCGCCGAGCTGAGCAGCGGGTCGATCTTGGCGATCGCAGGCTGGAGCTCGTCCACGGCGCCGTCAAGCTTCGCCACGACAGGCCGCGCCTCGGCCAGGGTCTCGTTCAGCTCGGCGACGGTCTTATCGACCCCGTCCATCGTGCGCCGCGCGCGGCGCGCGGTGATCGCGAGCTCGGCGATGAACCAGATGCCCGCCACGACGAGCACCATGAGTAAGATCTGAAGGGGCTCCATGAACCCTCCTTTGGGACGGCGGTACATACATATACGACGTAGATTCTACCCCAAGGGGCACCGGCGCATCCCTCGAAGCGACGCCGGCGCCCACTTGGTACAAAACGAGGACAGCCCCGCGCCCGTCAGTGCTGCTGGCCCTGCTCGAAGCGCCATTCCTCCCAGCCCCGGCCGGCCGGTTTCCAGAAGGCGCCGCGCTCGAGCCCCTCGGGCAGGTAGCGCTGCTCGACCCAGCCCTCGGGGTAATCGTGCGGGTAGAGGTAGTCACCGTACGTCTCGGAGCCGGGCCGGTGCCGGTCGCGCAGATGCTTCGGCACCGCGCGCACGCCGCTTGAGCGCACGTCCGCGAGGGCGGCGTCGATGGCGGCCTCGCAGGCGTTCGACTTCGGGGCGAGCGCGTTGTAGATCGCCGCCTGCGCGAGGTTGATGCGGCATTCCGGATACCCGATCACCTCCGCGGCCTTGAACGCGGCGGCCGCCACCTGGATGGCCTGCGGGTCGGCGTTGCCGATGTCCTCGGACGCCGCGATGAGGATACGGCGCGCGATGAACCGGGGATCCTCGCCCGCGTCGATCATGCGCGCGAGCCAGTACACGGCGGCATCCGGGTCGCTCCCCCGCATGGACTTGATGAAGGCGGAGATGATGTCGTAGTGCATGTCGCCGTCTTTATCGTACGGCAGGCTGCGGCGCGGGTTGGCGGTTTTCACGTCCTCGAGCGTGATGGCTATGGGCTCGCCCTCCCGGGGCGCGGCGGCGCCATCGGTGTCCGGCCGCGTGAGGGCGATCTCGCTCGCGAGCTCGAGCGAGGTGAGCGCCGAGCGGGCGTCTCCGGCGGCGAGCGTGCAGATCGCCCCCACGACCTCGTCCGTCGCGGAGAACCTCCCGTCGAAGCCCTTCGGCGAGGTGAGCGCGCGGCGCACGAGAACGGCGATGTCCGCATCGGTGAGCGGCTGGAGCTCGACCACGCGGGCGCGTGAGAGCAGCGCCGCGTTCACCTCGAAATACGGGTTCTCCGTGGTGGCGCCCACCATGATGACGGTGCGGTTCTCGACGGCATGGAGCAGGGCGTCCTGCTGGGAGCGGTTGAAGCGGTGGATCTCGTCGATGAAGAGGATCGTGCGACGGTCGTAGGCCATGAGGCGACGGCGCGCGTCCTCGATGACGGCGCGCAGGTCCTTCACCGTGCCGGTCACGGCGGAGACCTCGACGAACTCGCTGCGCGTGTGCGCCGCGATGATGTGCGCGAGCGTCGTCTTGCCGGTGCCGGCGGGCCCGTAGAGGATCACGCTCGAGAGCACGTCGCGCTCGATGGCCGAGCGCAGCCACGACCCCTCGCCCACCGCCTGCTCCTGGCCGACGTACTCATCGAGCGAGGTCGGGCGCATGCGCACGGCGAGCGGCGCGTTCCGCAGCGCTCGTTCGGACTCTTCCTGTGAAAACAGCGTATCCATGGGGTGTGACCAATCCAGGGCGGCGGCCGGGTGCCGGGGCGGCGGCCGCGCGTCTCATCGAATATGAAGCAATCTACCGCCCGGAGCCAGATTGCCCTGCCAGATTCAGCACGCCTCGTTGATGTAGGCGCGCCGCGGGAAGTGGATGTCGGGGAACCAGTGCTGTGCGAGCTCGGCGAAGTAACCGTCCGTCATGCTGGCAATGTAGTCGACGACCGTCTGGTCCAGGTCGCTCGACCAATCGTACACGCGGTCGTAGTGCGCGAGCTGCTCGGAGAGCCGGCGGATGTGGTGCCGGAAGATGTAGCTCGACTCGTCACCTGCCGCGAGGTCCGCATAGCAGCGCTCGTACATGAGCTCGAACGCGCGCGCCAAAAGCTCGGCGCGCTCACCCTCGATGCCGCTCGAGCGGTAGATCTTCCTGTAGTTCTCCGCCTTCGCGCGACGGAGCTCGGCGAACAGTTCCTCGCTCATCTCGATGCGGTCCTTGCCGTAGCTGTGCTCGATGATGTCGGCCGAGGCGTGCGTGAGGATCCACGAGTTGTACGCACCGCCGAGACCGTCCTCGAAGGCGTCCCCATCAAGCAGGCCCGCCTCGATGGCGTCCTGGCGGTCGCGGCCCACGTAGGCGATGATGTCGGAGATGCGCACCACGCAGCCCTCGAGCGTCATGGGGCGCAGGTGCCCGATGGCGCGCCCGCCCTTCGTGTAGCACTGCTCGACCGTCGCGTCGAACTCCTCGAAACCGGAGAGCCCCGAGAGCTCGAACACGCGCTGCTCGTACTCGCCGTTATGGCAGAGCACCCCGTCGAGCGTCTGGAGCGTGATGTTGCGGCCGTAGAGCACGTCGAGCACGCGGACGGAGTGGACGTTGTGGTGGAACGAGCGGCCCGTGCGCGCCTGGAACACGTCGTTCAGGCAACGCTCGCCGGCGTGTCCGAACGGCGTGTGCCCAAGGTCGTGCCCGAGCCCGATGGCCTCGATGAGGTCGCAGTTGAGACCGAGCGCGTAGCCGATGTCGCGCGCGATGCGGGCGACGAGCTGGACATGGAGGCCGCGGCGCGAGAGGTCGTCGTTCGCGCGGAAGCTGAAGACCTGCGTCTTGCCGGCGTAGCGGTTGTACGCGGGCAGGTGGAGGATCTTCTCCACATCGCGCACGAAGGCCGGCCGCCAGAAGCTCGCCTGGTCGCGCGGGCGCTGCTCGCGCCGGAGCGCGGCGGAATCGTCCGTCCGGTACGGGTTGACCCACCCGCGGGTGCGGTCGTGCCGCATGCGCTCGACGAGCTCGGGCGAGAGCGCATCGGGGATGGCCGCCATGCGCTCGCGCACCATCGAACGGTCTTGCTCGGGTCGTGCGTCCATACCCTCCCCCTTTCCGCAGGAACTGTTGGTACCATCATCGCATACCGCGCGGACATATGCACACGAGGCGCCCCGGTGCCACCGCAGGCGCGGCCGCCCTCACAGGATAAGCGCGAGCACAAGGAAAGCGCCGCCGAAGAAGGGCATGAGCGGGAGGCTTCCGCGCCGGAGCGCCACGGCGACGAGCGCGAGCACGAGCAGCCCCGTGGCGAAGGCGGCGAGCGCGGCGGCGGGATCCACGAGCATCATGCAGAAGAGCACCTTAATGTCGCCCATGCCGATGCCCGCGCTCCCGCGCAGCCTCCGCCAGAGTACCTCAAAGCCGACGAGCGCTCCGCACACCGCAGCCGCGCTGCCGACGACCCACGCGAGCTGCGCCCACGTGCGTCCCATGACCGCGACGACGAGCGCGCACGCGATGAGCGCGAGAACGAGCGCGTTGGGGACGCGCCGCTCCCGGGCGTCGATGACCATCGAGGCCGCGACGAGCGCGAGGAAGACGATGCGCGCCGCATGCCCGAGCGCGACGCCGCCCGCAAACCCTGCCGCCATCACGCACCGTGCCCCGCCTTACGCGTCGTCGACCACGAGGCAGCCCATGTTGAGGCGGCCCGCGAACTCGCCGATGACCGCCGCCTGCCCACAGCGCGTGAACACGCCGGAGAAGCGGCCGTCGAAGAGGAACAGCCCCTCCATATTCATGTACGGCTCGAAGGGGCGCCCGACGCCGGCGACGCCGCCCTCGACGTTCGGCGAGGCGTAGGGCGTGACGTATTCCTGCACCGTGCCGTGCGTGGAGGCCATCTCGGCGAGCACCCGCTGCCACTCCTCGTCCGTGCAGTCGCGTCCCGCGCGCACGCCGATACTGTTATAGCCGTCGCGCGGCTTCGCGATCCACGCCTCGCGGTCGCGAAAGCGCGCAAGGTCGGTCGCCTCGTCCACGAGGTAGGTGGCGGGCACGTGCGCCTGGATGAAGTCGAGCTCCTCGGGGGTGAGGATGTCGCCGACGGCCGGGCTGTGCAGCACGGCGAAGACCGTCTTGGTCGCGCACGGCCACGTCCTGAAGCCGCCCACGATGGGCACCTCCCCCGCCTCGGCGCAGGCCATGAACGCGTCCGCACCCGGGCACGGCTTCTCGAGCATCTCCGAGATCACCACGCGCCGCCAAACGCAATCAATGGGGCCTTGCGCGTCGTAGAGCACGCCTTCCTCATACCGCAGGTCGCGGATGTCCGCGAAGCGCAGGCTCGCGCCGTGCTCGGCGAAGACGCGGCCGTATTCCTCGATCTCCTCGCGCACGATGCTCTCGGCGTAATCGACGGCGACCACCTGCGGGCAGGCGCTCGCGCCCCCGGCGTCGCGGTAGCACGCGAGCACCGCCTCGGCGCAGGCGCGGTAGATGTCGAACGCCTCAAGGGCGTGGCGCTGCGCGAACCGCGCGCCCGTCTCGGTGAGCAGGTTCGCGCGCGTCACCTCGGTCGACGAGAGCATGCCCGACGAGCCGTCGGTGTTGAGCTCGCAGAACTTGAACGCGCCCGTCCGCTCATCGAGGAAGATGTCGACGCGGGCGATGGGGATCTGCACGGGGAAGGCGTTCGGCATGCACGCGAGCGCCTCGATGCGCGGGTCGAGGCCGAAGTGCGCGCGGAAGGTAGCGTCCTCCACGAAGCGCGCCGTGACCTTCTCCATGATGCCGCCCATGGTCTCCGCGATCCACGCGAGGTACCCCAGGTCGCGCCGGGAGAAGATCTTGGGCACGAAGCTCCATTGGATGGGTCCGCCATGATAGAGCGCGTTCGTCCCGGCGAGGTAGGCGTCGCCCGCCTCGTGCGAGGGCGCGTCGCCGTCGAGGTCGCGGGCGATCTGGATGTACTCCTCCTCAAGCGCCACGCTGTCGAGCGGTGTTGCGGGGTGCGCGCACGCGGTGATGTTGGAAGGGTCGCAAACGGGCAGGGCAGTGGGTTCGATGGCTTCCATGGGGCTCCAATCGATAGGTTGCTACCATACTACCCCGCCGTGCGCTCGCGATACCGCGGGCACCGCCGCGCACGCGATTCAGCGCGCCTCGCCCACGACGTCGTCGAGCGTCATCGAGAGGTTGTGCTGCGTGGGCACCCAGTCCACCTTGAGGAAGAGCGCCGCGACGATGAGCGGGATGTAGGTGCACATGAAGAGCGGGAACGTGAAGACGTTGAGCAGCAGCTGCCAGGGCTTCGCCTTGTGGATGTGTTTGCGCTCGAAGAAGGTGGTCACGATCCCGATCGCGAAATACGCCTGGTAGAGCGCGATGAAGGTGTTCACGATCGATTGCAGGCAGGCTTGGATCTCCGCATCCGTGGCAAGGAAGCCATGGCTCAAGAGCCCCACGATGAGGAACGTCCCGTTCGCCAAGATCGAGATGAGCGTGAGGAGGTTGCCTGGTATGAGCACGCAGAACATGTCGTACGCCGCGAAGCGATGGCGCGCGAAGATCGCCTTCGGGAACTGCTTGCCGTAGGTGAAGATCACCTGGTAGAAGCCCTTCGTCCAGCGCATGCGCTGCTTCCAGGAGGCGGCGAACTTCACGGGCTGCTCGTCGAAGAACTCTGCGGGCGCGTACGCGATGCGCACGCCCTCGAGCGCGCAGAACGTCGAGAACTGGATGTCCTCGGTGAGCGTATGGAACTTCCAGCCACCCATGGCCTCGATGATCTTCGCGGACACGAGGTAGCCCGAACCCGAGACCGCGCACGAGGTGCCGCAGATCATGCGGGCGTTGTTGAGGAAGCGCGCCTCGCGCAGGTACGCGGTCGCGTTGGCGGCCGAAACCCACGAGCTGCCGAAGTTCTTCGAGTTGCGGTACCCGGTCACCGCGAGGTAGCCGGCGTCGAAGGCGTCGTTCATGATGGTCGTGTACTCCGGGCTCACGAGGTTGTCGGCATCGAAGATGAAGAAGCCCTCGTAGCGGCCGGGGTACTCGGCCAGGATGCGCTGGAAGCCGAAGTCCATGACCCAGCTCTTGCCCTTGCGGGCGAGGTCGTTGCGCTCGTAGACGATGGCGCCCGCCTCGCGCGCCACGCGCGCCGTGTCGTCCGTGCAGGCGTCGGCCACCACGAACACGTCCATGAGCTCGTCCGGGTAATCCTGCTCGCGGATCGAGCGCACGAGGTTCGCGATGACCGCCTCCTCGTTGTGCGCCGCGATGAAGAACGCATAGCGATGCAGCCGCTTGGCCTTGGGATAGCGGTACTCCCCGCGCACGACGCCGATGACGAGGAACACCGCCTGATAGAGGAAGCAGACCGAGAAGATCCCGATGATGAGCATGTTGAACTTCACGATGGGCGTGGCAGCGAGAAAGATCGCGATGATGTCGGGCACGGGAGCGCTCCTTAAACTATGAGCTTAGGCGTTCACTTTGCCAAGAAATTGTAGTTCACGGGCAAAAAGCGATGCAATTATTCCAGAAAGCAACATGACAGGCAGCTCATTGAGCCATGCCCATTATTGCCGCCCTAATCCCTTCGCCTCTCAAGTTCGGCGAGCCCTTTTCCATCAAGCAAGACTTTACGGGACTTAAACCCGGCGGAAGGCCCCACAACACCGAGGACTTCAAGAACATCCAAAATCCGGGAAGCCTCAAACAATCCGACATGCAAGTTATGACGAAGAAAGGAGCTTGAAGCCTGCTTAGATGTAACAACGAGATGTGCAGCTTCCCAGGTTATGGAATCAACCCAAGCGAGACTAGGGGCTGGTTTAGCTGAACTCAAGCCACTCGAGCCATCTTCCCTTTCCACGTCAGTTTGAGAAGAGGCATCCTTGCCGGAATCAGAGTGAGAAGATGAATCGTCGACAGAATCTTCCTCTTCACCCAGTTCAATGCGCTCGAGCCTCGCTAGACCATCCTTGTCAAGAAACACCTCTCGAGGCTTCGATCCATCCGGCGGCCCCACGACGCCCAGCTCCTCGAGCATGTCCATGATGCGGGCGGCGCGAGCGTAGCCCATCTTGAGGCGGCGCTGCAGGCTCGAGGTGGAACCGAGCCCAGACTCCACAACGAAGTGCGCGGCCTCCCAGATAAGAGGGTCAAAGTAATAGGAATTCCGATGAGTGGCGCTCTTATGGGTAGGTTCCTTTGACTCAACTTGCTTTGTGCCCTTATAAAAATCTGGAAGGCGGTCTGTATTTCCAGATACCACAGCGTCTATCAAGCGGTTCAAAATCCTATTTTCAATCAACCTGACGTGATTGTCCTTGGCCAATTGGATCGCGTTGTCAGTGAAACTCGAATTGGTGACAACCCAGGCTTCATTCGCATGGTAATGGGCAAGAGAAGCAACCACCTCTTGAATAGGGCTGTTGTCGAGTGTCGAGCCATAAAACTTGGCCTGAATGCAAACCCTTCGCTCTCCAGCTGCATCTGAGGCGACAATATCCGCGCCGAAATCATTAGATTCACTCGTAACGTAGACAAGAAAGCCCAAATCTTGGACGAGCGTAGCAACATAGCGCTCAAACTCGATGCCGTTAGAAGGCAAATGATGATAGCCCGGCCATCTAACAAATTGCTCCACCTCAGATACCCCCAAACGAACCAACGCCGATTCTCGTTATTGTACTAGGAGCTGCGGGACGATCTCGTCGCCCGCGGGGGTGCGCCCGAGCGAGGTGTCCTCGATCTCCTCGAGGGCGGCGGCCAGGTCCCAGGGCAGCGTGTCGCGGCACTCGATCTCCTCGCCCGTCACGGGATGCGCAAAGCGCACGCGCCAGGAGTGGAGGAACTGACGCGTGAGGGCCAGATCGGCGCGATCGGAGCCCTTCCCCTTGCCGTAGAGCGGGTCGCCCACGAGGGGATGGTTGATATGGCGCATGTGCACGCGGATCTGATGCGTCCTGCCGGTGTAGAGATGGCATTCCACAAGCGTGTAACCATCGTCGAAGCGCCCGGCCTCGAAGCGCTCGAGCACGCGGAAGGTGGTGATGGCCTGGCGCGCGAAGGGGTCGTCCGAGACGGCCATCTTCACACGGTCGCGCGTTGAGCGCGCGATACCCGTGTTGATCGTCCCCTCGTCGTGCGCGATGTAGCCGTGGACGAGCGCGATGTAGCGCCGGTCGAGCGTGCGCAGGCGGATGAGGTCCTGGAGTGCGCGCTGGGTCTCGTCGTCCTTCGCCGCGAGCATGAGCCCCGTCGTATCGCGGTCGAGGCGGTGCACGATGCCGGGTCGGTCCTCGCCCTGGAGCGTGCCCAGGTGCTCGAGGCCGCAGTGGTAGACGAGGGCGTTGGCGAGCGTGCCGTCCGCGTGCCCGTGGGCGGGGTGGCACACGAGCCCGCGCTGCTTGGAGAGGACGATGAGGTAGTCGTCCTCGTAGCGGATGTCGAGCGGGATGGCCTGGGGGATGACGGCGCCCGGCTCGCGCTCCTCCGGCAGCTCGACGGAGATGCGGTCGCCCGCGGCGACGGTGTATTTCTTGGAGGTGCAGGTCTCGCCGTTGACGTCGACCGCGCCGGCATCGATGAGCCGTGCGCAAGCCGAGCGCGAGGGCGCATGCTCCTGCGCGCCCAAAAACGCATCGAGGCGCTGGCCAGCGGCGTGCTCATCGACGAGGATATGCAGGTCACCGGCCATCTGAGCGCTCCTTCTCGTTTGCCGGCGAGAGGAAGATGAAGCCGATGAGCGCGATCACGACGCCCACGGTGACGCCGATGTCGGCGATGTTGAAGCTCGGGAACGACATGAAACGCGTCGTGATGAAATCGGTCACGTAACCGAGCGCCACGCGGTCGATAGCGTTGCCGATAGCGCCGCCGCACACCATGCCGAGTCCCACGACCTCGAGTCGCGAGACGCGTGGCGCGCGCACGAGGTACACGACGGACGCCGCGACCATGACCACCGCGAGCAGGACGAACACGAAGCCGAAGCCCTCGCCCAGGCCGAACGCCGCCCCGCGGTTCTCCACGTACTCGAAGCCGACCACCCCGGGCAGCACCTCGACGGGAAAGCCCCCCTGCGCCTGCGTGGCGCGCACGAGCGCCTTCGAGACCTGGTCGGCGATGACGAAGGCCGCCGCAAGCGCGCCGAGCACCCCCAGCCGCCACGCAAGCGACGGCTGGAAGTGCCTCGTTCCGGTGGTATCGGTGCGCGCAGCCACGGCTAGGCCTCGAGCGCCTCGGCGCAGCGGGCGCAGATGTGCGCGTGCCCGCCGTGCTCGCCCGTGCTCTCGCGGTAGTTCCAGCAGCGGTCGCAGCGCTCGCCGCGCGCGGGCTCGACCTCGGCCGCGAACTCCTCGCCGCTCTCGAGCTCGACCTCGGAGACGATGAAGAACTCGGCGAGGTCGCAGGCCATATCGCCGGTGAGCAGCGCGTATGCCTCGGCCGGAGCCCAGGCGCGCACGCGCACCTCCTGGCTCTTGGTGAACGTGCCCTCAGCGCGGGCGTCCTCGATCGCCTTCGTCACCACGCCACGGAGCTCCATGGCGGCATCGAGCACCTCGCCGTAGCGGTTCGCCTCGTCGAGCGCGATGGGTGCCTCGTACCATTCGAGGAGTGCGGCGTAGGTCTGGCCGTCGCGGCACCCCGCGGGGGCGTAGGCCATGACCTCGTCACAGGTGAAGGAGAGGATGGGCTGCAGATCGCGCAGGAGCATGGACAGGAGCTCGGCGAGCACGGTCTGGGCGCTCCGGCGCGCGAGCGAGCCCGGGCGCTCGCAGTACAGGCGGTCCTTCAGGGCGTCGAGGTAGACGTTCGAGAGCTCCGTGACCACGAAGTCGTAGAGCGTGCGGTAGGCGCGGTTGAACTCATAGCCGCGGTACGCGTCGTCGACCTCGGCCTGGACCTGCGTGAGGCGCGCGACCATGAGCTTGTCGAGCGGCAGCAGCTCCTCGAACGGGACCCCGTCGCGCTCCGGGTCGAACTGCCCCTCGAGCTCGCCGAGCAGGAAGCGGAAGGTGTTGCGGAAGCGGCGGTACGCGTCCGAGGTGCGCGCGAGGATCTCGTGGTCGATGGCCACGTCCGAGGAGGTGTCCACGCTCGCAACCCACAGGCGGATGATGTCGGCGCCCATCTCGTCGCAGACCTTGTTGGGGTCGATCACGTTGCCGAGCGACTTCGACATCTTGCGACCCTGGCCGTCGAGGGTGAAGCCCTGCGAGACGACCGCCTTGTACGGGGCCACGCCGTTGGCGCCCACGCTCGTGAGCAGCGAGCTCTGGAACCAGCCGCGATGCTGGTCGGAGCCCTCGAGGTACATATCCGCCGGGTAGGCGAGCTCGGGGCGGTTCTCGCAGACCGCCTTCCACGAGACGCCGGAGTCCCACCACACGTCCAGGATGTCACGGTCGGCCTTGAGGTGGTGTCCGCCGCACTTCGGGCAGACGCAGGCCTCGCCCAGGTAGCTCTCGGGCGCGTCGGTGAACCAGGCGTCGGAGCCCTTCTCCTTGAAGAGCGCGATGACGGCGTCGAGCGTCGCGTCGTTCATGACCTTCTCGCCGCAATCCGCGCAGGTGAAGCTCGGGATGGGCACGCCCCAGTTGCGCTGGCGCGAGATGCACCAGTCGGGGCGCTGCTCCACCATGGCGCCGATGCGGTTCTTCGCATGGTCGGGGTACCACGCCACGTGGTTCAGCACCTGGTCGAGCGCCTGCTCGCGCAGACCCGTCTCGTCCATGGAGACGAACCACTGGTCCGTCGCGCGGAAGATGGTCGGGTTCTTGCAGCGCCAGCAGTGCGGGTAGCTGTGGTTGATCTTCTTCTCGGCGAGCAGCGTGCCGCGCTCGGCGAGGAACTCGATGATCTTGGGATTCGCCTCGTCGGTGTCCATGCCGCTGAAGGGACCGCCCGTGCCGTAGCCCTCGCCCACGTAGAAGCGGCCGTCGTCATCGACGGGCATGATGATGGGCAGGTTGCAGCGCATGCCGGTGTAGTAGTCATCGACGCCGTGGCCGGGCGCGGTGTGGACGCAGCCCGTGCCGTCCTCGAGCGTGACGTAGTCCGCCGTGACAACCGTGCCCGTGACGTCCTCGAAGATGGGGTGCTTGTACGTCGTGCCCACAAGGTCAGCGCCCTGTGCGACCCAGGGCTCCGCGGCGCCGGCGGGCGTGAAGAGGCGAGCATCCTCGAGATGCGCGACCTCGTGGAAAACCTTCTCCCAGAGCGCCTTGGCCATGATGCCCAGGCGGCCGCCGGCCTCCACGGCGACGTAGTCCGCCTCGGGCGAGAGCGCCACGCCAGAGTTCGCAGGGAGCGTCCAGGGGGTCGTCGTCCAGATGACCACGTCGACGGGCAGCCCGCTCGCCGCGAGCGCCTCGGGCGCGTCGATGAGCTCGAAGCGCACGAAGACCGACGGGCTCACCTCGTCGGCGTACTCGATCTCGGCCTCGGCGAGCGCGGTGTGGCAGTGCTTGCACCAGTGCACCGGCTTGCGGCCGCGGTAGATCATGCCCTTGTCGAACATGGCCTTGAAGACCTCGATGTCCGCCGCGTCATGCTCGTGGTAGAGCGTGAGGTACGGGTGGTCCCAGTCGCCGAGCACGCCCAGGCGGCGGAAGCCGGCCTTCTGCAGCTCGATGTTCTCGACGGCGAACTCGTGGCACATCTCGCGGATCTTGGCCGTGGGCGTGGCATTGAACTTCGCCGTGCCGAGCTTCTCCTCGACCTTGTGCTCGATGGGCTGGCCATGGCAATCCCAGCCGGGCACGTACGGCGTCTGCTCGCCCTGCATGGCATGGTAGCGCATGATCATGTCTTTGGAGATCTTGTTCATGGCGTGGCCGATGTGGATGGGGCCATTCGCATACGGGGGGCCGTCGTGCAGGACGAACTTCTTATGCCCCTCGTTCTTCTTCATGAGCTGCTCGTAGACATGGTTCTCGTTCCACGCGGCCAGGCGAGCCGGCTCGGACTTCGCGAGCCCGGCGCGCATGGGGAACCCGGTCTTGGGCAGGTTCATGGTCTCCTGGTAGATGCTCTTCTCTTTCGCCACGGGATACCCTCCCCCTTCTCGTCCGCCAGGACGACCTTGGCGAGGCGCCCTGGCTCTGGGCGCCTAAGAAAAAAAGCGCCCGTCCCTGCAAGCTGGGACGAAGCGCCGTGATGCGCGGGCAGACGCGCCGCGCGAGCTCCTCGCTATACCACCCAGCTTAGGTGCCCCGCGGCCTTCCGGCAGCCTGCACCTGTACTCGGCCGACCACATGACGGCGGTCGTCCCGGCGACGCCTACTGAAAGGGGTTGGTTGGGGACGTGTTCTCATCAACCCATCCGCCGAACCCCTCCGTTCGGGCCGCAGCTCCGGGGTGATATTCACGCGGGCGCGCCGGCGAACCTTCCAGCACGGAGGCGGCAGCACGCCGAACCCGTGGCTCGCTCTCTCATCGGCGCGGAGACCGGCTACTCGTCCCCATCACAGCCATTGCGCGGTATTGTAGCACGTTGCTCGCGGAGCGCGTGCGACAAAGGGTTTAGACACACGGGCACACGAACGGCACCGAGCCGCCCGCGCGGGCGCACCCGCGGCACGCGCGAGCCCTTGTCCGCACCCGCCGCATGGCGCGCCGCGACTCTGGGCATACGGTTAGTAGCGCGGCGTTCCGTGCCGCGCACCAGATGAAAGGACACCCATGCATATCGTTGCCATCGCGGGATCGCTTCGCACGGGAAGCCTCAACCGCCAGCTCGCCGAGGAAGCCCAGCGTATCGTCGCCGAACTCGAGCCCGACGCCCGCTTCACCATCCTCGACTGGTCGGACGTGCCGATCTTCAACCAGGACATCGAGCACCCCGCGCCCGAGGCCGTGGCGCGCGTGCGCGCGGAGGTGCTCGCCGCCGACGGCGTCTGGTTCTTCACACCCGAGTACAACCACTTCTTCCCCGGTCCGCTCAAGAACCTGCTCGACTGGCTCTCGCGCCCAGTCGGTCCCAAGCAGGGGCAGGTGCTCGATAGCAAGCCCGCCGCGGTGAGCGGCATCTCGGCGGGCGGCACCGGTACCGCCGTGGCGCAGGATCACCTCGTGACACTCATTTCCTTCCTCAACATGCGCGTCATGAACAAGCCGCGCCTCACCGTGCCGAACGGCTTCACCAAGGTGCACGACGGCGTCCTCGAGCTCGGCGACTCCCTACCCTACCTCGAGCGGCAGGCGCAGGCGTTCATCGAGTTCATCCGCTAGATGGGAAGGCCGCGGGGACGATGGCGCCACCGCGGCCTTCGACTGGCTCACGAGCAGGAGAGGTGCACGGCGAAGCCCGCGATGTCCTCGTTGAAGTAGACGAGCTTCGTGGAGCCGTCCGGGTTGAGGGCGCGCAAGTCCTCGTTGATCGTGAGCCCGCGGGAGCGGAAGTACGCCTCGGCGGCGGGCACATTGTTCACCGCCAGCCCGATATGGCCCTTCTCACCGCGCCCGCATCCCTTCATGACCTCGATGAGCGTGTCGTTGAAGATGGAGATGGGCGTGTCGTGCCGCTCCAAGCCGAAGAGAGCCTCGATGAGCGCCGCCGTGCGCTCGGCCTCCGCAGCATCCGCGGCGTTGATGCCGATGTGCGCGATATGCATATCGAACGCCTCGACGGGGTTGACCTGATCTTCCGCCATGCAAAACCTCCCCTGTTCACGTGATGCCCTGCTCAGCGCCCCTCGCCCAGCAAACGGGCATCGACCTCGTCCGGTGCGTACACGGGCACGCCGTGCTCCTTGAGGAGCGCGGTGAACACGCCATCACCGGGAACGAGCTTTCCGGTAAACGAACCATCGTAGATGAGCCCCGCCCCGCACGATGGGCTGCGCGGCTGGAGCACCGCGGCATCGATACCGCCGGCCGCCTCGATGCGCGCGAGCTCGGCCGCGGCACCCGAGCGGAACGCGGCGTCCACGCTCGCGCCGAATTCGTCCACGACCCTGCCAGCAGAGATCTCAGAGCGCGGGCGCGGCACGGGCAGGCCGCCCGCGACCTCGGGGCACACCGGGACGACCGTGCACCCCTGCGCGTGGAGCGCCTCGATGAGCGCAACGTCACGGTTGCTCCCGCCATTGTACTTGCAGCGCTCGCCCAGAAGGCAGGCGCTCACCGCGACCCGCATGGTTCGGCCAAACGAAACGCAGAGGCGCGCTCTACGCGTTGAGCTTCTCGCCGCACGACATGCAGAAGGCGTCGCCGGGGTTCACCGGGGCACCGCACTTCGGGCACACGGGACCGGTGGGAGCTGCGGGGGCGGGAGCTGCGGGCGCAGGCGCCTGCGCGCCCGATGCCGCCATGATCTCGGCCATGGACTTGCCGCAGCCGGCGCAGAACATGTCGGACGCGCTGATGCGCGTATGGCAGAACGGGCACACGACGACGGTCGCGGCCTGCTGCGAGGCGGCGTTCTGGCGCTCGATCTCGTCGAGCTGCGCCTGGAGGGACGCGCGCTCAGCGTCGATCTGCGCGATGCCGTCGAAGAGCTGCTCGCGCCCGGTGCGGAACGCGGGGTCATCCTTCGTGGCCTCGTAGAGGCTCGCACCGAGCTGCGCGGCGAGCTGCTGGCGGCGCTTCATGGCGTCATTCATCTGGTTCTTGATCTTGAGGGTCTCGACGCCGCGGTTTGCCCCCGCGACGCCGCGATTCAGCGAAGCCTGAACATCATCGAGAAAGCCCATCGTTCCACCTTTTCGAATGCGTGCGAACAGTACCGGCCGTGCGGCGCGCGCCGTGCGGACACCCCGAATATACCACCTGATACGGAGAAACTCGATGGCGGCCGCACCGAGTTTCCCATTCCGTAGCGTACGGCGGATACCCCACGTGCAGAAGCGCCGCCCGCGGAAAACGCCGCCGGCGTCACGACTCCTTGATGCGCAGGTAGATCGCGCGGGCTCCCGCGGTGTTCGCGCGCTCGTCGAACTCGTAGACGCCCATCGACTTCAGGAAGGGACTGAGCTTGCGGTACCCGTAGTTGCGCACGTCGAAGTCGGATAGGCGCTTGGGCAGCTCGCTGCCCACGGTGCCCAGGAACACCCAGCCCTCCTCGTCGGAGAACTGGTCGATGATGGCGTCGACGGCGGAGCGGATGCGCTTCATATGGCGACGGCGCGTAGTGCGCGAAAGCTCGCTGAACTCCACATCGCCGCGCTCGGGCGCCGACGCGGCGTCCCCCTGTTCACCGCCGCGGTCACCCGGGGTGCGGCGGGCGCGCGCAGAGGCCTCGGGGGCGTGCTCGGCGCTCGCGGCGACGGCCTCCTTCGCCTTCGTGGGGCTGCCCGCGCGCTTGGATGCTTGAGCGGGCTTCTCGGCCTTCTCTTGCTTGTCGGCCTTGTCGGCCTTCTTCGCGGGCGTCCGCTCCTTCTGGGCGCGCTTGCGCGCGGGTGCGTCGGCTGCATCGTCCTCGGCGTCTGCGTCATCGTCTTCCGCGCGGCGCGCCGCGAAGAGCAGGTCGAGGTACTTGAACTGGTTGCAGGCCGAGATGAACGGCTCGGGGGTCTTCTGCTCGCCCATGCCGATGACCTGCATGCCGCTCTCGCGCAGGCGGGCGGCGAGCCGCGTGAAGTCGGAGTCGGAGCTCACGATGGCGAAGCCGTCGACGTTGCCCGAGTAAAGGATGTCCATCGCGTCGATGATCATCGCCGAATCCGTCGAGCTCTTGCCGTACGTGTAGCTGTACTGCTGCATGGGGATGATCGAGTTGTCGAGCAGGCAGCCCTTCCACGAGGCGAGCCGCTGGCTCGTCCAGTCCCCGTAGATGCGCTTGTACGTGGCGATTCCGGAGTTCGCCACCTCGTCGAGGATGATCTTGATGTACTTCGGCGCGATGTTATCCGCGTCGATGAGAATCGCGAAGCGCAGGTCGCGTTGGGTATCGGTTGCCATGGGTGCCTTTCTGGTCAGGGTTTCGGGCATGCGCCCGCTAATTTATGATACCCAGAACAGGAAGGCATGCTGTCCGAGCTGCCTGTACTCGCAGGGCGAACGCAGCTTGGGCAGCATGCCCTCATTCGAACGCATGGTTCGACAAGCGAAACGCTCAGCCTATGTTCGGCCTACGAATCACTCCGGGCCGCCAGACCGGCTTCACCTGGGTCGACAGCAATGTCCATCACCGTGTTGCCCCCGGCATCCTTCACTTTGTAACCCGGATACACAGCGGGATCATATGACGACCAGACGCAGGGGCCGTAGCCGTCGCCGCTCCCGTACCCGTCCTCGAACGTCGCCTGGACGTTATCCGTGGCAAGAATCTCGTCGTAGCTCATGGCATCATTGAGCGCGTCGGCACCGTACCCCGAGACGATGTTCGCCGAGCCGTCATCATCGAACTCAAACAGCTGGAACAGCGACTCTCCGTTGAGACTGAGCTCAACGTACCAGCGGCCTTCAAGCTCGCCCGATGCCGCGCCCTCCGGGAATTGAATGCGCATCGAAAGGCCGTCAACCGGCTGGCCGCTGCTCCCGTCCACGATGTCCGCGACCTTCCAGATCGTACCCAGCTCGTCAAGCGTCGGCGTTTCCGGGCTGTTACCAAGCCTTCCCGATTACCTCGCATCGTCCAGATCGATATGTACTTTCATCACGACGATACCATCCGAGTCGATGACCTCGAACCGGCCATCTCCCGTCGAGCGCCACGTGCAGGGGCCGTAGCCGCCGTGTTCGTCATCGTAATCCCCGCCCTCTAGCGTCATCTCGATATCCAGAGAATCGCTTGCCAAGATCTCGTCATAGGTGAGGCCTCGGTCGATGACGCCTCCGCCTGATCCGCTCACCCATCTCGCCCTGCCATCTTCATCGAATTCCCGAATCACGAACTCAATTGTGCTCTTGCCCCCCTGCGCCACCCGCAACCTCAGACTCGAAATACCAGCGACCTTCGACCTCACCCGCGGCAGCACCAGCAGGAAACTGGACGCGTATATTGGAATGATGTTGCGGCCAAGCGACGAATCTGTCATCGAGCGCTTCGAGATTCTCGACCTTCCAGATCGTTCCTTGATCGTTCGAGCCATCCTCGCGCAGCACGCCTTCGTACAAGGGTATGAACGTTCTTCCCGCATCCCCCAAGTCGCCAAGCTGGATAATCGTCTCACCATCGTCACCGTCGAGGATCCTATAGCTGAAACCATACGCCATGACATCGTTGAACGTGAACGTACCGTTCGGAAGCGTAGCTGTGGCGGCGGTATTGCCCGACCAGAGCGAAACGAATGCTGAAGCCGCAACGACCAGCACAAGCACAATGCCTCCGATAACAAGGGGGGGACGGAGTCGGCGCGGAAGAGACGCCTCCGAACCGACAGTCGATGCAGCCCGCGGGCGCTCTGAAATACCCTGCCTCGTTTGCGAAGCTGCTTCCGAAGCAAGCTGAGCACCGCACTCTGGGCAGAACCTTGAATCCTCTGGCAGCTTTGCACCACATGTACGGCAAAACATAGTGGCTCCCCCTCATACAAACCAACCAACGCTTTTCACCTATCATGCAGCGTGCCAGCGCGATGTATCAACCTTGTCCGCCTAGACCCCCTGCTGATTGTATCCGTCTGACGCGGTTTTACAGAATGCCCGGCCGAGGCAGGGCATTCGAGGATTATCCGAACACAGACGGATATATCGACGGGGGCGGGAGCGGAAGAGCCTTACGCCGCGGGTTTCGGCGACATGAGCAGGTTCTCCCGCTTCGAGAGCGTCACGGACTCGTCGCCCATGATGGTCTCCTTCTTACTATCAGTGACCCGTGCTCACAGATGCGTTCATAATCCACTCCCCATCCTCATCGCGAATCTCGTAGTCACCGGCGTTGCCTTCATCCCAGGTGCATGAGCCGTAGCCGCCGTTTCCGTAGCCGTCGTCCAACGTCGCCTGGACATCCATCGTGCGCATGATCTCGTCATAGTCCATGGCGTCATCTATCACGCCGGTACCCGTGCCGAGTACCCAATGAACGGATCCGTCGGCGTCGAATTCGCGCAGGGCGAACACGGTTTCGCCATCCCGCTCTACCTCAACGTACCAACGTCCCTCGAGCTCTCCCGAAGACGCTCCCTCCGGGAATTGCAGGCGGACGACGGTCGAATCCGGCTGCCCGTCCGCATCCACAAGGTTCGCGACCTTCCAGATTTTGCCGAGCTCGTTCGAGCCGTCCTCCTCAAGTGTTCCCGTGAACATCGTGGGATAGGAGCCTGAGGTCTCGTCATACGTGAGCAGCTCGATAACCTGGTCGCCGCCCTCTTGCTCGATGCGGTAGTTGAAGCCGAACGCGTTATCTTGGAAGGTGAAGAAGCCGTTCGGGAGCCTCCCATCGCGGCCGAGCACGCCCGTCGCGAAGAGGACGGCCACCACGATGGCAGCCACCGCCACCACGGCGATGCCGCCGATGATGAGCGGCTTGCGCGAGCGCTTCGGCGCGGGCTGCGCAGTCGCGGATGCCGGGTTGGGCGCGGCCCCGGTGCCAGCCAGTTCGGGCACCGGCCCCGCGCTTGGGGTGGACGCCGCCGCGACCGGCTCAGCTTCGGGCTGCTCAGGCTTCGGCGCGCCCGCCACCTCGGCGCCGCACCCCGGGCAGAACCTCGACCCTTCAGGTAGCTCCCTGCCGCACTTGGAACAGAACATGGCGACCTCCCATCTCGAGCCTTCGCTCCCTCCATGATGGAAGCGCGCAGCGCCCATCGCAAGCGCACGCGACAGGAATTAACGAACGTCCCTCTCGTCGACGTCTACCCGGTCCGTGACGTGATCGTCTCGCTCGTCTCGGCGCTCCTCGACAGAATCGGGAACACCGTGATCGATACGACCACGGCCAAACGCAACAGCGACGACACGACCCCCAACAAGGACGCCTAACGCGCCCCTCAACCCCAATATATCCCGTCACCCCGCCTCTGCATGCCGCCAAAGCCGACGGGAGATAACGCTTTGCCCCGCCCCCAGGCATATCCGTCTGGCGCAGTTCCGCAGAAAAGCCCGCCAAAGGCGGGCTTTTCGAGGACTGTCTGAGCACAGACGGATATGCCTGGGGGCGGGGCGTATGCGCGCTCTTACTCCGCCGGCTTCGGCGGCATGAGCGGGTTCTCCCGCTTCAGGAGCGTCATGAACTCCTGGCCGGTGATCGTCTCCTTCTTATACAGGTAGCGCGCGAGCTCATGCAGCTTGAACTTGTTCTCCTTCAAGATCTGCAGCGCGCGGGCATGCGCCTCCTCGATGAGCTTGCGCACATCCTCGTCGACCCGCTCGGCGGTACCCGGGGCGCAGGTGAGCGACGTATCCTGCGAGAGGTAGGCGTTCTGCACCGTGCCCAGCGCCATCATGCCGAACTCCGAGGACATGCCGAAGCGCGTGATCATGTTGCGCGCGAGCTTCGTGGCCTGCTCGATGTCGTTGGCGGCACCGGTGGTCATCTCGTTGAAGATGAGCTCCTCGGCCGCACGGCCGCCGCAGTACACGGCGAGCTTGTCGAGCGCCTCCTGGCGCGTGGTGAGGAACTTCTCGTCCTCCTCCACCTGCATGGTGTAGCCGAGCGCACCGGAGGTGCGGGGCACGATAGTGATCTTCGTGACCGGCGCGCCCTCCTTCATGCTCGCCGCGACGATGGCGTGGCCGATCTCGTGGTAGGACACGACCTGCTTCTCGTGGTCGGAAAGCACGGTGGACTTGCGCTGCTGGCCGGCGATGACGACCTCAACCGATTCCTCGAAGTCCTCCTGCGTGGCGCGGGTACGGCCCTGGCGCACGGCGCGGAGCGCGCCTTCATTGATGATGTTCGCCAGGTCGGCGCCCGAGGCGCCCGGCGTGGCGCGCGCGATGGCGGTGAGGTCGATGGGCGGCTGGATCTTCACGTCCTTGGCATGGAGCTCCAGGATGGCCTTGCGGCCGGCGAGGTCCGGCAGCTCGACGGGGATGCGCCGATCGAAGCGGCCGGGGCGCAGGAGCGCCGGGTCGAGCGAATCGGGGCGGTTCGTGGCGGCGAGCACCACGATGCCCTTGTGGTTGTCGAAGCCGTCCATCTCCGTGAGAAGCTGGTTCAGCGTCTGCTCGCGCTCGTCGTTCGTGGAAAGCCCCTGGTCGCGGCGCTTACCCACGGCGTCGATCTCGTCGATGAACACGATGCAGGGCGCCTTCTCGTTCGCCTGCTTGAAGAGGTCGCGCACCTTCGCGGCGCCGCGGCCCACGAACATCTCGACGAACTCGGAACCCGAGATGCTGAAGAACGGCACGCCCGCCTCGCCGGCGACCGCCTTGGCGAGCAGCGTCTTACCGGTGCCCGGAGGGCCCACGAGCAAGGCGCCGCGCGGCAGGCGCGCGCCGATGTCCTCGTAGCGCTTGGGGTTCTCGAGGAAGTCCACGACCTCCTTGAGCGATTCCTTGGCCTCCTCCTGGCCGGCGACGTCCTTGAAGGTCACGCCGACGTCCTTGGAGGCGACGATGCGAGCGCCGCTCTTACCGAGCCCGCCGCCCATGCCTCCGCCGAAGCCGCCGCTGCCGAAGTTCATGCTCGGGCCGTCATCGCCCATGGCCTTCTTCATGCGGCGGTTGAGCCACCAGCCGATGCCGAAGAAGATGAGGAGCGGCACGCCGAGCGTGAGCAGGTAATACGTCCAGATGCTCGAGTCGGTGTTGGGGATGATGACATCGAGCGAGGCGCCCGCGTCCATGATGCGGTCGGTGAGGCCCGAGTCGTTCGGCATCACCGTGCACTGGTACGCGACGCTCCCGTCGCCGCCCTTCATGGTGTAGAGCGCCGTGTAGTCGCCCTCCGTGTACTGGACCGCATCGACCTTCTTGGCCTCGAGGTCGTTCAGGAACTGGCTGTAATCCACGTCCTCGATCTGCACCTGGCGCGCCATGTTCGGGAACAGCAGCGTGTTCAGCACGAGGTACACCACGAGCGCGATCAGGACGTAGAGGATCATGTTCCGTCTACGTTTATGGTCATCCATCTCCATGGGTGAAACTCCATCCATCCGACTTGCAGTGATAGTAAGATACCCAACGGTACCACCGCTAATCAAAAAAGTTTACCGCACCGGGAGGGGGCACGGTCCATGCTGAGACGCAAGCAGGCGCACACCGCCGCAGCATCGCTCGACGTGACGGAGGGCGTCATCTGGCAGCAGCTCCTGCTGCTGTGCGTCCCCATCTTCCTGAGCTCCTTCTTCCAGCAGGCGCATGCCCTCATCAACACGTTCATCTTGGGGCAGTTCGGCGGGAAGCTCGCGCTTGGCGGCGTACAGGCGTGCGCCTCGCTCTTCGAGCTCGCCATCGGCTTCTCGGTGGGCGTGGGCGCCGGGTGCGCCGTCATCTCCGGGCAGTTCTTCGGCAGCCGCGACGACGAGCGGCTCTCGCGCTCCATCCACACCGCCATGACCCTCGCGCTCGCGGGCGGGCTCGCCATCTCGGTCGCCGGCGTGGCCTTCACGCCCCACATCCTCGCCGCCATGGGCACGCCCGCCGACCTCATGCCCGAGGCCGTGCCCTATGCCCGCTGCTACGCCGCCGCCATGGTGTGCTCGCTCGTGCTCAACATGGGCTCGGCGCTGCTGCGCTCCGTGGGCGACACGCGCACCCCGGCGATGATCATCGCGAGCGGCTGCGTCATCAACGCCGCGCTCGACATTCTCTTCGTGGCGGTGCTCCATCTGGAGGCGCTCGGATGCGGCCTCGCAACCGCCCTCACGCTCACGGTGAACGCGGCCTTCATGACGCGCCGGCTCATGCGCGCCCAGGGCGCGTGGCGGCTCGACCTGCGGCGCTTGAGGATCGACGGCCGCATCTGCCGCAGCATGCTCGCCACGGGGCTCCCGCTCGGCATCCAGTCCTCGGTCTACTCGTTCTCGAACATCATCCTGCAGTCGACCGTGAACACGTTCGGCACCGATGCCGTCACCGGCTGGGGGCTCTCGAGCCGCCTCGACGCCATCGTGTGGATGGTCACCGAAGCGCTCGGGGTCTCGGTGACGACGTTCGCCGCGCAGAACTTCGGCGCGCGCAACTACGAGCGCATGCGGCGCGGCTACCATACCTCGCTCGCCATCACGGTCGCACTCGTGGGAAGCCTCTCGGCGCTCCTCGTCGCCTTCGTGGGGCCGCTATCGCGCATCTTCATCGACGACCCGGCCGTGACCGCCTACACCACGACGATGATCCACTTCATCGCGCCGTTCTACCTGTTCTATTCCATCGTAGACAACACCTCGGGCGCGATCCGCGGGTCGGGCGAGAGCCTGCGACCGATGCTGCTCACGATCCTCGGCACCGTGGTCTTCCGCCTCATCTGGCTGCTCGCCGTGGTTCCGCTCCACCACAGCATCGAGACCATGCTCATGGTGTACCCGGTGACGTGGATCCTCACCGCGATCCTGTTCGTCGCCTACCATCACTGGGGCGGATGGCTGCACCTCGCCGAGAAGCGCGCGGAGCGGCGCGAGCTCGCGATCTAGCGCAGGCGGCGCCGGGAAGATAATACGAGAGGCACGACGCAGGGTGGGTCGCTCACGCGAGCCCCGCCGTTACGCATAGCGTCCGTGCTGGTAGTGGTAGCTGTTCGTCGCGTGGGGGCAGAGCTGCCAGAACGCCACGGCCGACGCCGCGGCCACGTTGAGCGAATCCACGCCGCGCGCCATGGGAATGCGGATCGTGAGGTCGCAGCCCTCGATCGTGCGCGCGGAGAGGCCGTCGCCCTCCGTGCCCATGAAGAGCGCGAGGCGGTCGATCTCGACGAGCGACGGGTCATCAAGCGAGCGCGAGTCGTCGGCGAGCGCCATCGCCGCGCAGGAGAACCCCGCCTCATGCAGCACCGAAAGGCCGTCGGCCGGCCACGCGCGCGCCGTGGTGCCCAGGCGCGTCCACGGGACCTGGAAGACCGTCCCCATGGAGACGCGCACCGCACGGCGGTACAGGGGGTCGCAGCACGTGGGGCTCACGAGGATGCCGTCGACGTTGAGCGCCGCCGCGCTGCGGAAGATCGCGCCCACGTTCGTGTGGTCGACGATGCCCTCGAGCACGCAGACGCGCACCGGGCGGCCATCCGCGCGCGCGACGAGCCCGTCCAGGAAGGCGCGCGCATCCGGCATAGCCGGGCGGCGGAACGCCGCGAGCGCGCCCCGTGTCACGTTGAACCCGGTGAGCTCCTCCATGAGCTCCATGGGTGCGATGAAGGCCGGCACGTCGAGGCCGGGGCACTCCACCTCGAGGTCGTGGAAGACCGGCGTGAACTGCTCGAGCCAGCGCTCCCCCATGAGGAAGCTCACCGGCTCGAGCCCGGCGGCGAGCGCGCGCTCGATCACCTTGGCGCTCTCGGCGATGAAGATGCCCTTCTCGGGCTCGAGGACGCTTCTGAGCTGCCGTTCGGTGAGGCGCGCGTACGCGTCGAGACGCGAATCTCCGAGGTCTGCGATGTATTGAACCTGAACCATGCCACTCCCCATGTAAAATTACCCCAGGGGTTATTTTACATGCCCTGCTCGTAGGTCACGAAGTCGTACGCCATACCCGCGTCGCCCTCGCCCGGCTCCACCACATGGCCGCCGTCCGTTGCGGCGATGTGCCAGGCCGGGTCCTCGTCGAGGTTCGGGAAGAACGCGTCCGCGGGGCGCGTGCAGCGGTTCTTGGTCACCACGACCGCGCAGCACAGGGGCAGCAGCTGCCGGTACACCTCGGCGCCGCCGATGACCCAGGCCTCGTCCTCCCCCGCCACGGCAGCGAGCGCCTCGTCAACGGAATGCACGACCTCGACGCCTTCGCGCGCGAACGCCGCATCCCGCGTGAGCACGATATTGCGGCGGTCCTTGAGCGGCTTGCCCCCGGGGAAGCTCTCCAGGGTCTTGCGACCCATGATGACCGCGTGCCCCGAGGTGCAGCGCACGAAATGCCGCATGTCCGCGCGGTTCGTGACGAGCATGTCCCCGTCGCGGCCGATGCCCCAGTCGTCGCACACCGCGACGATGGCCTTCAATCTACACTGCAATGGGGATTCCCTTCACCTGCGGTCCGGTCTGATAATCCTCGACGATGAGGTCGTCGGTCGTGAAATCGTAGAAGTTCTTGACCGCGGGGTTGAGCGACACCTTCGGCGCGGGGTACTGCGGGCGCTGGATGAGCTCGCGCACGATGTCCACGTGACGGTCGTAGATGTGCGCGTCCACGATGACGTGCAGAAGCTCGCCCGCCACCATGTCCACGCACTGCGCGACCATCATGAGCAGGATCGCGTACTGGCACACGTTCCAGTTGTTAGCCGCGAGGATGTCCTGGCTGCGCTGCATGAGGCACATGTTGAGCGTGGGGCGCTCGTCGCCCGCGCCCTGCGTGACGTTGTAGGTGACGCTATACGCGCAGGGGTAGAGGTGCATCTCGGAAAGGTCGGCGAAGGTGTACATGTTCGTCATGATGCGCCGCGAGAACGGGGTATGCGTGAGGTCGTAGAGCACGCGGTCCATCTGGTCGAAGTCGCCCTCGGGGTAGTGCGACTTCTGGGCGATCTGGTAGCCGTAGGCCTTGCCGATGGAGCCCGTCTCGTCCGCCCACTCGTCCCAGATATGGGAGTGCAGGTCGTGGATGTTGTTCGATTTGCGCTGGTAGATCCAGAGGATCTCGTCCATGGCCGATTTCAGTGCCGTACGGCGCAGCGTGAGCGCCGGGAACTCCTCGCGCAGGTCGTAGCGAGCGGTCACGCCGAAGTTCTTGATGGTGTAGGCGGGCGTGCCGTCCTCCCAGCGCGGGCGCACCTTCTCGCCCTCGGTCGTGGTGCCGTGCTCGAGAATGTCCGTGCACATCTTCACGAACAGCTGGTCCGCCTTGCTCATGGCGCCTCCCCATCCCACCGAATGCTTGCGGAACCCATTCTAAAGCAAGGCGACGCGTTGCGCGCGAACGCTCGCCAGGCGCACACAATGGCGTGCCGCGGCCGCGCAACCATGTTCGAGCCCCGAATCTGTGTGGGATTCCAAGCAGCCGAAGTAGAGCCGCATGTTAGGTGAACGCGAACTGGGGTTTTGTCCTCAGATTCTGGCGGCTACTCGAGGTGTTCTCATTTCCACACAGTATCGAGGCTCGAACCTATCTGAAGCCCAGTCGCAAGCACGAAACAGGGCGCCACCGGACGGCCTCCCGCCCGATGACGCCCCGAAAACGCTCCCCTTGGCACACGAAAACCTCGCGCGCACTCGTTACGCCGGCGCGAGGCCGTCCTCTCCCTCGTCGACGGGAGCCTCGTCCCGTCCGAACCCCACGATGACATCGATGAGCGGCGACGAGATGAACACCGTCACGAGCGAGAACGCGATCTTCGTCACGGGGATGTAGGACAGCGAGAGCAGAAGCACCGAAAGGTCGCTGAAGAGGTAGCAGCGCGCGAGCTTGAGCCCGGTGAGCTTATGGATGGAGAGCGCGAGCGCATCGTCGCCGCCGGCAGACGCATTGCTGCGCACCACAAGCCCGGCGCCCACGCCAATGAAGATGCCGCCCGCGATGGCCGCGAGCAGCGGATACGCTGAGAGGTCGGGGAACAGGTGCGGCAGGTGCTCCCACAGGGCATAGAAAAGCGCGAGCAGCACGCTCGCCACGGCCGACCAGCCCAGGAAGCCGGCGCCGAGCACGAAGAACCCGAGGATGTAGCAGACCGCGTCGAGCAGCGGCGAGGCGATGGAGGCATCGATACCGAACCAATGGTTGAGCAGGAGGATGCCGCCGAGCACGCCACCCTCGGTGATCCCCACCACCTGGTGGATGTTATGCATGCCAAAGGTGAGGATCGCGCAGCCGAGCGCGATGGTCGCGAAGCGCCGCAGCAGCTCGCGCGGGCTCGCCGTCGCCCGAAATTCCTTCAATTTCCGTTGTGCCGTCCTCAATACCCGGGAGAACATGGTTCTCACTCCATCAATCAATCGCTTCGTCCCTAACCGAGTGGATAGGGTAAACTCTGGTACGATACCAGGGTCAAGCGACCAACGTGGAGGCCTCATGGATTCACCGCGCATCAAGGACAGCTATACCATCAGCGAGGTCTCGCGGCTCTTCGGCATCGGCATCGATTCGCTGCGCTACTACGAGCGCCTCGGCATCCTCGCGCCGGCGCGGGCGGCGAACGGCTACCGCATCTACAGCCTCTCGGACATGTACAAGCTCGCCTGCATCAAGGAGCTCAGGAACCTCGGGCTCGGCATGGATGCGATCGGCGCATACCTCGACCGGCAGGACCTCGAGAGCACCGAGCGCCTGATCGCCGACGAGACGCGCCTCATCGAGCAGCAGATCGCGAGCCTTACGGAGCGCAAGGCGGCGCTTGCCGAGCGGCAGGCGCGCCTCGATGCCGCCCGCGACGCCGTGACCGGCGAGGTCACCGTCGAACACATGCCGCTCCGCCGTTGCGTGCAGCTCTCCGGCCGGCTCGAGCGCGACGAGGAGATGGACCTCTTCATCTCGCGCCTCCATCGCCGCTACGACGAGCAGCTGCCCCTGCTGGGCACAATGACGGTCGGCGCGTTCTTCGACCGCGACGCGCTTGCCGCCGGCCGCGCGGACGTGTTCGGATCCGTGTTCTTCGTCATCGACGACGCTCAAGTGCCCTGCGACTTCGAGCTGCCCGCCGGGCGCTACCTCACCTACCGCTATCGCGGCCCCTATGCGCAGGATGCCGTGGCGTTGCAGCGGCTCGCGGAAGCGCGCGGCACGGACGGCCTCTGCGCGGACGCCTCCCCCTTCGAGATCTACGAGATCGACAACCGCGACACCGTGCGCGAGGACGAGTTCCTCACGCGCGTCGAAATTCTTCAAGCAGCCGAATAGCCCGCAGAACGGCGCACACGATACGCACTAGGATGCGTCCAGTCCTTCGAGGGCGACGGTGAGCGCCGACTGCGCCCGGACGAGTCGCTCGGTATCCCAGGAGACGTTCTCCCAGGGGTCGTCGCTGTCGAGATCGATGGGTATCCAGACCCACTGGTCGACGTGCTCCACTCCCGGCGCGTTGGTGAGAAACGCGCGCAGCCCCCACTGGTAGGAATCATCCGGCGGCGAGTCCATCACCACGACCCACCACGTCTCCCCGTCTTGCATCCCCTCGCCGACCTCGACCTGCACGGCACGGGTCGGAGTGCCGAAGTAGATGTCCATCTCCTCGAGCAAGCCGTCATCCAAGGGCTCGCAGGACATGGACTGCATGATTGACGCATCGGGAGCAATGGGCGCAGATTGGCTGGATTGCTCGGAACTCACGCGCTCGGCCACATCGTCTGCCGCTTGCATCGCGGTCGAACCGAACGCGTCGGCGATGATGAACGAAGACATCTTGGGGAAGGAATGCACCACGCCATGCGACGCGGGCGCCGACGAGCAGCCTGCAAGGGCGAGCATCAAGAACAGAACGACGAGACCCTTCACCGCAATCCCTCCCTCAAGAACACATGGGAGATGCACCCAGCATAGTGCATCTCCCATGCGCGTCATATAGCAAATAGCTACCGAGAGGAAGGAACCCCTAGAACTTCTTGCCCTTCATCTGCTGCTCCATGGCGCGGAGCATGTCCATGTCCGCGTTCCCGGAGCCGCCGCCCATGCCGGCGAAGTGGCTGCCGCCACCGAAGCCGGGCATGGCGCCCATCCCGGGCATGCCGGGCATGCGCATCTTCTTGCCCTTCTTCCCCTTCTTGCCCTTCTTGCCGCCCTGGGCCTGCTGCGTCATCGCGCGCATCTTGCCCATCATCTTGTTCATCTCGCCCCACTGCTTCATGAGGTTGTTCACATCGGTGGGGGTGGTGCCGGAACCGCGCGCGATGCGGGCGCGGCGCTGGCCGTTGATGATCGAGGGCTTCAGGCGCTCCTTGGCGGTCATGGACTGGATCATGGCCTCGATCTTGTCGAGCATCGACTCGTCGAAGTTGCCGCCCATCTGGTTGAGCATGCGCTGGCCGCCGGGCAGCATGCCGATGAGCGACTTCATGCCGCCCATCTTCTTGAGCATGCGCATCTGGTCGAGGAGGTCGTTCATGGTGAGGCCGTCGCGCAGCATGCGCTCGGCGTCCTCGAGCTTCTGGGCGTCCGCGACCTCCTGCGCCTTCTCGATGATGCCCACCACGTCGCCCATGCCGAGGATGCGCTTGGCCATGCGGTCGGGGCTGAAGACCTCGAGCGAGTCGGGCTTCTCGCCCATCGACACGAACTTGATGGGCTTGCCGGTCACGGCGCGGACGGAGAGCGCGCCGCCGCCGCGGGCGTCGCCGTCGAGCTTGGAGATGATGACGCCGTCGAAATCCGTGCGCTCAGCAAAGGTCGAGACGACGTTCACGATATCCTGGCCGGTCATGGCATCGACGACCATGAGCACCTGGTCGGGTTTCACGGCGCGCTTGATGTCGACGGCCTCTTGCATCATCTGCTCGTCGATCTGCAGACGGCCGGCGGTGTCAACGATCACCACGTCGCGCATATGGTCGACCGCCTCGCGGATGGCTCCCTGGGCGATCTCGACCGGGTGCTGGCCATCGCCGCGGAACACCGGCACGCCGATCTCGCCACCGAGCGTGGCGAGCTGATCGGCTGCGGCGGGACGGTAGACGTCGCACGCCGCGAGGAGCGGGCTCTTACCCTGCTTCTTGAGCAGGTAGGCAAGCTTCACCGCCGCAGTGGTCTTACCAGAGCCCTGCAGACCCACGAGCATGATGACGTTGGGAATGCGGCTCGAGAGCACGAGCTTGCTCTCCGTGGAACCGAGAAGCTCGATGAGCTGGTCGAGCACGATGCGCACGACGTTTTGCGCCGGTGTGAGCGACTCGAGCACCTCAGCGGTGAGGCAGCGCTCCTTCGTGGCGGCGACGAAATCCTTCACGACCTTGAAGTTCACGTCCGCCTCGAGCAGCGCCATACGGATGTCGCGCATCGCGCTCGTGATATCGGCCTCGGTGAGCTTGCCCTTGCCGCGCAGGCGGTCGAAGGTGTCGTTCAGGCGGTCGGAGAGGTTGTTGAACATGAGGGCTCCTATCGTATGACACCCGACGTCCCGGCGTCCTGAACCGTCCCCTGCTCAAACAGTCCTCGCGCTGCGCGCTGCGGAACTCGCGATGGATGGTTCAGGACGCCGGTCCGCGACGGGAGATACGTACTCGCGGCGAATATGCAGATGCTAGTATTGTACCGCAGGGATGCTTCAAAAGGGGACGGGTACATAACGTTGCCTTTTGCGGTGTTTGGGGACAGGCTTCGGCATAGGAGCCATTAGTGGTTTCATTTTAGATTGGATTGGATAAGGGTTTTTATGGAGTAAAGATCGAAACTTTTACTGGGATAATGCTCATTCTGCCGTCTACCAACCTATAGCATCCGTTCACCGGTATTAATTTCAGCATAAGACATATAGCTCTAACTGGTATTAAGATTCAAGACAACGTATGCATACGAAACTAATTCAAGGAGGTCTTCAGACTCAAGGAGGCACATATGCCCTCAATCACACGCAGGTCGTTTATTGCAACGGGAACGGCGGGTATGGCTATGGCGCTCGCAGGTTGCTCGTCTGGCGCTGCGACAGGTTCGCAGGAGACTCCCTCAAGTAATGTAGCGGCAACTCAAATGATCGTTGTCGAAGGCTTTGATTGGGGCCCGAACGTTACAAAAACGGTGATCGACTTTGGCAGCGAAATCGATCCCGAGACTGTGGGTGCCGCAGCATTCACCGTCTCCGATCGTCGACAAGACTATGTCGACGACCCCGATGCTGAGGACGGCGTAGGGGTGGTTGAGCACGAACGCACGGTAACCGATGCCTATCCCAGCGACGAAAAGGGCAATAAGGTCGAAGAGGCATCTCGCTACATCACGCTGGATATGACGGTTGGACCTTCCGATGGCAATTGCCAGATCTGGCTCGACTCGAAGAGCATGAACTTCTGGAGCGACCCCTATGAGCTCAACATCGCGCTCAGCGAGGATGCCGGTCTCGCATTTGCGGACGGAACGCCCGTAGAGACGCTCGAAGTTTCCACCGAAGGACTCATCGATTCCATGTACTGCCCCGTCATGGACCAGTATTCAAGCGAATCCTTCGAAGCAAGCGACGGTACCGCGCTTACCTACGCCTCCTTCGAGCCGGAAGCGGACGATCAAAAGCATCCTCTCGTCGTCTGGCTCCACGGTGCAGGCGGCGGTGGCACCGATGTGAGAATGGCGGTCTATGACACCAAGTGCACGTCGCTTGTTCAAGACGATTTCCAAGGCACCATGAATGGCGCGTACATCCTCATTCCGCAATGCGACGGCTTCTGGCTCCAATATGACGGCATGGGAGACGCTGATGTCCTCGACAATCCCGGTACGGATTCGATCTGGAAGCCCGCCGTCTTGGAGCTCATCGATTCCTATGTCGAAGAGCGCCCCGACATCGACCCCGGTCGCATCCTGGTAGGCGGTTGCTCGAACGGTGGCTACCTCACGCTCGACCTCGTTTTCGAGCGCCCGGACTATTTCGCCGCCGCCTTCCCCATCAGCGAGGCGTACAAGGATTCCGGTATTACCGACGAAATGATCGAGTCGGTCAAGGACATCCCGATGTGGTTCGTCTACACGCATGCAGACATCGTGGTCGACCCCACCATCTACGAAGATCCTACGATCGAGCGCCTCGAGGCAGCAGGAGCTACCGATCTGCACGTCTCGGCATACGACGACGCAACGATTCTCAATGGTGAATTCGCGGGATATACCTTTGAGCAGGGCCACGAGGCATGGATTTACTTCTTCAACGGCGAATGCACCGATGAAAACGGTCTCGACATGTGGGACTGGCTTGCGAGCGCTGCAAAGTAACGCCTCATAATCCACCGGACGCAATGAAGTGCGGGGTGCACGCATCACACGTGCACCCCGCACTCACGCCAGCCATCGGGGACGGGGGTTATTGGCTGGCGGCTTTGTCGGCTCGCCGGTTGGTTCGCCAGCCAATAACCCCCGTCCCCGATGGCTGGCGAAGACGCACCGCTTACGCTCCTACGAGGGCGCGGCAGAAGTCGTGGGCATCGAACTCTTGCAGGTCCTCGATACGCTCCCCTACGCCCACACGGTAGATGGGAAGGCCGAGCTTAGAGGACACGGCGAGCGCGATGCCGCCCTTGGCGGTGCCGTCGAGCTTCGTCAAGATGATGCCGTCGAGGCCGAGTGCCTCGTTGAACTCAAGTGCCTGGTTGAGGCCGTTTTGTCCGGTACCGGCATCGATTACCAGCACGACACGTACGGGCATGGGGCCGGCAGCGCACTTCTCCGCGCGCTTGCGCGTGACATTCACGACCTTTGCAAGCTCGCGCATAAGGTCGCTCGAGGTGTGCAGGCGCCCCGCCGTATCGATGAGCACGAGGTCGGCGTTCTGCTTGTCGGCCTCATCGAGCACGTCATAGCACACGCTCGCGGGGTCGGAGCCGCGGTCGCGCTTCACCACGGGCACCCCCGCACGCTGGCCCCACACATCGAGCTGTTCGATAGCGGCAGCGCGGAACGTGTCGGCCGAACCGATCACCACACGCTTGCCCGCCTCGTGCGCGGCGCTCGCGATCTTTCCCACGGTCGTCGTCTTGCCGGCGCCGTTGATCCCAACGAAGAGCACGCATGAGGGAGTCTCGCGAAACGGATCGACCTCGATGGACGTGAAGCGCTGCTCGAGTTTATCGGCGAGCGCCTCACGGAGCTGGTCGGCGGTCTTCAGGTTCTTGCGCGCGGCAAGGTCGCGCAGATCGTCCGAGACGTCCATGGCGATCTCGGCACCCATGTCGCCCATGACGAGCGTATCCTCGAGCTCTTCCCAGAAATCTTCGGTGACCTCGCCGCCGAAGTAGAAGAGCTCGTTGATGGCCTCGCGGCTGCGCTCGAGCCCGCGCGCGAGCGCGTCAAACAATCCCATTATGCATCCACGACCTTTCCTGTTGCGCGGTCGAGCTTCTGGCTCACCACACGGCTCACGCCGTCTGCCTGCATCGATACACCGTAGAGCACGTCAGCGTCCTCCATGGTGCGCCGCTGGTGCGACACCACCAAAAGCTGCGTGGAGCGGCGCAGCACATCGATGGCGTCGAGCAGCTTGGAGAGATTCGAATCGTCGAGAGCGGCCTCGACCTCGTCGAGCACATAGAACGGCACCGTACGCGTGCGGTACACGGCGAAGAGCAGCGCGAGCGCCGTGAGGCTCTTCTCGCCACCGCTCATAAGCGTCATCTTCGTGATGCGCTTGCCGCGGGGCTGAGCCACCACCTCGATGCCGGTCTCGCTCGGATGTTCGGGGTCGGTCATCTCGAGATGCGCCTGACCTCCCGGGAAGAGCATGGCGAAGACCTCGCGGAAGTTCTCGTCGACCTTCTCGAAGGTGGTAAGGAAGGCGGTGCGCATCTTGCGATCGATCGCAGCGCTGATCTTCGTGAGCGACTTGCGCGCCGCCTCGAGATCGGCGAGCTGGGCGGCGATGTAGTCCGCGCGCTCGCGCAGGCGCTCATATTCCTCCATAGCGACCTGGTTCACCGGACCTAAGTTGTTGATCTGGCGCACGAGGTCTTGCAGCTCGCGCATGCACGCATCGCGATCTTCGGGCTCCGGCAGCATGAGCGCTTCTTCGAGCACCGTCGTGCCGTCGGCCGTGATGGCCTGAATCGCGCTTTCCACCTGCACCTCGAGCTTGCCGCGTTCAACCTGCACGGAACTCTGGGCAGACATCGCTTCGTCGACCTCCGCCTTCGCAGCGGCAACCTCGGTCTTGGCGTCCTCGATGGTCTTCTTGAGCGAAGCGGAATCGGCCTCCTCAAGCGATGCCTGGTCGCGCAAGCGCGCCGCCCACTCCGTCGCGCGCTCGGATAGCGCGGTGTAACGATCGTGTAGCGGGTCAACGCGTAGACGCAGCACCTCGAGCGAACGAGCCGCCTGCGTCGTGGCACGGATACGGCGATCGAGTCCCTCGAGGCGCCGCTCGAGTTCGGGCACGCGACCCTCGAGCGAGCGGACGCGCTCCGAAGCCTGGGCACGGCGGACGCGGGCGTCGCCAAGCTTGGTGGCAGCTTCCGCATCCTCGCGACGCAGACGATCGAGCTCATCGGTTGCTTCAGCGATTTCCTGGGCGAGCTCACCGGCCTTCGCCCGTGCCTCATCGCGGGCGCGCTCGAGCTCCTCGGCGCGCGGGGCGGCGGCGCGTGCCTGCTCGGCAACCTCCGCACGTCGCCGCTCGAGCTTCGAATACTCGGCCTGCGTGCTCACGAGCGACTGCTCGAGTCTGCCCGTCTCCTCACGAGCGGAACGAAGCTCACCCTCGAGCTGGGCGATCTCGCCTGCAGCATCGCGCTCCGCAGCTCGTGCCACATCGAGCGCACGCTGGCCTTCCACCACGCGCGCCGAAGCCTCATCGAAAACCGTGGAAAGATCGGGCTCGATATCATCGAGCTCGCGGATGCGGCGCTTGCGCTCAAGGATGCCCGCAGACGAATCCGCCTGCTTGCCCAGGCGAACGACGCCGCTCGCACCCACGCGCGCCCCATCCCGGCTCACGTAGACGACGCCGGGGACAACGGGGGCAGCGAGCGCTTCCACGAGCGAATCGACGAGATAGACATGGCCGAGAAGCGACGAAACAGCCTCAAAATAACCCTCGCGTACGCGAATGAGGTCCAAAAGGCGGCTTCCGGCGGCGTCGGGAACGGCATATGCACCGGCGCTATCCCGCGCGATGAGCGTGGCGGTACCCGAAACGTCCTCCTGGCACAGGCCTGCCTCCCCTGCCGCACGCATGCGCTCGCGGTTGTCGAACACGAGCGCCTCGACATCGCTTGCAAGCAGCTGCTCGACAAGTTCTTCAAGCTCTGCAGGCACCTCGATCACATCGCCGAGACGCGCTTGCACGTCGAGCCGGTCATCGCGTGCGAGCGCGGCGGCGAGCGCCGAGGACTCCCCCATGCGCTCGTCGAGGCGCTTCAAGCTCGCGAGCTCGGAGCGCACCTCGGAAAGGCGGCCGCGCGCCTCGGTTTCCTTCGCACGGAGCTCCTCGAGCGCGCGCTCGGCGCTGCCGCTCGTCTCACGAGCCTCGTCGAGATCAGCCCGCGCGGAAGCGAGCAGCTCCTCGAGCTCCTCGATACGGCGTCGGCGCGCCTCAAGCGAAGCCCTCACGTTATCCGCGCCCTCCTGGATCTGCTCCAGGCGCGAGGCGAACATGGAATCTTCCAGTTCAGCATTGGAAAGCGCCTCGCGCGCGCGGGCGAGTCCGAGCGTGGCATCGTCTGCGGCGCGCTGCGCCTGGCGCTGTTCGCGCGTCGAGGTGGCGATGCGTTCGTCGAGCTCCAAGCGGCGCTCATGGGACGCCCGCGCGGCGGGCTCGAGCTGCGCCACGTCGTCTTCAGCCACAGCAAGCGCAGCCCGAACCTCGTCGAGCGCGGCACGCGCCTGCTCGAGATCCTCGCTCACACGGCGGCGCTGGTGCTCAGAGCCAGAAAGGGTGCCGCGCATCTCGGAGAGACGGCTCACCATGTTGTGACCCTTCTCCTCCAAAAGGCGCATGTCGGAGCCCAGGCGACCGATGATGTCCTGCATTCGCCGGCGCTGCTCACCGAGGTCGCCCACAAAGAGGCCTTTCTCCTCAAGCAGCACCTGGAGCTTCTCGAGCTCCCGCTCCTTCTCCGCTAAACGAAAGCGCGCGAGCTCGAGGGCAGCATCGCACTCCTTGGCGCGGTGCTCGCAGCCCTCCCATTCGCCACGCAGGCGCCTAAGCTCGTCCACCGCAAGGATGCGGGTGAGCTCGTTGGCGCGCTCGGTGAGGTCGCGGTGACGCCGGGCACGATCCACTTGGCGCTCGAGCGGACGAAGCTGGCGCGTGATCTCGCGACTGATGTCACGGGCACGCGTGAGGTGCTCGTCCATTGATTTGATCTTGCGAGCGGCGCGTTCCTTGCGGCGCTTGTGTTTCGAAATGCCCGCCGCCTCCTCGATGAGCGCGCGACGCTCCTCCGGCCGGCTCTGCAGGATGGAATCGAGCTTGCCCTGGGAGATGATGGAGTGGGTGTCCTTGCCCAAGCCAGAATCGTGCAAGATATCTTGGATATCCATGAGACGACAGGGGCTCTGGTTGATGAGGTACTCGCTCTCTCCGGAACGATACATGCGGCGTGTGATGGCGACCTCGTTGAAATCGACGGGCAGCACGTGATCCGAGTTGTCGAGGACGAGCGTGACCTCTGCCACGCCCACGGGCTTGCGCGCCGACGAACCGGAGAAGATGACGTCCTCCATGGCCTGACCGCGAAGCTGTTTGGCGCTTTGCTCTCCCAGTACCCAAAGGATTGCGTCTGAGATGTTCGATTTACCCGAACCGTTGGGGCCGACGATGACCGTGAGGCCGGGTTCGAACGACATGTGGGCGCGGTCAGCGAACGACTTGAAGCCCTTCAGGGTGAGTGACTTGAGGTACACGGCCGCCCCTTACTTGAACTTCTTATTGAGAATGACGCCGCCGGTGGTATAGCCCATGCGCTCAAGGGCATCAAGCGCCGCAGCGGCTTCCGCCTCTTTCTTGGAGGAACCCGTCCCCTTGCCCTGGCGCGCGCCGTCGACGAGCACCACGGCGGTGAATACGGGCTCGTGCGCAGGGCCGGAGGTATCGACGAGCTTGTAGGCAGGCGACACCTTATGGTCTCGCTGCACGCATTCCTGCAGGTAAGACTTGGGGTTGGTGGGATGCTCGGCGCGATCGGCGGCAAGGTGCGGCTTTAAGGTGCGTATGATGAACGCCTCTGCTGCCTCCCAGCCGCCGTCGAGGAAGAGAGCTCCCACAAGCGACTCGTAAACGTTCTCGAGCGCGGAGTAAAGGCCGCGGGCACCGGTGCCGGTCTCGGAGGCGCCGAAGATGATGCAGGTGTCGATGCCGAGCTCGCGGCCGACCTCGGAAAGCGTCACGCCGGAAACGAGCGAGACCTTGAGGCGCGTGAGACGACCTTCATCGAACTGGGGATAACTCTTGTAGAGCGCGAGCGCCACGACAGAACCCAGGATCGAGTCGCCGAGGAACTCGAGCCGCTCGTACGAGGCGTCGACCGGCTGGCCCTCCACGGCGGACGGGTGGGTGATGGCGCTCTGCAGAAGGTCGCGGTCACGGAACTCGTGGCCGCAGATCTCCTGCGCGAGCGCGAGCTTCTCGGAAATGCGCAAGGCCTATGCCCCCTGCTGCGTGGCCACGATGGCGTCGATCGCGTCGGACATGGACGCGATCGAGAGCAGGCGCTCCTCGTCCATCTCGATGTCGAACTCATCCTCGATGGCGGTCACGAGCTGCAGGCGCTCGAGCGAGTTGGCGTCCAGGTCGTCGAAGGTGGTCTCCTCGGTGATCGAATCGACGTCGATGCCGAGCACGTCGCTCGCGATGTCGGCGACCTTTTGGAACATCTCGGTGCGGTCCATGTTGCTTCTCCTCTCGTCGCCGGAATCCCGGCGTGGATGGTCTCCCTCGATTCTACCCCATGGCAGGAACTCCTGCTGAGTCAATGGAGCCATTGGGGACGGGTTCAATTGACTCACTGAGACAATGGGGACTGCGGACGTTTTCCTGTACAT
>CAPI01000089.1 GCA_000333815.1 [Collinsella] massiliensis
GGCTCGGCGCGCTGCCGCTCACCGCGCGCGGTCGCCTGCGCCCGGGCCGCTTCGAGCTCCCCGGCGATGTGAGCTCGCAGTTCATTTCAGGTCTCCTGCTCGCCTGCCCGCTTCTGGGCCAGCCGAGCGAGATCAGGGTCACCGGCCGCATCGAGAGCAAGCCCTACGTCACCCTCACGCTCCAGGCGCTCGCCTCCTTCGGCGTGGCCGTAGAGGTGGAGCACGCCTTCGTCTCGGACACCGAGGTCACCTGCTACCGCCTCGACGGGTCGGCGTATCGCACGCCCGGCGAGGTCAGCGTCGAGGGCGACTGGTCGAACGCGGCGTTTTGGCTCTGCGCGGGCGCGATGGGCACCGAGCCCATCACCGTGACCGGGCTCTCGCTCTCCTCCGCCCAGGGCGACCGCACCGTCATGGCCGCCCTCTCGCGCTTCGGCGCGCGCATGCGGCGCGGCACGGGCTCGGCCACCGCGCAGCCCGACCACCTGAGCGCCTTCACCCTGAGCGCGCAGGACGTCCCCGACCTCGTGCCCATCCTCGCCGCGGTGGCGTCCGTCGCGCAGGGACGCACGATCATCCAGGACTGCCGCAGGCTCCGCCTCAAGGAATCCGACCGCCTCGCCACCACCGCGGGCGAGCTCACATCCCTCGGCGCGCGGGTGCGCGTGGCCGGCGACGACCTCCTCATCCAGGGCGTCGAGGCGCTTTCAGGCGGCGCGGTCGAGGCGCACAACGATCACCGCATCGCCATGATGGCGGCCATCGCCGCCACCCGCTGCACCGGCCCGGTCGAGATCTACGGCGCCGAGGCCGTGGACAAATCCTACCCGCTCTTCTTCGAACACTACCGTGCGCTCGGCGGCCACGTCGAGCTCATCGACGCGTAAGGGGACGCCATGGCATCGGTATTCGGCACCGTCATCCACCTCTCGATCTTCGGCCAATCCCATTCGCCGGCCATCGGTTGCTCGCTCGACGGGATCCCCGCGGGCATACCCGTCGACGCCGCGGAGCTCCAGCGCTTCCTGGACCGCCGCGCGCCCGGCCGCGACGACACCGCCACGCGGCGCCGCGAGGCGGACGCTCCTGAGTGGCTCTCGGGCATCGTGGACGGCCACACCACGGGAGCGCCCATCGCGGCCATCATCCGCAACACCGATACGCGGAGCCAGGACTACGACGGCCTGCGCCGCATCCCGCGCCCCGGGCACGCGGACTTCACCGCGCGCGTGAAGTACGGCAACTGGCACGACGTCGCAGGCGGCGGGCACTTCTCCGGCCGCCTCACCGCGCCCTTGTGCATAGCGGGCGGCATCGCGCTCCAGGCACTCGCCACGATGGGCATCGACATCGCCGCGCATATCCAGAGCCTGGGACCGGAGGGCATCGCGGACGAGCCGCTCGACGAGCTCGCGCGCGACGAGGCCCAGCTCGCCGCCCTGCGCGCCCATGATTTCCCCTGCATCTCGACGGATGCGGCGGCTCGCATGCGCGCGGCCATCCTCGCCGCCCGCGACGACCTCGACAGCATCGGCGGCATCATCGAGTGCGTCGCCTACGGCGTGCCCGCCGGCGTGGGCGACCCCATGTTCGACGGCCTCGAGAACCGCATCGCGCGCATCGCCTTCGGCATCCCCGCCGTGAAGGGCGTGGACTTCGGATCGGGCTTCGCCGCCGCCTACCTCACCGGCAGCGAGCATAACGACCCCTTCCGCATGGTCGACGGCCAGCCGCGTCCCGAGACGAACAACGCCGGCGGCATCCTCGGCGGCATCTCCACGGGCATGCCCATCGTGTGGCAGATGGCCGTGAAGCCCACCGCCTCCATCGGGAGAGCGCAGCGAAGCGTCGACCTCGACGCCGGCGTGGATACCGAGCTCACCGTGCGCGGGCGCCACGACCCCTGCATCGTGCCGCGCGCGGTGCCCGTCGCGGAGGCCGCCTGCGCGCTCGCCCTCCTCGACGCCCTGCTCGAGGACGGCCGCTTCCCCACCCCGGCTCCCCGACGCTGAACCCACGGTGATAAAAACCAGACAGGCTGGTTTTTATCATTTCACCACCGACGAACATGATAAAAAGCAGACAGGCTGGAAATTATCATTTCTACCGACCGACGAAGGAAGGCTCATGGAACTCTCGGACATCCGCATGCGCATAGACGAGATCGACGCACAGCTGCTCGACCTGTTCTGTGCGCGCATGGGGCTCGCCGCCGACGTCGCGCGCGCCAAGGCGGGCACGGGCAAGGCGGTCTTCGACCCCGCACGCGAGCGCGAGAAGCTCGCGAGCATCGCCGAGCGGGCGCCGGAGCACTTAAGGCCCCAGGCCATCGCGCTCTTCTCCCTCCTCATGTCCATGAACAAGGCCGAGCAGCAGCGCATCCTCGCGCCCGCGCGCCCCGAGCGCGTGAGCGAGCTCATGCGCCGCGCGCTCAAGCCCCACGACGAGCCCTTCCCCGCCATGGCGACCGTCGCCTGCCAGGGCGTCGAGGGCGCCTACAGCCAGATCGCCGCCACGCGCCTCTTCCGCGTGCCGAGCATCACGTTCTTCGACACGTTCGAGGACGTGTTCCGCGCCGTGTGCGAGGGGCGCTGCGCCTTCGGCGTGGTCCCCATCGAGAACTCGACCGCGGGCTCGGTGAACGCGGTCTACGACCTGCTCGCCGCGCATTCGTGCTACATCGTGCGCAGCCTGCGGCAGAAGATCGACCACAGCCTGCTCGCCAAGCCCGGGACGAAGCTCGGGGATATCCACGAGGTGTGCTCGCACGAGCAGGCGCTCGCCCAGTGCGCCGGCTACCTCGCGCGCCTGGGCGTGCGGGCAACCCCGTGCAAGAACACCGCGCGCGCGGCGGAGCTCGTCGCGGGCTCGGAGCGGCGCGACCTCGCCGCGCTCTCGTCGCGCGCTTGCGCCGACCTCTACGGCCTCGACATCATCGAGCCCGATGTGCAGGATTCCGACAACAACTACACGCGCTTCGTCGTCATCTCCGCCGAGCCAGCCATCTGGCCGGGCGCGCAGCGCACCTCGCTCATGCTCACGCTCTCCCACGAGCCCGGCTCGCTCTTCCGCGTGCTCGAGCGCTTCTACGCCCTCGACATCAACCTCGTGAAGCTCGAGAGCCGCCCCATCCCCGGCCGCGACTTCGAATTCATGTTCTACTTCGACGTGGATTGCCCTGTCGGCGCGGAGGCACTCGGAACGCTCCTCGACGGCCTCGGCGACGTCTGCGAGCGCTTCACGTATTTCGGCAGCTACACGGAGGTGCTCTGATGGATTCTGCGCAGAAGCCGGTGCCCTACGGGGTCCTCGGGCGAACGCTCGGCCACAGCTACACCCCGCGCATCTACCGCATGCTCGCGGATATGGACTACATCCGCTTCGAGCGCGAACCCGAGGAGGTCGAGGCGTTCCTGCGCGGGGACGCGTGGGCGGGCGTTAACGTGACGATACCCTACAAGCGCGCAGTCGTACCCTTCCTCGACGAGCTCACGGAGCGCGCGCAGCGCCTCGGTAACGTCAACACCATCGTGCGGCTCCCGGATGGGCGGCTGCGCGGCGGCAACACGGACTATTTCGGCTTCAAAATGCTCGTGGAATCGACCGGGGTCGAGCTCGAGGGGACACGGGCGCTCGTGCTCGGCGGCAACGGCGGCGCGGGCTCGACCTGCATGACCGTCCTGCGTGACCTGGGCGCGGAGGCAGTTGCGGTGAGCCGCAGCGGGGAGGTCACCTATGACGACCTCGATAGGTACGCGGATGCCGCGCTCATCGTGAACGCCACGCCCGTGGGCATGTACCCGGCCTGCCCGGCGGCGCCCGTCGACCTCGAGCGCTTCGGGCATCTCGCCGCCGTCGTCGACATCGTGTACAACCCCGCGCGCACCGCCATCATGATGCAGGCGGAGCAGCTCGGAATCCCCTGCGCGGGCGGCCTCCTCATGCTCGTCGCGCAGGCGGCGGAGGCGGTGCGCGCCTACACCGGCGAGCTGATCGGCCCCGAACGGATCCGCACGGTCACGGACGCCCTCGACCGCGAGGAGGAGAACATCGCGCTCATCGGCATGCCGGGGTCGGGCAAGACGCGCGTAGGCCAGGCCATCGCGCGCTGCCTGGGGCGCGAGCACATCGACCTCGACGACGCCTTCCGGGAGCGCACGGGCAGCACGTGCGCCGACTTCATCATCGGGCAGGGCGAGGACGCCTTCCGCGCCGAGGAGACCCGCGTGCTCGAGGACGTCGCGAAGCGAAGCGGCCTCGTCATCTCCTGCGGCGGCGGCGTCGTGACCCGCGACGAGAACTACCCGCTCCTGCACCAGAACAGCCGCATCGTCATGCTCGACCGCCCGCTCGACGAGCTCTCGAAGAAGGGGCGGCCCATCACGGCGCGCGACGGGGTGGAGCGGCTCGCGGCCGAGCGCATGGACCGCTACCGCGCCTGGGCGGATAAGATCGTCGCCTCGCGCGAGAGCGCCGACGCCACCGCATCCGTCATCGTCGCCGGCTGGAACGCATAAGCCCGCACCCGGCACCCATCACGCGAAAGGAAGCCTCCATGAACGCCTTGGTCATCAACGGCCCCAACCTGAACCTGCTCGGCATCCGCGAGCCGGGCATCTACGGGCACGAGAGCTACGCCGAGCTCGAGCGCATCTGCCGGGCGGCGGGCGCGGAGACGGGCTTCGATGCGGTGGAGGTCTTCCAATCCAACCACGAGGGCGCCATCGTGGACGCGATCCAGGAGGCGCTCGGGCGCTTCGACGGCATCGTGATCAACCCGGCCGCCTACACCCACACGAGCGTGGCGATCCTCGATGCGCTCAAGGCCGTGAGCCTGCCCGCGGTGGAGGTGCACATCTCCGACGTCGATGCGCGCGAGGACTTCCGCCAGGTCTCGTATGCGGGCATGGCGTGCTTCGCGCGCGTCACGGGCGAGGGTCTCGCGGGCTACCGCCACGCGCTCGAGCTCCTCGCCGCCCACCTCATGTAAATTTACCCCAGGGGTATTTTTACATCAGCTGCAGCATCTCGCGCGCATGGGCGAGCGAGGTCTCCGTGGCATCGCCCGAGAGCATGCGCGCCACCTCGTGCACGCGCTCCTCGCCCTCGACGGGCGCGAGCACGGTCTCCGGGACATCCCCTTCGACCTTCCGCACCACGTAATGCCGCTCAGCGAGCACCGCGACCTGCGCCACGTGCGTGACGACGATGACCTGGTGCGTGCGGGCGAGGTCGGCCAAGACCGCCGCGAGCGACCGCGCGACCGCGCCGCCCACGCCGGCATCCACCTCATCGAAGACGAGCGTGTCGACGCCGTCGGCCTCGCCGAGCACGACCTTGCAGGCGAGCATGACGCGCGACAGCTCGCCGCCGGACGCGATGCGCCGAAGCGGCCTGGCCGTGAGCCCCGCGCCGCCGCGGTAGAGCAGCTCGCACGCCGCCGGCCCCTGCTCGCTCCAGCGCTCGCGCGGAAGCTCGCGGGCATCCCACACGAGCTCGGCCTTGCCCATCTCGAGCCGCGCCATCTGCTTGCCGACCTCGCGGCAGAACCGCGGCGCCGCATCGTTGCGCCGGCGCATGAGCGTGCGCGCCGCATGGGAGAGCTCAGCCTCCGCGGCGTCGACGGCCTCCTGCGCGGCCCGGATGCGTGCCTCGCCATCGCTCGCCACGGCGATGAGCTCGCCCGCCTCCTCGCGGCGCGCGAGCACATCTTCCATGCGCGGGCCGAACTGGCGCATGAGGCCGCGCAGCGCGGCATGGCGCTCCTGCAGGCGCGCAAGCTCGGCGGGGTCGAAATCCACGCCATCACGGTAGCGGCGCAGGTCGGACGACACGTCCTCGAGCGTGATGGCCGCCTCGTTGAGCGCGTCGGCGAAATCCGAGAGCTTCGCGTCGACCCTCCCCATGCGGGAGAGCTCGGCGATCGCCGCGTTCAGGGCGTCGAGCGCCCCGCCCTCCCCCGAGAGGTACTCGGAGGCCTCGTGCGCGGTGCTAGCGAGCGCCTCGGCGTGCTCGGCGCGGGGCAGCGTCTCCTCGAGCTCCTCGAGTTCGCCCGGTTGCGGGTCGACCTCGTCGATGCGCTCGAGCGCAAAGCGCGCGTCCTCGAGCCGCGCACCCTCCGTCCGCGCCGCGGCGGTCACGCGCGCGAGCTCGTCGCGGGCAGCGCGGGCCGCAGCCAGGGCTGCGCGATAGGCGGCGAGGGCATCGAGCACGGGAGCGCCCGCCCAGGCGTCGACCATCTCCACGTGCGAGGCGGCATCGAGCAGGCGCTGGTGCTCATGCTGGCCGCAGAGGTCCACCATCGGACCCACGAGCTCGGAAAGCTCGCGGATGCTCGCCACATGGCCGTCGATGCGCGCGCGGCTCCTGCCGTCCGCCGAGACGCGCCGTGCGATGCACAGGCCCTCCGTATCGCGCGCGCCGCGGAAGAGCCGCCCCTCGACCTCGGCCGCGGTGGCGCCCTCGCGCACCTGCGATGCCTCCGCGCGCTCGCCCACGAGGAGCTTCAGGGCCGAGAGCAGCGCCGTCTTGCCGGCACCCGTCTCGCCGGTGAGCACCGTGAGGCCGGGCGCGGGAGAGAAGGTTGCGGAGCGGATGAGCGCGAGGTTCTCGACATGGATCTCATCGATCATGATGCACTCCATAGAACACGCGGGAAACGGAGTTGTAGAAGCTCTCGGGACCGTAATCGAGCAGGAGCACATCGCCCGGACCCCGCCGCGCCACGACCCGATCCACGATCGAGTCGGTCGCGACGAACTGGCCGTCCACGGCGATGGCGGGAACCGACGGGCGCTCGCGCGACATCGTGATCTCCACGACGTCGGACGGCGAGGTGAGAAACGCGCGCGCCTGGATGGTATGGGGCGCGATGGGGACGCAGACCATGCCCGCGTAGTCCGGGCTCACGATGGGCCCGCCCGCCGAGAGCGCGTAGCCGGTGGATCCCGTTGCCGTGGAGACGACCACGCCGTCGCCGCGCAGCCGGTCGATATGGTGCCCCGAGACGGTTACGTCGAACTCCACCATGTCGGAGAGCGGGCCGCGCGCGAGGGCCATATCGTTCAGGGCGAAGGTGTCGATCGACTCCTCCTCGCCCCCGTCGGTATGGGAGAAGACCTCGACGGCGAGCGTAGCGCGGCGGCTCACGTGCATCTCGCCCGCGAGCGCATCCGACACGACGCCGAGCACGTCGCGCTCGTCGGGGCTCGCGGCGGTGAGGAAGCCCACATGGCCGTAGCTCAGGCCGAGGATCGGAATCTCCTGGTAGCCGACGATGCGCGCCGCGCGCAGCAGCGTGCCGTCGCCGCCGAGCGAGATGACGAGGTCGGAACCCTCGATATCGGGCACGGACGCGATGGCGGAGCGCTGGTCCGCCGCCCAGGCGACGTCGTAGCCCTGCCGCCCCAGCCAGAGCTCGAGCGCAAGGCCGCTCTCGACGGCCTCGTTCTTGTAGTAATTCGGCACGAGGAAGACCTTCATGCGCCGCACACCCCCTCGAATCGCGCGCGGACGCGCTCGCACGCCTCCCGCATACCGTCCGTCCCCACCGCGATCGCATCGAGCGCGCCGAGCAGGAAGAACTCGATATTGCCCTTCGCCCCCGTGATGGGCGAGGCGCACACGCCCTGCGGGACGAGACCGCGCCCGGCGAAGCACGCGAGCACCCGCTCGAGCACGGCGCGGCGCACCACCGGGTCGCGGACGACGCCGCCCTCCCCCACGTCCTCGGGCGCAGCCTCGAACTGCGGCTTCACGAGCGTGAGGAACTTACCGCCCGGCAGGAGCAGCTGCACGACGGCGTCGATGATGTGCTCGATGCCCGTGAACGACACATCGCAGACCGCAAGCTCGCAGCAGGCCCGGTACCCGAGGCCGGGCAGGTCGACCACGTTCGTGCGCTCCAGGAGCTCCACCCGCGCATCGCAGCGGAGTGCCCAGGCGAACTGCGCGCGACCCACATCGACCGCGACCACGCGCCGAGCGCCGCGCTTGAGCAAGCAATCGGTGAACCCGCCCGTGGAGCAGCCGATGTCCACGCAGGAGAGCCCGCGCGGGTCGACGCCCAGGGTGTCGAGCGCTCCCTCGAGCTTGAGGCCGCCGCGGCCCACGTAGGGCAGCCGCCCCTTCACGTGCAGGTCGATCCCCGGCTCCACCTTCATGCCGGGCGAGGTGAGCCGCTCCCCGCGCGCGGAGACGTCGCCTGCCATCAACGTGCGCAGGGCATCCGCGCGATCGACGCAGATGCCCTGGGCAATCAATTCATCATCGAGGCGGACGCGCTTCATCGCTCGCCGCGTCCCGGCTCGGGGGCTTGGGGCTCCTTCCCCGCGGCGGCATCGGGCTCGGGCGCCGACGCGTCGGGCTCGCCTCCCACCTCGCTCGCCTCGAGCTGCGCGGTCTCGCTCGGGCTCAGATCGAAGCTGTCCACGAGCTCCACCGCATGCGAGCCGAGGGCGATCGCCTCGTCGAAGAGGTCGAGGCTGCGCTCGAGGGAGGTGTCCTTCGAGCGCACGGCGGCGATGATCTCGTCCATGCGCCCCGTGATGTCCTCGAAGCTGTTGAGCGTCGTCTCCGCCATGGCCTACCGCTCTTCTTCCTGAACGTCGGCATCCTCGACGGCAGCCGCGACCGGCTCCTGCGCGCGCCCGAGCACGCGCGGGTCGCGGACGACGCGCCCGAGCACGCCGTTCACGAAGCTCGACGAATCGTCCGTGCCATAGGCCTTCGCGATCTCGACCGCCTCGTTGATCACGACGGCGTCGTCGATGTCGCTCGGCGAGAACCTGAGCTCGTACACCGCGAGGCGCAACAGATTGCGGTCGGCGCCCGGCATGCGAGAGAGCGCCCAGTTCTCCGAGACGCGCTGCAGCACGCGGTCAATCTCCTCGATATGGGCGAACGTACCGCGCGCGAGCTCCTCGGCATACGGGTCGAGCGGACCTTTCGTGATGAGGTATTCGCCCGCGAGGACCTCGTCAACGGTGAGACGGCGCGCCTCCGCCTGGAACAGCAGCTGCATCGCCTGGCTGCGCGCGAGCGTGCGCCCGCGTTCGACTTTTAGGCTCACGCTTACTCCTTGGGGAACACGATGCCGTCGATGCACACGTCGACGCGCGCGACATCGACGCCCACCTGCGCATCGATGACATGGGCGGTCGCCGCGCGGACCGTCTCGGCCAGCTTCTTGAACGGGTAGCCGAAGAACACGACGACGTGCACCGTGAGCGCGAGCTTATCGTCCACGACCTCGGCCTCGACCGCGGGCGCGGACGCCGTGGAGCGCGACTGGAACATCGAGACGAGGTTCGTGGCGAGGTCGCGCACGCCCACGGACGCGATGCCCTCGACCTCCTCGACGGCACGGGACACCACCGAGGCGATGACCTCGGGCGCGATGCCGATGCCGGAAATGTAGATCTCCTGAGCCATGGGATCCCCCAAAATCGTAGCGATGGAGCGGAAACTAGACGCGGGACACGAACTTGCCGTCACGCGTGTCGACCTTGATCATCTCGCCCTCGTTGAGGTACATGGGCACCTGGATGACCGCGCCGGTCTCGATGGTCGCCGGCTTCGTGGAGCCCTGGACGGTGTCGCCCTTGAAGCCCGGGTCGGTCTGGGTGATCTGCACCTCGATGAACATGGGCGGGTTCACGCCCATGAGCTCGTCGTCGGCGTAGAGCAGCTGGCAGACGTCGTTCTCCTTGAGCCACTTCGCGTTGTCGCCGATGAAGTCCTCGGGCACGGGCACCTGCTCGTAGGTCTCGTTGTCCATGAAGATGTAGTCCGAGCCGTCGTTGTAGAGGTAGGCCATCTCGCGCGTGGAGAGCATGACGCTCTCGAACTTCGTGCCGGCGTTGCAGGTCTGCTCGACCACGCGGCCGGTCTTGATGTCCTTCGTCTTGTAGCGCACGAAGGCGCCGCCCTTGCCCGGCTTCACATGCTGGAACTCGACGATGGTGCACACCTTGTCCTTGATGCGCAGGCCGATGCCGTTCTTGAAATCTGCGGTGGTGATGGTTGCCATGAACTACCTTTCTTGCTTGCGACGGCGAAGCCGCCGGCCGTTTCAGCTTATCTTTTCCAGTATACCCTCACCGCGTCCGCGGCGTGGGGCAGCAATGCCGTCCGGTATGAGATTACCATCTAGCACTCGATGATCTGGAGGTCGTGGGGGCTCGTCGTGAAGGGCTCGAAGCCGTGCTCGGTCACCACGCCGTAATCCTCCAGGCGCACGCCGAACTTCCCGGGCAGGTACACGCCGGGCTCGACGGTGATGACCGAACCGGCGCCCACGGTGTTGCTCCTGCGGCCGAAGACGGGCAGCTCGTGGATGTCGATGCCCACGCCGTGCCCGAGGCCGTGGCCGTAGCAGTCGCCATAGCCCGCGTCACCGATGATCTTGCACGAGAGCTCGTGGATCTCGCGGCCGTCGACGCCCGCGTAGATGGCCTTGGCGCACGCCTCGTGCGTGCGCTGGACGAGGTCGTAGACCGCGCGCATCTCCTCGGTGGGCTCGCCCAGGCACACGGTGCGCGTCATGTCGGAGTTGTAGTCGCGGTAGCGCGCGCCGTAATCCATGAGCACGAACTCGCCCTTCTGGACGACGCGGTCGCTCGGAATGGCGTGCGGGTTGGCGGCGTTGGGGCCGGATGCCACGATCGAGGCGAACGCGAGGCCGTCGGCGCCGTGCTCGTACATGAAGTTCTCGAGCTCGAGCTTGATCGCCTTCTCGGTCATGCCGGGCTGGATGAAGGCGAGCATGTGCTGGAACGCGGCGTCGGTGATGGCCTGCGCCCGGCGCATGAGCGCGAGCTCCTCCTCGTCCTTCACCGCGCGCATGCGGCGCAGGTCGCCGTGCATCTGGGGCAGGGCGGCGGCGATGGACGCATCCTCGAGCGCGCGCGTGAGCGCGGTGTAAAACGCGAGCTCCATGGTGTCCTCGACGGCCACCACGCGGCAGCGGGTGGCGCGGGCGCGCTCGGCCACCCACGTCGGGATGGCGACGGCCTCCATGTCGAGCTTCCACGGGCTCCCTTCGGGCATGTGCTCGACGAAGGAGTTGTAGTAGCGCGAATCCGTGTGCAGGAAGCACGCGTCGCCCGTGATGAACGCGGCGTGCGGCAGCTCGCCGGTGAAGTCGAAGACGCCCTCGGCGCCCGTGAGCCAGCGGAGGTTCGCCTCGTCGCGCACCACGACCGCGTCATAGCCCCGCTCCTCCATGAGCGCGCGCACGCGCGCGACGCGCCCCGCGGGCCCGGAAACGATATCAGCCATTCCCATTCCTCTCTCCCAAACGAATCGGTCCCCTCGACGGTGCTAGGGTACCACGTCGGGCGCGAGCGAGGCAGCATAGGCGGCGGCGTGACGCTCGAGCAGCTCGTCGGCGACGGAGGTGAGGCGGATCTGGCCGACGGCCTTCGGGAGCGGCAGCAGGAAGCGGTTCGAGCGCTCGGCCACCACGGCGCGGATCGCGGCGACGAAGGCATCGGCATCGAGCGTAAACCCGGCGTCCTCGATCCCTAGGTCGAAGAGGAGGTCATCGAGGTCGAACGCCACCTCGGGCTTGAGCCCGGCCGCGTCCACGGCGAGGCGTGCCTCGAAGCGCATGCCCTCGGCGCGGAGCACCGAGCGGGGCACGTCGCCCGCGACGCACGCCGCGAGGGCGCGCGCAGCGGTATCGCCGAACTCGAGGGCGCGGCGCGCCGAGGGGTTGGGCGACTTCAGGACGTTGCGCCTGGCCACCTGCGTGGCCGCGAGGGCGTCGCGCAGCGCGGCCTCCTCCCCCACGGCGACCGAAGCCGCGTGCTCGCGCAGGTCGGTCCACGTCTTCTTGCCCTCCGCCAGGGCGGCGCACGCCATGAGGGCGCACCCCAGGTGGAGCTGCTCGGGCGTCATGGACGGAACCAGCGCGAAATCGCAGAGCACCATCGCGGGATTCGGCGGGAGCGCGACGGAGCCGGGCGCGCCCGCGACCCCGAGGGGCTCCATCTCGGTCGCGATCCGCACCATCCCCTCAAGCTCGAACGGCATGACCGTGCAAGCCACCCCGCCGCGCCACACGTGGGCGCAGAACGCGGCGAGCGAGCAGAGGCCGAACGAGCCGAGCGCGAACACGAGGTCGTCCGCGGTGAGGCCGCAGCGCGCGAATGCCTCGAGAAGGGCGGTCGTCGCCCCGAGCGGGATGCCGCCGTCCTCCCCGCCCTCGATGGCGGGCTCGAGCACCTCGACCGTGAAGCCCGCGGACACGAGCGAGCGGCGCACGTCCTCGCCGCGCGCCTCGAGCGCCGCCCCGTCGGCCACCATGAGCGCCCGTTTGGGCTTGCCCACCGGTGCCGCCGCGAGCCGCGACAGCTCGTCCATGATCTCCGACCCGATGCGCACATCGATGCTGCGCTGGTTGAAATTGATAATCTGACGCTTGATCGTCACAGTAGACCACGCTCCAAAAGCAATCCGGCACATCGGTAGGATACCTCTTCGAACGTGCGCCCGCGAATATCCACGGTGAGGTCCGCGGCCTGCCGATAGAGGGGGGCGCGGTGCCGGAAGAGCCGCTCCGCGTGCTCCGGCGAACGGAAGTCGGGACGGTTCTTCAGCGAGCGTATCTGCCGAAGCGAGTCGTCCAGGTCGCCATCGAGGTAGACGCAGTAACCCATCTCGTGCATGAGCTCGATGTTCTCGGGCGTCTCGACAATCCCTCCCCCGCACGAGACGAGCAGGCTCCGCTGGCTCTCGAGCGACCGGAGCACCTCGGTCTCGAGCGCGCGGAACCCGGCCTCGCCCTCCTCCGCGAAGATGCGCGAGATGCTCTTGCCCGCACGGCGCTCCACGAGACGGTCGGTGTCGACGAAGCGGCGATGGAAGAGCCCGCCCAGGTTCCGCGCGAGCGTGGACTTGCCCGCACCGAGGAAGCCGATGAAGAAGATATGGTCGCAGCCGCGCTTATCCACGCGCACCGCGCCGTCCGCGCCCGTCATCGAAGCCTACTCCTCGCAGGTCAGACCACGGAGCGCGCGCCGCTCGAAGATGCGGAAAATCTGCGTGTACCACAGATCGACGGTGGTCTGCGGCTTCACGAGGATGGTGTCGATCCCGGCGAGGTTGCCCGCCCAGACGTCCGTATAGAGCTGGTCACCCACCATGACGGCCTCGGCCTTGCGCACGCCCGTGCGCTTGAGCCCGGCCGCGAGCGCGAACGGGGCGGGCTTCATCGCATGGCTGATGGCCTCGAGGCCGAGCTCGCGCGCGGAGCGCATCACCTCATCGCGATGCCAGTTGTTCGACACCATGCAGAGGCGAAAGCCCATCGCGCGCGCACGGTCGAGCCACGCGGCGACCTCCTCCGGGGCGGTCGCGCGGTCGCGCGGGACGAGCGTGTTGTCGCGGTCGAGGAGGATCGCGCGCTTGTCGCGCCTCCAGAGGTCATCGAGGTCGATACGGTCAACGGAGGCGACGTAGCGATCGGGGGAGAAAAGACTCATGACAGGGAGCTTTCGTAGGCTTCGCGGTTTTTCAGGAATTCATCATAGCTCTCGCTGAAGTTGTGATGGCCGTCACTGTCGGGCGAGAGCACGTAGTAGAGGTACGAGGTATCGGCCGGATGCAGCGCCGCCTCGATGGAGGAGACGCTCGGCGAGCAGATGGGCCCGGGGGTGAGCCCGGTGTTCTTGTAGACATTGTAGGGCGAATCGATCTCGAGGTCATCGTAGGTGACCGTATCGGAGCCCCCGCCGCGCGCATAGACGATCGCCGCGTCGATCTGGAGCGGCATGCCCTCTTTCAGGCGGTTGTAGATGACGCTCGCCACGAGCGGGCGCTCGTCCGCCTGGGCGGTCTCGCGCTCGATGAGCGAGGCGAGCGTCACGAGCTCCTGCGAGGTGAGGCCGTTCGCCCCCTCGCTGAGGCCCAGGTCCGCCGTCTCGATCTGGAACTGGTCGAGCATGGCGCGGATGATCTCGTCGGCGGTGGGGTTCTCGCCCAGGCTGTAGGTCTTGGGATATAGGTACCCCTCGAGCGAATCGTTGTAAGCGCCCTCGAGGAAAGGATACTCGTCCACGTAGTTCGACGCCTTCGCCTGCGCGAGGAAGTCCGCGGCCGGGATGCCGTAGGTCTCCTCCACGCGCGCCGCCGTCTGGTCCACCGTCAGGCCCTCCTGGATGGTGAGGGTGACGCCGGCGATGTTCGGGCCGTCGATGAGCTGCTGCACGACCGACTCGGGATCCTGGTAGGTGGTGAAGCGGTAGTCGCCCGGCTTGATGAGCATATCCGCCTGCATGGAACGGACGGTGGAATAGTAGACCTTGGGATCGTCGATGACATGGCTCTCGGAAAGGATCTGCGCGATCTGGTCACCCGAGGCGCCGTCAGGGATGTTCACCTCGACCTCGAGGCCCGCCTCGACCGCCTGCTCGGAGCCGGGCGCGATAAGCGAGGTCACGGCTGGGATGACGAACGCGAAGAGGAGCACGGCAACCGCGACGATGGCGACGATGCCGAGGACGAGCGACATCGGGGACGTCTTGACGGGGCAGCGGCCGCCCCGGGGATGCGCGGGCAGGATGGCGTGATGGCCGCCCGAGACAGCGGCGCGCGGCGGGG
>CAPI01000088.1 GCA_000333815.1 [Collinsella] massiliensis
CGGAGCGCGGCGGCGGTGTCGGTGGTGAAGTAGGGGTTACCCGAACCGGCGGCGAAGATGACGATGTCGCCCTTCTCGAGGTGGCGCATGGCGCGACGGCGGATGTAGGGTTCGCAGACCTCGTTCATCTGGATGGCGCTCATGACGCGGCATTCGCAGCCCGCACGCTCGAAGGCATCCTGCAGCGCGAGCGCGTTCATGACGGTCGCGAGCATGCCCATGTAGTCGGCCTGCGCGCGGTCCATGCCCTTCGCGGCGCCGGCCATGCCGCGGAAGATGTTGCCCCCGCCCACGACGACGCCGATCTCGATGCCGTCATCGTGTAGTTCGCGGACCTGGGCGGCGAGCCGATCGGTCACCTCGGGATCGATGCCGTAGCCGCCCTCCCCCATGAGCGCTTCGCCCGAGAGCTTGAGCAGCACGCGCTTGTATCGATATTCGGACAAGGAATGCCTCCTTTTGGTCGTACCTTACGACATTCTAGCAAAGAGCATATGTAGCTGGACATAGAATGAATAACCTCGGAGATATCCCATTGCGCGTGAAAATGTTCTCAAGCTAATACCTGCAGGCACATTGCTCATTCTTGACACTGCAGGACGATTCTCCCCGCCCAAAGAATTATGTTGTTTTTAGTTGTCCGCCCATAACGAAACGCAGTGCCCGACGGTATTCCTAAACCGTTCAAAGTCGTAAGGTAACCATATGTCGAATGCATAAAAATACATGTCAAATCCGAAATAGAATAAAGTTAGATCGCGTGAAGGGAGTGCGCCATGAAGAACAAAACGAACTTTGATCGTCGGCATGCCCTTGGATTGCTTGCATCGATTCCGGTACTTTTGACACGTCCTGTTTTTGCGTACGCAGAGGACGATTCAACGAAATGCGCGTCAGAAAATCAAGTCCCCTTCTCGAAGGAAAATGCGTCGGCCGCTGCCTTAAACTTAGCAGCTACTTTTGGAATCGCAGACCTGGTATGTTCTGAGATTATCCCGTTGTTTAACGAGGATGATTGCTTTATTGGATATATTGTTACCCTTAGAAAAAATGACAATCCTAATGGCTACGTCGTTTTGGATAGAACATCCGAAAACCTATTTTACAGACTTCTCTTTCGCTGCTAATTCTCGGCCGCCTATAATTGTCGATGAACAATTAAATCTACCTAACAGCCATAGCCTTGATGAAACTGAAAATGCGCAAACGTTTGGAGCTGCGACTAAAATTTCGCCGTTTGAGTATCGAGTAAAACCGTATTACCCTGTCGATACGTTAGATTCTGAAACAATTTTGGATGACTACACTATTTCAGCAGACTATATATTTAGCAGTGGCAAGGTTACATATATGAAGACCTGGCCTCAATACTACGGTATTGAGTCGGATCAATTTATTCTTGATTGCGGTAGATATGCATGCGCAGTCGTTGCTTGCTATGTTTTATTAGGCTTTTTAGTAAATTATACAAGCCCTGATGGCGGTGTTAATAAGGCCGTATTTGATCAGCTTTGGACATATACAAACACGAAAGAGTATATCGATGAAGTGCTTGGCATTCCTTGCGGAGCAACTGGGCTTGAAGACGCAACAAAAGGACTTGCAAAGTATTGCAACGATAAATATGGAAAATACGGTAATTACCAGGTGTACGATCAGGTAACGCCAGCTGTAATTACTGACGCAATTGACAAGGAATATGGATGTCTGCTCTCTGTCAGACGGCAAGGGTTTGTCCCGCATGCATGTGTGGTTGAGGGGTATGTAAAAGCGACAATGCCTAACGGACTAAATGCAACTTACTTCATTATATACGACGGCTGGTATTCCCCTGGACGTTATGTTGACTTAACTCCATACCAACATGAAACAAGCTATCCGTTTGGGGCAGGATTAATTAAATGAACATGAAGCCAAGTCCAAATCAGATTGCCGCCATCTTGATTAGCTGCTTACTGATATGCGTCATCGCATTGGCGTGCTATTCATGCAGCAATCAGGACGAGATCATCTTCGATTCGAGACCGATGCTTAACAACGCGCGGTAAAAGTACCGACGTTTCAAAATAGTTCGCGCCCGCCCCCATAATGCGTTATGGGGGCGGGCGCGAAACAGTTGACTGTAAACTCTATAAACTAGACTAAAGCGCTTACGCGTCGCCGCGGGCGATGCGGTCGAAGGCGACGATCTGGATGGTGTCGCCGAGCTCCTTGCCGACCTTATCGGCGTACTTGGCGATGGTGAGGTCGCCGTCCTTGATGAAGGCCTGCTCGGTGAGGACGACCTCCTTGTAGAACTTCTCGAGACGGCCGGTGGCGATCTTCTCCTGGATGGCCTCGGGCTTGCCGGACTCAGCGGCCTGCGCCTTGTAGATGCTCATCTCGTGCTCGACGGTCTCGGCGGGCACGTCCTCGCGACGGGCGCAGATGGGCGCCACGGCCGCGACCTGCATCGCGACGTCGTGCGCGAAGGCCTTGAAGGCCTCGGCCTGGGCGGTCTCGGGCTTGTCGAAGGAGAACTCGACGAGGACGCCGATCTTGCCGCCCATGTGGACGTAGCTCGAGCAGGCGCCGTTCTCGGCCTTGCGATAGGCGAAGCGGTTGATCTTCATGTTCTCGCCGATGACGTGGATGAGCTCGGTGAGCGCAGCCTCGACGGTCTCGCCGTCCATGTCGGTGGCGAGGAGCGCCTCGACGCTCTCGGGCTCGGTTGTGGCGACGACCTCGGCGAGCTTGGCGGCGAAGCCGGTGAACTTGGGGTTGGAACCCACGAAGTCGGTCTCGCAGGCGACCTCGACGAGCGCGGCGAGCTTGCCATCCTCGGAGACGTAGGCGCCGATGGCGCCCTCGTTGGTGGCGCGGCCGGCCTTCTTCGCGGCGGCGGCGAGGCCGTTCTTGCGAAGGATGTCGACGGCCTTCTCCATATCGCCCTCGGCCTCGACGAGCGCCTTCTTGCACTCCATCATGGGCGAGTCGGTCATGTCGCGGAGCTCCTTGACCTGGGCGGCGGTGATGTTTGCCATGAGCGGATCCCTTCTATGAGATGCGGGTGATGAGACGCCCGCCCCGGTTGCCCCGGGACGGGGATGCGTTCGGGCGGGTTACTCGGCGGGAGCGGCCTCGGTCTCGGTGACGGCAACCTCGACGACAGTCTCCTCGGCGGGAAGCTGCTCGGCGGCCATCTCGGCCACGGTGACCTCGGGCTTGTCGCTGCCGGCGAGGCAGGCGTCGGCCATAAGCTCGCACATGAGCGTCACCGAGGAGATGGCGTCGTCGTTGCAGGGGATGCCGATGCCGTTGGTCGCCTCAATCTCATCGGGGTCGGAGTTGGTGTCGATGAGGGCGATCACGGGGATGTTGAGGCGACGGGCCTCCTTGATGGCGTTCTCCTCGCGCTTCGTGTCGATGACGAAGAGCGCGGCGGGCAGACCCTTGAGGTCGCGGGCGCCACCGAGGTTGGCCTGGAGCTTCGCGAGCTCCTTGGTGAGCACGGACTGCTCCTTCTTGCCGCGGAGCGCCATGGAGCCGTCCTCGACCATGGTCTCGAGCTCCTCCATGCGGTTGATGCGCGAGCGGATGGTCACGAAGTTCGTGAGCATGCCACCGAGCCAGCGCTGGTTGATGTAGGGCATGCCGCAGCGCTCGGCGGCGGCGCGCACGGGCTCCTGGGCCTGCTTCTTGGTGCCGACGAAGAGCACCTTGCCGGAGCGGGCGGCGTTGCGGATGAAGCTGTAGGCCTTGTCCGCGTTGACGATGGTCTGCTTGAGGTCGAGGATGTAGATGCCGTTGCGCTCGCCGAAGATGTAGGGCTTCATCTTCGGGTTCCAGCGGCGGGTCTGATGGCCGAAGTGGCAACCGGCCTCGAGCAGGGTGCGGATGTTGATCTTGGTAGCCATGTAAACCTCCTGTGGTTCTGCCTCCGCGCGGGGTCATCCCTTCCCCACCACCCGGGTCTTCGCTACCAGGACCCGGGCACCACGGCAGGAAGGTAGCCGCGCGTGCGTGATACGGTACGTCGCCGAATCGGCAACGCACGGTATGATAGCAGCATCCGCCCCATATTCCAAGCCCGGAATCGCGTGCGTGCGAGATATCCGCGGATCGGCCACGAGCCTCGCTCAGCCGCGGGGATGCGCCTGGTGGACGGCGCCCTTCAGGCGCTCGGGCGTGAGGTGCGTGTAGAGGGTCGTGGTCGAGAGGCTCGCGTGCCCGAGGAGCTCCTGGACGCTCCGGAGGTCCGCTCCGCCTGCGAGCAGGTCGGTCGCGAACGTGTGCCGCATGACGTGGGGCGTCACGTCCGCAGGCAGGCCCGCCGCGCGGCAGAGGATCCGGAAGCGATACCTGAGGGCGTTCGCATCCATGCGCCGCCCCCGGCTCGAGATGAAGAGCGCGCGCTGAGCGGCGTCCGCGTGCCCCGAGGCGCGCAGGAGCTCGGGCCTCCCCTGCTCCTCATAGCGGGAGACGGCGTCGAGCGCGCGGTGGTACACCGGGACGATCCGCTCCTTCGAACCCTTGCCGAAGAGGCGCACGGTGCGCGTCGAGCGGTCGATGTCTTCGATATCGAGCCGTGCGAGCTCGGAGATGCGCGCGCCCGTCGCATAGAAGAGCTCGAGCATCGCGGCATCGCGCAGGCCCGCCGGGGTGGTGGTATCCGGCGTCGCGAGCAGACGGGTCATGTCGGCGGCGGTGATCGTCTGGGGCAGGTTCCGGGGGATCTTCGGCATCTGGATGGACGAGGCCGCCTCATGCTCGACGACGCCGGGCTGCGCCCAGCGGAAGAACGACCGGAGCGCGGAGAGGCGCGCCGCGATGGTGCGCGGGGCGTAGCGCGCCTGTTTCAGGTCGGCGAGGTACCGCCGGAAATCGTGCGCCCCCGCCGCGAGCCCGTCGATGCCGTGGCGCGCGCACCACAGGCCGAAGGCCTCGATATGGCCCTCATAGGCGCGCACCGTCTCCGGCGAGCAGCCGGCGACGCGCGCGATGTAGGCGATGAACGCGTCGAGCGCCTCGGCAAAGCGCGCGTCGAGCTCCGCGTCCGCCTCCCCCTCGCGCTGCTCCGCGCTCATGGGCGCGCCACCGCCGCATCGAAGAGGTCGGGGCGGGTTGCGATGTAGCCGTCGAGGTCGCGCAGGGCGCGCTCGGCATAGGCGTGGTAGCGTTCGCGCTTGCCCCGCTTCACGCCGTCGGTGAGCGGCGGCACGAGGCCGAAGTTCACGTGCATGGGCTGGTAGCCCTGCGTCTCGGGGTCGGTCGCATACGCGACGAGCGCACCGAACGCGCCCGTCACAGGCAGGGCGACCGGGTCGGCGCCGATGAGGTCCGCGTAGGTATTGAGCGCGGCCAAGAGCCCCGATGCGATAGCCTCGGTGTACCCCTCCGTCCCCGTGATCTGGCCAGCGAAGCGCACCGTGGTGCCGGGAACCGCGAAGGTGCGGTCGAGCACGTGGGGCGCATCGATGAAGGTATTGCGGTGCATGACGCCGTAGCGGAAGAACTCGGCCTGCTCCAAGCCGGGGATCATGTGGAACACGCGGCGCTGCTCGGGGAAGGTCAGGTTCGTCTGGAAGCCGACGAGGTTATAGGCGCTGCCCTCCCGGTTCTCCGCACGCAGCTGGATTGCCGCCCACGGGCGTCGCCCGGTGCGCGGGTCGGTGAGGCCCACCGGCTTCATGGCGCCGAAGCGCAGGGCGTCATGCCCGGTGCGCGCCACCTCCTCGGCGGGCTGGCACGCCTGGAAGAGGCCGCCCTTCTCGAAATCGTGCAGCACGACGCGGTCGGCGGAGACGAGCGCGTCGATGAAGGCATCGTATTCATCCTTCGTGAAGGGCGCGTTGAGGTAATCGCCCGCGCCCTCCTCGCCGTAGCGCGACTGGCTGAAGAGCACGGAGCGATCGATCGTCGAGGCGTCGACGATGGGCGCCGCCGCATCGAAGAACGATAAAGCGTCTCCGCCCACGAGCGCATGGATCTTCTCCGAGAGCGCCGGCGAGCAGAGCGGGCCCGCGGCGATGACGCAGCGCCCCTCGGGGATATCGAGGGCCTCGGCGCGCACGAGCTCGATGGCGGGGCATGCCTTGACGCGCGCCTCCACGAGCTCCGAGAACCGCGTGCGGTCGACCGCGAGCGCGCCACCGGCCGGAACGGCGGCCTCCTCCGCGCACGCGAGCAGGGAGGAGCCCATGCGCGCGAGCTCGAGCTTGAGGAGGCCCGCCGCGCTCTCGAAGCGCGTGGACTTGAAGGAGTTCGAGCACACGAGCTCGGCGAGGCCGGCCGTCGCTTGCGCGGGCGAGGGCGTCTGGGGGCGCATCTCCACCAAGCGCACGGGCACCCCGCGCGCCGCGAGCGCGAGCGCGCACTCGCTTCCCGCGAGCCCGCCGCCGATAACCGTCACCGTATCAAAAGCCATGCATGTCCTCCTTCGTCGAATCATCCCCTATTGTGGCCGAAGGTCGTCCGCTCGTGAAGCTCCTCCTTGGTAGGAGCATATCGGCCGTCGCGGAGCTGCTCGATGCGCCCCTCGATGACGAGCGCGCCGAGGAATTCCATGCATCCGCGCGCGTCGAGGCCGATGAGCCGGGCCACCTCGTCCGAGCGCAAGGGCGAAGCCACGAGCGCGGATATGACGCGTCCCACCCGCTCGTCCTCCTCCACAGGACCCGTCGCCTGCCCATGCGAGAACCGGAGCGTCCCGAAGATGCGCGAGATGGCAACCTCGAGCGCCTCCTCATCGGAGATGCAGCACGCACCGGTCGCGATGAGGTAGTTCGAGCCCCTCGAATTCGGGGAGAAGATGGAGCCCGGCACCGCGAGCACCTCGCGCCCGATCGCATCGGCCGCCTCGGCCGTGGAGAAGGTGCCCGAGGGCATACCCGCCTCGCCGACGAACACCGCCCGCGCGAGCGCCGCGATGACGCGGTTGCGGCGCGGGAACAGGTACGGCCGGGGGTCGCAGCCCCAAGGCACGAGCGACACAACCGCCCCACCGGTCGCGAGCGCCTGCTCGATGAGGGCCGCGCTCGTCCGGGGATAGACGACGTCGGCACCGCACCCGAGCACGATGACGTGCCTCCCGCCCTGATGGAGCGCCTCCCAGCCCGCGCACTGGTCGCACCCGAGCGCGCCGCCCGAGATGACGGTGAGCCCCGAGGCGACCGCGATGCGCGCGGCGAGCTCCGTCACCGCGGCGCCATAGGGCGTCATGCGGCGCGTCCCCACGATGGCGAGGCCGGGGGCGGCGAGCGCCTCGGGGTCCCCACGGACGTAGAGGCGCTCTGGCGGGTCCAAAAGGTCGAGGAGCGCGGGCGGATAGAGTGCATCCCCTGGCACGAGCTCCCAGCGAGCGTCTTGGTTGCGAGCATCCATCACGCGGCACCTCCCCGGTACATCGCCGCCTCGAGCACATGCGCGCGCCCGACTTCCGCGGACTCATCGATATCCGCGATCGTCCGCGCGATGCGGCAGAGGCGCTTGATGCCCCTCCCCGTGACGTGGAGCCGCTTCGAGATGCCGAGGAGGGTGTCCGTCGCCTGGTCATCGAAGGAGAAGCCATCGATGGCGCGGTCAAGCGCGGAGCCGCACGCGGGCTTGTCGATGCGGGCTGCCGCGCGCTCCCGCTCGGCGCGATACGCCCGCCCGCGGGCTACCATATCGCCCAAGTCCGCGGTTGAGAGCCCCTCGGCTCCCTTGATGATGAGCTCGGGCTCCGGGCGGTGCACGTCGATGACGATGTCGATGCGGTCGATGAGGGGCCCCGCGAGCTTGGCGCGGTAGCGCTCGATGGCGCTCGCCGAGCAGCTGCACGGCACCTCGCGGTCGCCCAGATAGCCGCACGGGCAAGGGTTGCTCGCCGCGAGGAGCTGGAACCGCGAGGGGAACGCGTACGTCCCATCCACCCGCACGATGCGCACGCAGCCCTCCTCCATGGGTTGGCGCAGCATCTGGAGGACGTGCGCCGGGAATTCCGCGAGCTCGTCGAGGAAGAGCACGCCGCCATGCGCGAGGCTGATCTCGCCCGGCCGCACCGGCCTCCCGCCCCCGACAAGTCCCGCCGACGAGATGCTGTGGTGCGGGCTGCGGAACGGTCGCCTGCCGGCGAGCAGACCTGAGAGGTCCTCGCCTGCGACCGAGTGGATGCAGAGGGCATCCTGCTGCTCGGCACCCGCGAGCGCGGGTAGAATCGTCGTCATGCGTCGGGCGAGCATCGTCTTGCCCGAGCCTGGCGTCCCGACCATGAGCATGCCGAGCTCTCCCGCCGCGGCGACTGCCATCGCACGCTTGGCCTGCTCCTGTCCCACGACGTCGGCGAAATCGAGGGTGTCCGGCAGGGCGTTCGGAGCGAGCATGGCCTCCGGGGGAAGCTCGGCCGCGGCACCGATCCCTGCGCGGAGGCGCCCGATATGCGCGAGCGCCGCATGTGAGCAGCCCGGCAGCGCGAGTTCGGCGAGCGGGCCGGCGCCGATGAGGCGAAGCCCCTGCTCACGGGCGAGGATCTGGTACGCGATCGCGCCGCGGACCGCGCACACCGTCCCGTCGAGCGCGAGCTCGCCCACGAAAAGGCAGTCGTCGAGCCCCTGCCGGGGGATCTGCCCGGATATGGCGAGGATGGCCACCACGATGGGCAGGTCGAGCCCCGAGCCCGTCTTGCGCATATCGCCGGGCGCAAGGTTAACCGTGATGCTGCAGCGCGGAACCTCGAACCCGGCGCTCCGCATCGCGCCGCGCATGCGCCCGCGGGCATCGAGAATCGTCGAGTCGGGCATGCCGATGATCGAAAGCGAGGGCAAGCCGCCGCCGAGCGCGACCTCGACCGTCACGGGAACCGCCTCGACGCCGCGCAGACAGGCCGCATGCACGGCGAACACCCGCCCGGACATCAGTCCGCCTCCCAATCGAAGACGCTGTAGAAGTGCTTGATGCTCGCTTCCATGCCGGAGCGGAACACGACGCTCACCACATCGAAGCGGATGGCCATGACCGGGAACCGGTCCATGAGGTAGCAGGAGGCGATCCTGCGGTAGCGCTCGCGCTTGCGCGCGTCCACCGCCTCCTCCGGGCGCAGGTCGTCCCGGGCTCGGGCGCGCCGGGACTTGACCTCGACGAGCACGATCTCGTTCGATTCGAAATCGTAGGCGATGAGGTCGGCCTCGCCTTCCGCGCAGCGGTACCCGTGCTCCAAGATGTCGTAGCCGCGTTCCTCGAGATAGCTCGCGGCGATGAGCTCGCCCGTCGCCCCGACCTGCTGCGGCGTCATATCGGCGAGCGTATCCGTCGCGGGCGCCGCATCTGAGCGCTGAGCCTCGACAGGCGCCTGCTCCTCAGTGTCCGTGGGAAACCCGTCGCTTGCCCCGTGCCGCTTCGTCTTCCGTCCCATAGCGCGCTCCCTCCACTCGGTGTGGAGCCATCATCCATGGGTCATCCGACAGATTTCCAAGTGTTTCTGGCACGAACCTGGCAGGAACCTTGCACGGGGCTGGCACCTCGACCAAACGCCGAGCTCACGCAAGCGCGCACATCGTCACAACAGCCATACCAGTGCTAAAAGAGGCGCTGCGTCTCCAGAAAGTTTCCACAGAAGCTCACGCGGTGCTCCTCGGTGAGCCCGTGGGCGCGGATCGCGGCGATGTGCTCCGGGGAGGCGTAGCCCTTGGATTCCGCGAAATGGTAGCCCGGATAGAGCGCGTCGAGCTCGACCATGTGCGCGTCGCGCGTGACCTTCGCGACGATCGAGGCGGCGGCGATGCAGGCCACGCGCGCGTCCCCGTGCACGATGTCGCGCTCGTGCGGTACGGCGCCGAGCGGGTTGCCGTCCATGAGCACGCAGGCAGGCGCGAGCCCGGTGTCGCGCACCGCGCCTGCGACCGCCTCCCGGAGCGCCGCAGCCATGCCGATGTCGTCGATGCGGTGCGCGGAAACATGGTAGAAGCCGATGCCGCGGGCGACCTCGGCGATGCGCGCGGCGAGCACCTCCCGGCGCGAGGGCGTGAGCTTCTTGGAATCGTTCAACCCCCAGATGATGGGCTCGCTCGGCAGGCAGACGGCGCACACGGTGAGCGGCCCCGCGACGGAGCCGCGGCCGACCTCGTCGACGCCGATGACGACGCCCTCCCCGCCGAGTTCGCGCATCTCGCGGTACATGAGCTCCACGCGCTCATGCTCCGCCTGCTCGCGTCCCAGGCGCCGGCGGGCGCGCTCCACGGCCTGCTGCACCTGCTTGCGCGGGTCGGAGGCGTAGCGCTCGCACAGGGCGGGGAGCTCGTCTATGGTCGCGCTCCCCAGCACCGCGGCGACGTGCGCGGCCGAAAGCGAGCTCGTCTGATTCGCCATAGGGCACCTTCCTCTACTGACCCGGCGATGCGGCCTGTCCGCAGGCGCGGCATCGCCCGTGCAAAAGAAAAAGGCCGCCCTAAAGGACGGCCTTCGCGTGCGAGGATATCGCTTAGCGCTTCTCGGGGATGCGCGCAGCCTTGCCCACGCGGTCGCGCAGGTAGTAGAGCTTGGCGCGGCGCACGCGACCATGGCGCACGACCTCGAGCTTGGCGATCTTGGGGCTGTGGAGCGGGAAGGTGCGCTCGACGCCCACGCCGAAGGAGATCTTGCGAACGGTGAAGGTCTCACGCGAGGAGCCGCCGCTCATGCGGATGACGTCGCCCTGGAAGACCTGGATGCGCTCGCGGTCGCCTTCCTTGATGCGGTAGTGCACCTTGACGTTGTCGCCGACGCGGACCTGCGGGATGTCCTCGCGGATCTGCTGCCGCTCAATTGCGCGGATGTAGTCCATTTCAAATCCTCACTCTAATCCAGAGGTGCCGCACCCGTGAGCCGGCACATGGGTTTGCCAAACGTTGCAATTATACACAGACCGCCCAGCCCCGCAAGGGAGAAAACGCCCGTCGCGGGGAAATCACCACGTTCACGCGGCGCTGCGCCGGAAGCCCGATCATCCTTTCTCAGCGCGCCGCCTCCGCGAGCTTCGCCTGCGCAGCCGCGAGCCGCGCGATGGGGACGCGGTAGGGCGAGCACGAGACGTAGTCCACGCCCGCGGTGTTGAAGAGCCCGCGGATGGAGGCGGGGTCGCCGCCGTGCTCGCCGCAGACGCCACAGTGCATCGCGGGCTTCACGGAACGGGCCTTCTCCACCGCCATGCGGACGAGCTCGAGCACCGCCTTGTCGATGGTCTCGAACGGGTTCTTCTCCACGAGTTTCCTGTGCAGGTAGACGGGCATGAACTTGGATTCCGCGTCGTCGCGCGAGAAGCCGAAGGTCGTCTGCGTGAGGTCGTTCGTGCCGAAGCAGAGGAAGTCCGCGCTGCGGGCGATCTCGTCGGCGGTGAGGCAGGCGCGGGGCAGCTCGAGCATCGTGCCCACGGGGATGTCGAGCGCCACGCCGAACTCCGCGGCGACCTCGGCGATGACCTGCTCGCACACGGCGCGCATCTGCACCTGCTCGGAGGCGAGCGCCACGAGCGGCACCATGACCTCGGGCCGGGGGTCGAGCCCCTCGTCGCGGATGAGCGTCGCCGCCGCGCTCGCCACAGCGCGTACCTGCATGAGCGGGAGCTCGGGGAACACGAACGACAGGCGCACGCCGCGCAGGCCGAGCATCGGGTTCATCTCGGCCATGCCGTCGATGCGGCGGAGGCGTGCGCGCAGGGGCGCGAGCTCCGCATCCGAGGCGCCCGCGGCCTCGCGGCGCGCGATGTCCACCTCGAGCTCGCGCGGGGCGTCGAGGAATTCGTGGAGTGGCGGGTCGATGAGGCGCACGACCACGTCGCGGCCGTCCATGGTGCGGAACATCTTGAGGAAGTCGCCCGTCTGCACCGCGAGGAGCTCGGAGAGCGCTTGCTCGCGCACCGAGGGGTCGTCGCTCAAGATGAAGGTCTGGATGATGTTCTTGCGCTCGCCGAGGAACATGTGCTCCGTGCGGCAAAGCCCGATGGCCTCCGCCCCGAACCCGAGCGCGAGCTCAGCGTCCTCGGGGTTGTCGGCGTTCACGCGCACGTGATACGGGTGCGTGCTGCCGGGCTGCAGGCGGATCTCGTCTGCCCAGGAAAGGATCGTCTCGAGGTCGCCGGTGAGCTCGACCGAAACGAGCGGCACGGCGCCCGCGACCACGATGCCCTCGGTGCCGTCGATGGAGATGACGTCGCCCTCGCGGAGCACGATATCGGTGCCCGCGACGCGCGCCTCCTTCGCCGCCGCGTCGATCTGGATGGCCTCCGCGCCGCAGACGCAGGGCGCCCCCATGCCGCGCGCGATGACCGCGGCGTGGCTCGTCTTGCCGCCATGGCTCGTGAGGATGCCCTCGGCGGCGACCATGCCCTTGAGGTCGTCGGGGTTCGTCTCCCAGCGCACGAGGATGACCTTGCGCCCCTCGGCCACTGCGGCGACGGCATCATCGGAGCTGAACACGACTTCTCCCACCGCGGCGCCCGGGCTCGCGTTCAGGCCGCGCGCGAGCACCTCGAAGTCCGCGCTTGCATCGAACTGCGGGTGGAGCAGCTGGTCGAGCTGGGCGGGGTCGATCCGCCGCACGGCCTCCGCGCGGTCGATGAGTCCCTCCTCGACCATGTCGATGGCGATGCGCAGGGCCGCCTGCGCCGTGCGCTTGCCCACGCGGGTCTGGAGCATCCAGAGCTTGCCCTGCTCGATGGTGAACTCGATGTCGCACATGTCGTGGAAATGTCCCTCGAGGATCTGGAAGATCCGCTCGAGGTCCGCAGCCGCCTGGGCGAGCGCGGGGTACTCCCCCATCTTCTGGATGGGCTCGGTGTTGCGGATGCCCGCCACCACGTCCTCGCCCTGCGCGTTCACGAGGAAGTCGCCGTAGCGCTCGCGCGCGCCGTTGGCGGGGTTGCGCGTGAAGGCCACGCCGGTCGCTGAGCTCTCGCCCTTGTTGCCGTAGGCCATGGCCTGCACGTTCACCGCCGTGCCCAGGTCGTCGGGGATGTCGTTCGCCTTGCGGTAGATGCAGGCGCGCTCGTTCATCCAGCTGCCGAAGACCGCCTCGATGGCGAGCTTGAGCTGGACCGCAGGATCCTGGGGGAAGGCGATGGCGCCGTCGACGATAAGCTCCGGGTGCTCCGCGGCCGAGACGTTCGCGCGAAAGATGCCCTTGAACTCCTCCACGAGCTCATGCAAGTCGTCGGCGGACAGCTCGGCGTCGGTGCGCACGCCCGCGATGAGGCGCTTCTCGGTGAGCGCGTTCTCGAAGAGCTCGGCGTCGACGCCCATGACGACGTCGGAGAACATCTGGATGAAGCGGCGGTACGAATCCCATACGAAATGGGGGTCGCCCGTCTGCGCGATGAGCCCCTGGGCCGACGCGTCGTTGAGGCCGAGGTTGAGCACCGTGTCCATCATGCCCGGCATGGAGAACGGCGCGCCCGAGCGTACGGACACGAGGAGCGGGTCGCGCGCATCGCCCAGGCGCTTGCCCATGCGCTCCTCGAGGTCGCGCGTGGCGGCCTCGATCTCGTCGAGTGCGCCGGCGGGCCAGACGTTGCCCGCGTCCGCATATTCCATGCAGGTCTGGCAGGTGATGGTGTACCCACCGGGCACCGGAAGGCCGATGCGGCACATCTCAGCGAGGTTCGCCCCCTTGCCGCCGAGCATGTACTTCATGCTCGATGCGCCCTCCGTCACATCGACCCCGTTCGCATCGCTCCCGAACCGGTAGACGCGCTTCGTATCGCTCACGATACTCCCCCTTTCGACGGCCGCAGCCGTGAATCGTGGTACGACAAAGCCCATCGGGCGATGGGCTCAGCGCGAGTATACGAAAGGGTTCGAAAGCGCGTTTGCAAACGATATGAAGCACGGTTGACGGTATGAAAGCGGCGGTGAGCGGGTGGCGAAGTGGATGCTTTATGAAGATACCAGTTATGGTTTTCCCAGCATATGGTAGGTATATGAAGGACACTTTTCAGCTCTGTTACGCCGGTTTCGGACCCTTGCGCTCCCGGTGCTCCCGTGCCCGCTCGATGCGCTCGAGGTGGCCTGTGATCTCGGCCGCGGACTCCTCGACCGCCTTGCCGTCGGTGCGCACCACGAAGCAGCCCAGCCGGCGATACAGTGCGCGGGCCATCTTGAGCTCCGCCTCGATGTGCTCGGGGTCGGCATAGCTCGCGGCCACGGCGCGCGCGAGGCCGTCGCCCAGGCGCCGCTCGCGGATGTCATGGACGACCGGCGCGGTCGAGAGCAGACCGAAAACGCGTGCGGGGTCAAGCGAGAAGATCTCTGCGGGCGGCTCGATGCCGAGCGCGAGCGGGATGTTCGCCACGCGGTACCCCTGCAGGGCGAGGTACATGGAGAGCGGCGTCTTCGAGGTGCGCGAGATGCCCAACAGCACGAGGTCGGCCTCGGAAAGGTCTTCGGCACCCCGCCCGTCATCGTGCTCCACGAAATACTCCATGCAGGCGATGCGCTGGAAATAGCTGTCGTCGGTACGGTGGATGATGCCGGGGACGCCCAAGGGGGCAAGCCCCGTGAGCGCAGAGATGGCGCCCATCGCCGGACCCATGAGGTCCACCGCGGGCACGTTGAGGCGCTGGAGCAACGTGTCGACCGCGCGCCGCAGCTTCGCGTCCACGATGGTATGGAAGACGGCGAAGCGCGCTCCCGCAGCGATATGCGGCGCGAGGTAGGACTCGACCTGCTCGATGCGCTCGACCTTCGGCAGGCGCGCGATGGCGATGGCGCCCTCGGGGAACTGGCCGGCGGCCGCGAGGACGACGTCGCACGCGGTATCGCCCAAGGCGTCCGAGATCACATGCACGGTCGCTGCGCGCTCCATGCTGTCCCCTCTCCTCACCGGCCGGCCAGGATGGGTTGGTTGGGGACGTGTTCCTTCCAACCCATCGCGTGCGCCGGATTCGGCGCAACCTACGGTGTTCCGGGCGATGGGTTGGAAGGAACACGTCCCCAACCAACCCATCACAAAGCTGATGCGCGGCTACTTCTTGCGGGCGAGCTCGCCGATGTTCGCCACGCCGGCGAAGACCGCCTCGAAGCGGTTGAGCAGGCGCAGGCGGTTCTCACGGAGCGCCATGTCCTCGTCCATGACCATGACGTCGTCGAAGAAGCGGTCGATGGGCTCGCGCAAGGCGGCCAAGGAGGCGATGACGGCCGCGAAATCCTTCTTGGCGAGCGCGAGCTCCACGGTATCACGCGCGGCATCCGTGGCCAGGAGCAGCGAGCGCTCCGCCTCGCCCATCAGCACCTCGTCGACATCGGTGCCGAGCGACGCATCGGCCAGGTGGCTCGCGCGGGCGTAGGCCGTGGCGAGGTTCTCGAACGTCTCGGCATCGTCGCGACGCGCGTCCTCGAGCGCATGCGCGAGCGCGAAGTAATCGACGGGCGCGGAGACATCTCCGGCCGAGACGGCCGCCACGGTATCGGGGGCAAGCCCCTCGTCGCGCGCCATCTGCTCCATGCGCCCCTTGATGAAGGCGCACACGGCAGACGCGACCTCATCGGCATCGAAGACGATGCCCTGCTCGGCGTACGCCTCGAGCGCGGGCGGGACGAGCTCCTCATAGCCGCACTTCAAGCGCGTGCGGAGGATGTTGAGCACGCCGATGGCGCTGCGGCGGAGCGCGAAGGGGTCCTTCGAGCCGGTGGGCGGCTCGCCGATGGCGAACATGCCGGCGATGGTATCGAGCTTATCGGCCACCGCGACGACGCACCCGGCGATGCCCTCGGGCAGGTCGTCGCCGGCGAAGCGCGGGCGGTAGTGGTCGCGGATGGCGGCGGCGACCTCGTCGGACTCGCCGGCGGCCTTCGCGTAGTAGCCGCCCATGACGCCCTGCTGGCTCGTGAACTCGATCACCGCGGACGAGACGAGGTCCGCCTTGGCGAAGTGCGCCGCGCGCTGGGCATCGCTCGCGGCATGCGCGCCCACGCGCGCCGCATGGGCGATCGCGAGGGAGAGGTCCTCGATGCGGTCGGATTTCTCGAGCACGGAGCCGAGCTTCTCCTGGAAGGCGACCTCGGCCAGGCGCGCGCGGAACTCCTCGAGCGGCACCTTCAGGTCCTCGTCGTAGAAGAACTTCGCATCGTAGAGGCGGGCGCGCACCACGCGCTCGTTGCCGTCGATGATGCGCTCGCCGCACTCCGGACGCCCGTTGGACACCACGACGAACTCGCGGGTGAGTTCGCCCGCGGCATCGTAGATGGGGAAGTAGCGCTGGTTAGAGAGCATCGAGTCGCAGATGATCTCGTTGGGAACCTTGAGGAACTCCTCGTCGAACGCGCCCACGAGCACGGTCGGCCACTCGCAGAGGTTCACGACCTCGTCGAGCACCTTCTTAGGGGTGTCCACGCGCGAACCGGGGCGCTCGGCCTCGATGCGCTCGATGCCCTCGGCGATCACCGCGCGGCGGCGCTCCTCGGAGAGCACGCCGGCCTCCTCGAGCACCTGCTCGTACACCTCGGGACGGGCGACCACATGCTCGCCGGGGCCGAGCACGCGGTGGCCGCGCGTGGTGTTGCCCGAGGTCACGTCGGCGTAGGTCACGGGGATGACCTCATCGCCCAAAAGCGCGCAGATCCAGCGGATGGGGCGGACGAACGTCTCGTGCGTGGAACCCCAGCGCTGGCTGCGGTAGTTCGGCCACTCGAGGTTCGCGATGATGCTGTAGCAGAGCTCGGAGAGGATCGGGAGCGCCGGCGCGGCGGGGATGTCCTTCTCGGCGAACACGTACTCGCGGCCGTCCGTGTCCTCGCGGCGCACGAGGTCGGACGCAGCCACACCGCACTTGCGGGCGAAGCCCTCGGCGGCCTTGGTGGGCGCGCCCTCCGCATCGAAGGCGATCTGCGCCGCGGGGCCGCGCTTCACCTCGTGCACGGCCTCGGTCTCGGTCGCCACCTGCGCGAGGAGCGCGAGGCGGCGCGGCGAGGACACCGCGCGCACGTCGGAATAGGCAAGGCCGGCGGCATCGAGGCCGCGGGTGAGCAGGCCGGGGAGCTGGCGCACCGCGTTCATGAGCGGGGCGGCGGGCATCTCCTCGCAGCCGATCTCGAACAAGAAGCTCCTGGTTTCGGCCATGCTTAGGCCACCTCCCCTTCCTCAGCGCGCGCGGGCTCGGCCGCGACCTCGGCGAGGTACGCCTCGCAGCAGGCCTTGGCGACCGTGCGCACGCGCAGGATGTAGTTCGCGCGCTCCACGGCGGAGAGCGCGCCGCGCGAATCGAGCAGGTTGAACGCGTGGCTGCACTTCATGACGCAGTCGTATGCGGGAAGCGGCAGCCCGGCCTCGAGACAGGAATGGCACTCCGCCTCGTAGTCGTTGAACTTCTGGCGCATCATCTCGACGTTCGCGACCTCGAAGTTGTACGCGGAGAACTCGCGCTCGTTCTCGAGGAACACGTCGCCGTAGGTCATGGGCGTGCCATCGGGCAGGTAGCTCCACACGAGGTCGTACACGGAGTCGACGCCCTGCACGTACATGGCGAGGCGCTCCAGGCCGTAGGTGATCTCCACGGGCACCGGGTCGACCTCGATGCCGCCCACCTGCTGGAAGTAGGTGAACTGCGTGATCTCCATGCCGTTCAGCCAGACCTCCCAGCCCAGACCCCAGGCGCCGAGCGTCGGGCTCTCCCAGTCGTCCTCGACGAAGCGCACGTCGTGCTCGGCAGGGTCGATGCCGATGGCCTTGAGCGAGTCGAGGTAGAGTTCCTGGCTGTTCTCGGGCGAGGGCTTGAGCAGCACCTGGAACTGGTAGTAATGCTGCAGGCGGTTGGGGTTCTCGCCGTAGCGGCCGTCGGCGGGACGGCGGCAGGGCTGCGCGTAGCACGTGCGCCACGACGCCGGGCCGAGCGAGCGCAGCGTGGTGGCGGTGTGGAACGTGCCGGCGCCCACCTCGGAGTCGTAGGGCTGCATGATCACGCAGCCCTGCGCGCCCCAGTAGCGCTGGAGCGTGAGAATGATGTCTTGGAACGTTTGCACGGATCTCTCCATACCTCGACTACCCCCTTGGTTCACATGAGCTGGATGGTCGTTCCGGGCGCATCAGACGAGGCCGAAACGGTTGAGCGGCCAATACCGGAACACCACGACCCCGATGAGGTCGTCCTCCGGGACGGCGCCGAAATAGCGTGAATCGGCCGAGTTCTCGCGGTTGTCGCCCATCACCCACACGCACCCCTCGGGCACCGTGTAGGGGAAGCCCACGCTCACGCCCTCGGCCTGGGCGGCGAGCGGGTACGACTCCCCTTCCGCATAGGGCTCGTCGAGCGCCACGCCATCGACGTACACCACGCCGTCCACGAGGTCGACCGTCTGGCCGGCCGTCGCGATGACGCGCTTCACGAGCACGTCGTGCTCGGAGGTGCCGTCGGGGTTGCGGAAGACGACGATATCGCCCGGCTGCACGTCCATCCTCAGGTTCACGGTGAGCTTCTGGGCGAAGATCTGGTCGCCGACTTCGATCGTGGGCTCCATGGAACCCGTGGGCACGCGGTACGGCTCGATGACGAACATGCGGATGAAGATGAAGAACGCGAAGACGAGCGCGAAGGTGACGACCCACTCGAGGATGCCCCGTAAGAACGAATGCTGCTGCGGTAGCACGAGTACCTCCTAGTCCGAATCGCAGGCGACAAGGTCGCGGTGCGGCGGCGCCGGCTCGCACGCGGGATGCGGCGCGGGCGCGCATGCACCATGATAGCGTGCGATGAGCTCGCGGGCGCGGGCGCGCTCGTCGTCCGCAAGGTCCGCCGTGGCGATGAGGTCGGGCCGCCAGCGGCAGGTGCGCTCGATGGCGTCCGCCCGGCGCCAGGCGTCGACATTCGCGTGGTCGCCCGAGAGGAGCACGTCGGGCACGCCCCTGCCCTCGAACTCCGCGGGGCGGGTGTACTGCGCGTACTCCAGCAGGCCGCCGCCCGCGCCCGTGGCGAACGACTCGTCGACGCTGCTTAGGGCATCGCCGAGCGCACCGGGCAGCAAGCGCACGATGGCGTCCGTCACGACCATCGCGGGGAGCTCCCCGCCCGTGAGCACGTAGTCCCCGATGGAGAGGCGCTCGTCGGCGAGCTCGTAGGCGCGCTCGTCGATGCCCTCGTAGCGGCCGCACACGAAGAGGATGCGCTCCTCGCGGGCGAGGCGCTCGGCCGTCGCCTGGGTGAAGGGCGCGCCGCACGGCGTGAAGAAGACGACGTGCGGGACGGGGCCTGTGCCCGCGATGGCGCGGACCGCCTCGAAGATGGGCGGCGCCTTCATGAGCATGCCCTGGCCGCCACCGTAGGGCTCGTCATCCACGGTGCGGTGCCTATCGTGCGTCCAGTCGCGCAGGTCGTAGGCGCGAAAGTCGAAGATCCCGGCCGCGCGGGCGCGGCCGAGGATCGACGTCGACATGGCGGGCTCGAACATATCGGGGAAGACAGAGAGGGTCTCTATGAGCACGCGCCCTCACCCTCCCCGGTATGCGCAGCGGTTTCCTGCCCATCCGCGAGCTGCTCGGATGCGCGCGGGAGGAGCGCGGGGTCGATGAGGCCGTCCATGATGCGGACGGGGATGTCGCCCGTCTCGGGGATCTCGCGCACCACCTGGTCGATCACGGGCACGAGCACCTCGCCGAAGGCGCCCTCGACCTGCCACACGTCGTTCGCGGGCGTCTCGATGACCTGGACGATGGCGCCGAGGTCGCCGAAGCGCGCATCGGCGAGATGCCGGCCCAGGAGCTCCTCCCACGGCGCGTCGAGCGCCCCCAGTTCCACGTCGTCGCGGCGTGCGAGCACGTAGCAGTCGCGCACGGCCTCCGCGGCATCGATCGTGTCGATCCCGCTGAAGCGCACGCGGCCGCCCTGGGGGTCATCCGCCACCGCCTCGACGCGGCAGAAGCGATCGCGCCCGAGCGCGGGCGGCGTGAGCGCCACCTGGAGCCCCGGCTCGATACAAAAAGGAAGGCCACGTACCGGACGGACGATGACCTCCCCTGCACGCCCGTGCGGACGCACCACACGGGCTATGTTCATATATCGGTTCGACAACGCGTACCCTACCCGAGAACCTCGACCTCGACGGACGTGCCCAGGCGCGCGGCGAGCGCGCGGGCGAGGGTGCGGATGGCCTTGATGGTGCGCCCATGGCGACCGATGACCTTGGCGACGTCCGCATCGGCGACGGTGATCTCGATGACCGAGGCATCCGCGCCGTCGATGACCTCGAGGCTCACGGCATCCTCATCGTCGACGATGGAGAGCACGAGGTACTCAACCAGATCGGCTACGCGATCGGAGAGCTCGGCCTCGGTCGCGATGGGGCTCGCCTGCTCCTCGGCCACGGTTCCTACTCCTCGGTGGACTCAGCGGCCTCGGCGGCGGCAGCCTCGGCAGCCTTCGCGGCCTCGGCCTCCTTGGCGAGCTGCTTCTTGGACTTCTTGGCCTCGGCGGGAGCCTTCGGGCCCTCCTCGGCGGCCTTCATGAGCGCAGCGACGGCGTCGGTGAGCTGAGCGCCCTTGGCCTGCCACTCAGCGATCTTCTCGGTGTCGAGGCTGATCGTCTTGGGGCTGGTCAGCGGGTTGTAGCGGCCGACCTCCTCGATGAAGCGACCGTCGCGGGGCGAACGGGAATCCGCGACGACGACGCGGTAGTACGGGCGTTTCTTAGAGCCGTGACGGGCAAGGCGAATCTTGACTGCCAATGAAAACTCCTCCAACCATGCAGCCCGCGGGCTGCGACTACAGACAAACAGGTTGTAATGATACGCCAACGGATGGAGCAGGTGAAGAGGCGCATGCCAACTTCTTCGGTATATCCGCAGGCAGGTTCACATTCTACGCAAGATTCGCAAGAATGCAAGGAGGACGGAGCCGCTTCCCGAAAGGAACGGATGGCGCGGAGGATCAGTCGCGCGGCTTGTTCTGACCGAGGTACTTGTCCGGGCGCACGAGGTCGTCGCCGAAGCGCGCCGCGCGGCCGAAGCCCACGGCATCCGAGCCGAAGCGCTCGCGCACGCGGTCGACGGCGACCGAGAGGTCGCGGCGGTCGCTCGCGACGGCGCCGCGCTCGTCCACCTCGCAGAACAGGTCGGTCTGCACGGGCTCCGCCGTCGCGAAGCCGCTCACCCCGATACCGAGCAGCCGCACCGGCTGTCCCTCCGACCATACGCGGTCGAGCAGCTCGCGCGCCGCCGCGACGAAGATGTTCTCGTCATCCGTGGGGTGCGGCAGGCGGCGCTGGGCGCTCCGACCCTTGCCGTAGGCGTAGTGCACCTTGATGGTGACGGTGTGGCCGGCGAGCCCCTTGCGGCGGAGCCTGCGGCCGACGGATTCCCCCAGAAGCGCGAGGGCGGCCTCGATGTCCGCGCGGTCGGTGAGGTCGTGCGCGAACGTGCGCTCGTTGCTCACGGATTTCACATCATCGGGTGCGTCGATGGCGGAGACGGCGCTCACCTCGCGCCCTGCGGCGCGCTGCCGCATGGCCTCGGCGTTGACACCGAAGATGGGGCTGAGGCGCGCGAGCGGGGCCGCAGCGAGCTGGCCGAGCGTGCGGATGCCCACCCGGTGCAGCGCCTCCTCCGCCGAGGAGCCGATGCCGCTCATCGCGCGCACGGGCAGCGGTTCCAGGAAGCTCGCCTCGGTGCCCGGTGGCACGATGGTGAGGCCGCGCGGCTTGTCGCGGTCGCTCGCGATCTTCGCGACCGTCTTGTTCGGACCCAGGCCGATGGAGCACGTGATGCCGAGCTCGCTCACACGGCTGGAGATGCGCCGGACGATGTCGATGGGGTTCTCGCGCGAGTAGCGGCCGGGCGTGATGTCGAAGAACGCCTCGTCGATGGAGACCTGGTCCACATAGGGCGTCTCGTCGGCCAGGATGGCCATGACGCGCGCGCTCATCTCGCGATAGCGGTCGAAGTGGCCGTGCGTCCAGATGGCGTGCGGGCAGAGGCGCATCGCCTGGGCGGAGGGCATGGCGGAGTGGACGCCGAAGGGGCGCGCCTCGTAGGAGGCCGTCGAGACCACGCCGCGCTCGCCGGGCAGGCCGCCCACGATGACGGGCTTGCCGCGCCATTCGGGATGGTCGAGCTGCTCCACGCTCGCGAAGAAGGCGTCCAGGTCCATGAGGCCGATCGCCGGCCCCCGCCAATCCCCGAACAACTCGAACACATCAAAAAGGGACGGGTTCAAAACGTTACCTTTTGCATCATTTGGGGACAGGCTTTGCTCGGAAGGTTCGCGCCCGCACCCCTTCGATGGTACGTCCATACCAGCAACCCCCTCCCCTTATTCCAGCCTGTCGCCGCGCCGCGTGACGCCCCGCGTCTCACGCGCGATCACCGCGCGCCCGATACCGGTCAGGCGCTCGATCTGCTTGACGGTGAGACCGAAGGACCGAAGCTGTTGCAGCCCCTCGTTTCGGCGCGCGACCGCGAGCTCTTTGAGCTTGGCCGGGTCACCGCCCGTAAGCGCTGCCCGCGCGGCGACGAGCGCGTCCTCATCGGCGATGCGGCCGTTGGAGCGCTCCACGTATCCCTCGAAGCGCTCGTCCGCGCAGAGCGCGGCGAAACCCCCGTACTCTTCCATGAGGTCGCGAAGCGCAGGTGCATCGCACAGTTCGAACGATCCCGCATACTCATGGAAGCTGCTCCACCGATACGAATCCGCGCGCGCCACGCCCGCGCGCTCGGGGTTCTCGTGAATATAGCGCACCACGGCGAGCAGCTGGCGATCGGACTCGATGGGGATGCTCTTGAACCTGCCCTGAAACACCGCGCCGACATGCCCCGTGCGTCCGTTGAAGCGCAGCGCGTAGGCGGTCTCGAGTCCATGCATTGCCTGCGACAGGCGCTGCAGCGGGTCTTCGACCAAGAGGTGCACGTGGTTGCTCATGAGGCACCACGCGCCGAGGGAAACCTGCGCATCTCCAAGGTGCTCCACCATGAGCCGGCAGAACCGCTCGCGGTCCGCGTCATCCTCGAACAGCAGCTGCCTGCCGTTGCCGCGCGCGATGACGTGATACCAGCCGGACCTCGATACCTGGCGTGCTGTTCGCGGCATAGGCCATCGCCGTCCCTTCCCTCGCCCTGTTCCCTGCATAGCAGCGAGTCCCGGCGCATCGGCCCCGGGACTCAATTCTAGCGGTACGGGCGGACAAAACCGACGGCGCGGACGCGAGAAATCATTCCAATCCCGCCGCGCGAGAGCCTGTCCCCAAATGTAGCAAAAGGTAACGTTTTGAACCCGTCCCTTTATGAGAGGGTCAGGGTGAGGGTGGGGGCGTCGCCCCAGAGCTTCTCGAGGCGGTAGTAGTCGCGCGCCTCGGGCGTGAACACGTGCACGACGACCGAGCCGTAGTCCATGAGGATCCACGTGCGCTGGTCGCGCCCCTCGATGGAGAACGGGTGCTCGCCATACGCCGCGGCGACCTTCTCCTCGACCTCGTCGACGATGGTATCGACCTGACGGGCGTTCGCGCCGGTGGCGATCACGAAGTAATCGCACACATCGGAGAACTCGGTGAGGTCGATCGCGATAACATCCTCCGCCTTCTTGTCGAACGCGGCCTGAGCCGCCGCGCGCGCCACATCCTCGGCGGCCACGCCGGAAGCGGAGCGGGATGCCGCGCTGCGGTCGATCGAGGCGGGCGTCGCCTCATCGGCGAAGGTCGCGTCGTCCGCGGCGGCGGCGTCGAGCAGCACCTCGGACGCCTCGTCGGAGACCTCATTGAGCAGGGTGTCGTCTGCCATGGAATGCCTTTCTAACGGGTGCCCACGCCAGCATCGGGCCGCGCGAGCGCATAACGGTTATAGATGTCGATGGCCGTGGGATACAGGTACCGGCCGGTCTGGAGCACGTAGACGAGGCCTTGCGTGAAGCAGGCGAAGAAGAGCTCGGTGAGCGAGACCTCCCCCACCTGCGCACGGAGCGCGTCAGCGTAGTCGCCGCGGCGGTTCGGCTCGATTGCATCGGCCACGAAGACCACCATGTCGAGCAGCGCCATATCGAGCGCGCCCACCGTATGGCGGGCGATCGCCTGGAACACGCACGGGGGCAGCTCGCCGAAGAGCTCGGGAAGCTCGCGCGCAGCGACCGGGCCGTGCAGAAGCGGCGCCGCGAGCGCCGGCGACCCCGCGATCTCGATATGGTAGCGGATGGCACGGCTCACGAGCTCCTCGTCGGAGAGCACCTTGTCCCAGTCGTGCAGCAGACCCGCCGCGGTCGCGAGGAACGGATCGACCTCGTAGGCGCGCGCGAGGCGGCAGGCGGTCTCGGCCACGCCGAGCGAATGGCGGAACCGCTTGCGCGCATCCTTCATGCGCACCCGGAGCAGCTCCTCGATGCGCTCGAGTGCCGCGAGCTCCTCCCCCGAGAAGCCGAGCGCGCACGCAACCGACATGCCCTCTTCGCCCATGGTCACGCACTCCTTTCGATAACGTCCACGTCCTGGTAGAGACGGTTCTTGCGGATATACCCCACGACCGATTCCGAGGTGAGGTAGCGGATGCTCCGGCCGAGCGCGACGCGCTGGCGGATGTTCGTCGAGCTGATGGCGAGCGCCGGGATCTCGATGTAGCGCACATCGAACGGGAACCCCGAGGCCTCGATGCGCTCATGCGCCTGGGTGATGTCGTAGCCCGGGCGCGTGGCAGCGATGAGCGTCGCGAGCTCCGCGATGTCGCCGGCGTCGCGCCACGAGACGATGTCGAGGATGGCATCCGCCCCCGTGATGAAGTAGAGCTTCACCGAATCGGGGTAGTAGGCGCGCAGGTAGCGCAGGGTGTCGGCCGTGTACGTCACACCGGGGCGGTCGATCTCCAGGCGGCTCGTGAAGAAGGCCTCGTTGGCCGCCGTCGCGAGCACGGTCATGGCGTAGCGGTCCTCCGGGGCGGAGACCCGCTGATGGAGCTTGAACGCGGGCGCCCCCGCCGGCATGAAGAGGACGAGGTCGAGGTCGAGCGCCTCGCGCGCCTGCTCAGCCGTGACGAGGTGTCCGTAGTGGATGGGGTCGAACGTCCCGCCCATGATCCCCAGGCGATAGGTGCGCGCGGGATCCTTGCCCACCTCGGGCAGCGCGACCGCTCGTGTTCCATCCATCCGTCCCAGCTCCTTGCATATCATCCAGCACAGCCGGATCGCCCTGCGACCCGGCCTGACTGGATTCTATCAAAACTCGTCGGCGTCTTCGGCGCCCTCATAGGTGAACGCGCGGCCAACGATGCGCACCTCGTCGCCGGGACGGCAGCCCGCCTCCTCGAGCGCGGCGTCCACGCCCATGCGGGCGAGACGGTGCTGCAGGTAGATGATGGCCTCCTCGTTATCCCAGTCCGTCTGCACCACGAGGCGCTCGACCTGCGTGCCCTTGACGCGATACGCGCCGGGCTCCTCGCAAACCACCTGGAAGCGGGCCTCGCGCTCACGGCGGCGGCGCTCCCAGCGCTCGTCGAAGGTGACGGGCGCGGCCTCGCTCGCGAGCTCGCTGCGAAGCTTGTCGACCATCTCTCCGCAGGCGAGCATGAGGGTGTTGAGCCCCGCGCCCGTGGCGGCCGAGACGGCGAAGAAGGGATGGCCGTCCTCGGTGGCGGCGCGGCGCAGCTCGGCCACGCGGTCGGTCATGCCGGAGACGTCGCACTTGTTCGCGACGACGATCTGCGGGCGGTCGGCGAGCTCGGAGGCATAGCGGCGCAGCTCCTCGTTGATGACGTGGTAGTCCTCGACCGGGTCGCGCCCCTCGAAGCCGCCCGTGATGTCGACGACGTGCATGATGAGGGCCGTGCGCTCGATGTGGCGCAGGAACTCGTGGCCGAGGCCCTTGCCCTCGCTCGCGCCCTCGATGAGGCCGGGGATGTCCGCGACGACGTAGGAATACTCCCCCGCGCGCACCACGCCGAGGTTCGGGACGAGCGTCGTGAACGGGTAGTCCGCGATCTTGGGGCGGGCGGCGCTCATGCGGGCGATGAGCGAGCTCTTGCCCACGGAGGGCAGGCCCACGAGCGCGGCATCGGCCATGAGCTTCATCTCGAGCTCGATCCAATGATCCTGCGCGGGCTCGCCGAGCTGCGCGAACGCGGGTGCGCGGCGCACCGAGGTGACGAAATGGGTGTTGCCGAGGCCGCCCTGGCCGCCCGGCGCCACGACGACGCGCTCGCCGTCGTGCGTGAGGTCGGCGATCTCGTAGAGGGGCTCCATGGTCTCGGGGTCGAGCTCGCGCACGACGGTGCCCATGGGCACCGGGAGCACGAGGTCCTCGCCGTCGCGGCCGTCCTTACGGGCACCCTTGCCGTGCGTGCCGCGCTCGGCGCGGAAATGATGCTTGTAGCGGTAGTCGATGAGCGACGACAGGCGCGCCGATGCCTGGATCACCACGTCGCCGCCGCGGCCGCCGTCGCCGCCGTCGGGACCGCCCTTGGGGACGTGCGCCTCGCGGCGGAACGACATGCAGCCGGCGCCGCCGTCGCCGCCGCGGACATTGATTCGGCAGATGTCAGTGAACTGGGGCATCATAGGCCTTTCTTTACGAAAACGGGAGACCCCTGACTCATCAGGAGGCCTCCCGTACGATGCAAGCTATGAAGGGTCTGCTACGCGGTGGCAGCAGGAAGCACGCTCACGCGACGCTTGTCGCCGCGCTTGTACTCGACGGTGCCGTCGATGAGGGCGAACAGCGTGTCGTCCTTGCCGCGGCCCACGTTCGCACCGGGGTGGATGTGGGTGCCGCGCTGACGGACGAGAATCGTGCCCGCAGTGACGGTCTGGCCGGCGAAACGCTTGCAACCAAGACGCTGACCGCGCGAGTCGCGGCCATTACGGGAGGAACCGAGTCCTTTTTTGTGTGCCATCTCTCGTACCTACTCTCTCGATCGCGCGGAGCTACTCAGCGCTCACGGCCTCGGCGGGAGCCTCGGCCTCCTTGGTGGTCTTACGGGGCGCACGCGTGGTAGCCTGCACCTTGGTGATCTTCACCTTGGTGAGCTGCTGGCGATGACCCTTGAGGCGATGATAGCGCTTGCGCTTCTTGAACTTGAAGACGAGCTGCTTCTCACCCTTGAACTGGTCGACGATCTCGGCCGTGACCTTGGCCTTGGCAAGCTTGGCGGCGTCGGTGACGATCTTCTTGCCGTCGTTCAGGAAGAGAACGGGAAGCTCGACGGAGGAACCGATCTCGCCCTCGATCTTCTCGACGGTGATCACATCGTCCTGAGCGACCTTGTACTGCTTGCCGCCGGTTGAAACGATTGCGTACATGTGTTAGCCCTTCATGCATCTGGTAGTGCAACAGCCGAATATAGTAGCAGCTGCGTAAGCCCACGTCAACGGATATTCGCAGAGTCTCCGCAACCTTGACTCGCTGCCCCCGGCGGTCCTCCTCCGCACGCTTGTCCTCGCCGCTTCGCGGCTGCGGAATCGCGTGCGGAGGAGGACCGCCGGGGGCGCGCAAAAGGTTGTCAGTGCCTCGCTCACCACAGGAGTTAGGGATGGAGCGGATACACAGGTGCGCCGTCGTCGGACATGGCGTATTGGGCGGTGCGGGTTACGTCGTAGTGGTCGAATAGGGAAAGGTTCTGGATGCCGGTGGAGACGATCGGGTCGTCGGGGGCTCCGTGGAGCTCAGCGTCGAGGGCGGCGAGGAGGATCTCCGGGCGCAGGGCGCCCTCGTTGTCCATGCGGGTCGAGAGGTCGAGGGCGAAGGCGCCGTCTGCGAGCGCGCGCACCGTGTACGCGTCGAGCGTCCGCGTGAGGTCGAGCACCTTCTGCTTCTTGCCGCGCTGGTAGGGGATCTGCCCGCGGGCGACGACCGCCGCGAGCGCCGCTTCCAAGCGCGGCGCGTCGAGCGCGGCCGCCTCCCCCGCCGCGTCGCGCCGCGGGAAGAGCGCCACGCGGTACTCCGCGCACGTGATGAAGGCCGTGAGCGCGTCTGCGCGCACATCGACGTATCCCGCCTCCTGGGGTGCGAGGTCCGCGGGAGCGGCGGCGCGCAGGCGCTCGAGAGCCTCCGTCACCGGCACGAGCTCGGTGAGGAACACGTCGAACCACTCGCACGAAGATGCCGTCCCCACGGGCAGCGCCGCGGAGAAGCCGGCGCGCATGTGCGGCGAGAAGCCCTGCGTCACCGCATAGGGAAGCCCGGCGCGTCGCACCACGCGCTCGATGGTGTGCAGCACCTCGAGGTGCCCCAGGTAGCGCAGGCGCCCCTGCTTCACGTAGCGGACGCGCAGGCGGAAGAGCAGCTGCTCGGTCATGAGCGATCACCTACCAGGACGTTCTCGGCGCCGAGCGTGGGGCAGATGCCGCAGCCGGTGCACGAGGAGCGCGTGCAGTCGTCGGTCGTCTTCCCCGCGAGCGCCCGCCGCCATTCGCGCAGGAGGAACCCGCGCGACACGCCGGGGCTCACGTGCTCCCAGGGAAGGCGCGCGTCGAGGGGGAACTCCTCCTCGGCGATGGCGCGCAGGTCGAGCCCGAGCTCCGCGGCCGCCTCCTCCCAGCGCGCGAGCGAGAACTGGTCGCTCCACGCGTCGAAGCGCGCGCCATGCCGCCAGGCGCCCAGGATGAGCGGGGCGAGGTCGCGGCCGCCGCGCGAGAGCACCGCCTCGATGAGCGAGGTCTCGGCGTCATGGCAGTGCACGCGGATGGCGCGGTCGTGCACGCTGTCGATGAGCAGGCGCTGGCGGCGCTTCACCTCGGCATCATCGAGCTGCGCGCACCATTGGAACGGCGTGTGCGCCTTGGGGATGAACACGGAGACCGAGACGGAGACCTGGATACCGCCGCGCTGCCCCTTCGGCACGACTTCGCGGGCGATGGAAAGGACGCGCTCGGCGAGCTCGGCGATGGCAACGATGTCCTCGTCCCGCTCGCCGGGAAGCCCCATCATGAAGTAGAGCTTCACGCGCCGCCATCCCGCCTCGAAGGCCGCGCGGCAAGCGCGCTCGAGGTCGTCCTCGGTCACGTTCTTGTTGATGATGTCGCGCAGGCGCTGGCTGCCGGCCTCGGGGGCGAACGTGAGGCCGCCCTTCTTCTCCCCCGCCACCTCGAGCGCCATGTCGACGCCGAAGGCATCGAGGCGCTGCGAGGGGATCGAGACGGACACGCCCGTCCCCTCGAGCCCGCGGTTCAGGCGCGAGAGGATCTGCGAGCAGCAGGAGTGGTCCGTCGTGGAGAGCGAGGTGAGCGAGACCTCGTCGTAGCCGGTATGCGCGAGCCCGCGCGACACCGCCGCGACGATCTGGTCCGGCGTGCGCTCGCGCACGGGCCGGTAGGTGATGCCCGCCTGGCAGAAGCGGCAGCCGCGCGCGCAGCCGCGTAGCACCTCGATGGAGAGGCGATCGTGCACGAGCTCGGTGAAGGGCACGATGGACTGCGAGACGGGATCGGTCGCGCCGAAGTCGCGGACGACGCGCTTGTACACCACCTCGGGCACGTTCGCGCCCGCCCGGGGCACGGTGTACCCATGGCGCGTGCAGGCACCCTCATGCGAGACCTCGTAGAGCGCGGGCACGTACGTGCCGGGCACGCGGGCGAGCCCGGCGAGGATCTCGGCGCGCGTGGCGCCCGCATCGCGCAGGCGCTCGTGCTCCCGGCAGACCTCGACGAGCGATTCCTCGCCCTCGCCGATGAGGAAGGCGTCGAAGAGCGGCGCGAGGGGCTCGGGGTTGTAGACGCTCGGGCCACCGCCGATCACGAGCGGGTCGTCCTCGCCGCGGTCGGCGGCGAGCAGCGGGATCCCCGCGAGGTCGAGCGCCTCGAGGTAGTTCGTCGCGGCCATCTCGTGCGGGATGTGGAAGCCCACGACATCGAACGAGGCCACGGGTGCCGCGCCCTCGAGCGAGAGCAGGGGCACGCCCGCGGCGCGCATCTCGTCGGCCATGTCGACCCACGGCACATACGAGCGCTCGCACGCGATGCCCTCGGCGCGGTTCAGCGCGGCGTAGAGGATGGCGATGCCCTGGTTGGGCAAGCCCACCTCGTAGACATCCGGGTAGATGAGGCAGGCGCGGTAGGCAGCCTCGGGCTTCGAGGCGGTGCCCCACTCATGGTCGATGTAGCGGCTCGGCTTCTCGACGCGCGCGAGCAGCGGCTCGAGCTCGCTGAAGCGGTCGCGGTATTCGCAGCGCATGCGCCTCACCAATCCTGCACGACGACGGGGGCGGAGGTTGCAGGATGCGGCGCATCCGCGGCGCCCGCGGCACCGAAGAGGGTGCCCAGACGGCGCGCGAGCTCGCTCGTGACGGCGTTGAGCCGCCCGTAGTCGATGCCGCGCTCGTAGGCAGCCGCAAGCGCGCGCCCCATGCCGTAGGTGCCGGCTGCGGCGATGCACGCCTTCACGAGGAAGGCCGCATGCCCCGCAGGGTGGCTCACCGCGCGCGCGACGAAGCGCAGCGCGAGCGCCCCGGCGAGGACAGCCGCCATCTCGTAGCCGCGCTCGGGCTCGAGCTTGTAGCCGAAGATCGCGCTCAGCTTGAGCGCCATGCCCACCTCGGTGATGGTCATGACCGGGAAGTCCGCGCCAGGCATGAAGCTGAGAGCGCCGGTGGCGAGGTTCGCGACAGCCGCCGAGGAGATGATGCGCATCGAGGCCGCGATGCGCATGAACGCGAAGTTCGCCGCGAAGGCGACGTCCTTCTCCGTGCGGTCGAGGATCCAGCGCGCGAGCGTGTCAAGCAGGTAGGTGTCGTCCGTCGCGGCGATGAGGCCGAGCAGCGGCGTGTCGTCCTTGATGAAGGGCACCTCGACGCTCGACTCGGCTATGACGGCGACGGGGGCGCCCGCCACCACGAGCTCATGCACCGCGCGCTCGAGGATGTCCGACCCGCACGAGAGCACGAGCACGATATCCGTATCGGGCCGCGGCGCGACGGGCGCGGCCGTGAGGCGCTCCACGCGCACGAGCGCCGAGGTCGTCCTCGGCACGAGCGCGTCGCGCACGCAGGCCACGATCGCAGGCGAAGCGCTCCGATCCACATACACCGCGACGCGCACCGGCTCATCGGTGGCGCGCTTCGCGCCGACACCGGCCTTGAGCGCCCCGGCGAGCGATTCAACAGGTACCCTCATATCCGCTCCCGTCTATAGCGTTGCCTGGCGACGGCGCCAGATCGATTCAACGATACCGATGATTATGCACTGGACGATCATCGAGGAAGATCCGAAGCTGATGAACGGCAACGGGATGCCCGTGATGGGCATGAGCCCGATGCACATGCCGATGTTCTCGAAGATCTGGAACATCCACAGCCCCACGAAGCCCACGCACACGAGCCTGAAGAAGAGCGACTCGCACTTGATGGCGATGCGGATGACCGAGAAGAGCAGGAAGGCGAAGAGCGCGAGCAGAACGAGCGCGCCCGCGAAGCCGAAGGTCTCGCACAGAAGGGCGAACACGAAGTCCGTGTGCGACTCGGGGAGAAACCCGTAGGACGACTGCGTGGCGTGGCCGATCCCCTTGCCGAAGAAACCGCCCGAGCCCACCGCGATGAGCGACTGCTGCAGGTTGTAGCCCGCACCCGAGGTGTCCGCCTCGGGGTCGAGGAACACGAGCAGGCGGTTCATCTGGTAGCTCTTGATGAGCGAGTTCGCATCGCCCACGATGCCGTCGATGATGGAGTCCGTCGCCAGGATGAGCGACACGAGCCCGATGATGACCGCGATGGTGGAGAGCACCCACTCCTTGCGCGCGCCGCTCATCATGATGGTCACGGCGCCGGAGAAGAACACCACGAGGCTCGAGCCGAGGTCGCCCTGGATGATGATGCAGACGAACGGCACGGCGAGCATGCCGCAGAACTTCAGGTAGTCGCGGAACGAGTCGATCTTGCCGTGGTACTGCGCGCCGATGGAGGCCATGAAGAAGACGGTGATGACCTTCGCGAGCTCGACGGGCTGGAACGTGAGGTGGATGAAGGGTATCTGGATCCACCCCGTCATGCCCATGGCGTTGTACGAGAGCCCCGGCACATAGGGCAGGAAGATGACGATGATGTCTACGACGAGCAGGACGGTCGACATGTTCGCGAGGTTCGAGAAATCGATGTTCCACATCACGACGGCCACGGCGACGCCGATGGCGATGCCGAGCAGGTGGCGCGGGAACGACACCTCAGGGTTCGTGAACGAGGCGGACCACATGACGAGCGTGCCGAACGTCACGAGCCCGACCCACGCGATGAGCACGCCGAGGTGCACCTGCGAGCGCAGGCCGCCCTTCGCGGTGCTCATCTGCTTGTTGACCTTCTTCAGGCTACCTGCCGAAGACGACGCCATACATCCTCCCCTCGTCCGTCACATGCTTCGATCGGAATCCGTCGGGCTCATGGAGTCCGGCGCGTTGTAGATCTGGCCGAGCACGTCGCGCACACCGTACACGGTCGACGAGCCGCCGAAGCCGCCCTGCTCGAGCACGCCGCACACCACGTACTTCGGGTTCTCGTACGGGGCGTAGGTGATGAACCAGCCGTACGGGTCCTGGCCGGCCTTCTCGCCCGTGCCGCTCTTGCCGGCAACGGTCACCGGCAGGCTCGAGAAGTGCGCGGCGAGCGTGGCGGACTCCTCGTAGATCATGCGCTTGAGGCCGCTGTGCACGAGGTCGAGGTAAGCCGAATCGACCTCGGCCGTGAGCCGCTCCTTCGAGCCGGTCTCGTTGTAGCGGTACGAGTCGCCGCCCTCGCCGTCGCGCGCGAGCGCGGAGAGGAACACGTGCGGCGTGTACTCCTTGCCGCCGTTGGCGATGCCCATGTAGGCGCAGGCCATCTGGAGCGGCGTCACGAGCAGGTCGCCCTGGCCGATGACGATGTTCGACATGTCGCCCGGGTTCCAGGTGCGGTCCTCGTCGGAGTAATCGGAGAAGTACTCCTTCTTCCACGCGGCGTCGGGGACGCGACCGGCCTGCTCGCTCGGCAGATCGACGCCGGTCGTCGAGCCCAGTCCCCAGCGGCGGAACATCTCCTGCAGGCCCTCCGGGTTGTCCTTGTCGTAGAAGAAGTCGTGGCCGATGTCGTAGAATACCGGGTCGCAGGAGTAGATGATGCCGTCCTCGAGCGTCATGACGCCATGCCCGCTATGGTCCCAGCACCATTTGCCGTACGCCTCGCCGTCGCCCGTCCAGTAGCCCGTGCACGTGGTCGTGCGCGTGGAGGAGTAGACGCCGTACTCGAGGCCGGCGAGGGCGGAGAGCGGCTTGATGGTCGATGCGGACATGTACTGGCCGCCGATCGCGCGGTTGAGCAGGGGGTTTCCGCTCTCTTCGCCGTTCAGCTGCGACCAGGCGTCGTTCGAGATGCCGCCGATGAAGACCGAGGGGTCATAGGTGGGCGTGCTCGCCATGCCGAGGATCTCGCCGTTCGTGCAGTCGAGGCAGAGCATCGCGCCGTTTCCGGCCTCGTTGTAGCCGAACTGCTTCGAGATGCTGATGGCGTAGGCGAGGCCCTCCTCGCAGGCGCGCTGGATGTTGACGTCGAGCGTGAGGCGGATGTCCGTGCCCGAGCGCGGCGGGACCTCCCCCACCTGGCCGGTCACGTTGCCGGCCGCGTCCACCGTGACGGTCTGCTCGCCGCGCACGCCCTGCAGCAGGCTCTCGTACTGCGCCTCCACGCCGGCCTGGCCCACGATGTCGCCCGTCTCGTAGACGATCGAGCCCTCGTCGCGCTCCTCGGAATCCTGCGCCTCGAGCTGCTCGGCGGTGATGGTGCCGGTGTAGCCAAGCACGTGGCAGGCGAGCGTGCCGTAGGGGTACTCGCGCTCGGTGCGGTCGACGACCGTGACGCCCTCGAACTCGCCGGCGTGTTCCTGGATGTAGGCGATGGTCGAGCGGCGCACGTCGGTGGCGATGGTGTGCTGCGCCTGAGCGCCCTCGGTGTTGTCGCGGATGTTGCGCCGGACGGCCGCGTAGGGCATGCCGAGCACGTTCGAGAGATGGCGCACGAGCACCGGGTCGTCCACGAGGTCGCTGTAGGCCGTCACCGCGAGGAGCGCGCGGTTGCGCACGAGCTCGACGCCGTTGCGGTCGAGGATGCGCCCGCGCGGGGCGGCCGTGGTGACGGTGCGCGTGCGGTTCTGGACGGACAGGTCCTCGTAGTAGTCGCCGCGCACCATCTGCATGCTCCAGAGCTTCGCGAGGATGGCGCCGAACATGACGCCCACGCCCGCGGTGAGCATGGTGAAGCGGCCCTTGTACGCGAGGCCCGAGGTGTTGCCCTCGCCCTCCGAGGCCTTCGGGCGCGTGCCGTTCTTGGTATCGAACGTGAACTTCCCGGAATAGCCGCGCAGGAAGATGAGCGACCCGATGACTGCCGCGAGCAGCACGAGGCCGGCTATGATGACGAGCGTCTGAGCGTTCATGCGCTTCCCTAGTGAAGTGAGCGTCGGCGCGTGCGCGGCACGGTCTTGAACCGCGAACCGCTGCGCCCCCCGCGCGCGGAGAAACCGCCCCCGCCGAGCGCGGAGGGCGATCCGGACGCCATGAGGAACGGGATGGATGCGATCGACGTCAGGATCGCGGTCACGACCCCATGACCGAGCGAGAACAGGATGCTGCCCTCGGCGCCGAGCAGGACGAGCGCCACCGCGTTCACGATGCACGCGGCGAAGATGCCGACGCCCGCGAGGCGGATCGATGTGGGCGAGAACCCGCTCGTGCCCGCTCCGCCCACGCTCGCGAGCGCGAAGGAGCAGACGGTGGTGATGAGCGCCATGAGCCCGATGGGCACGGTGGCGGTGAGGTCGTAGAAGAGGCCGGAGAAGAAGCCCGCGTACACGGCCTGCGTCGCATCGCCCCTGAGCGCGACGGCGACGGCGAAGGCGAGCATGAAGTTGAAGCGGCCGCCCAGGATGGAGATCTGCGGCGCGAGGGCGACCTGGAGCACGGCGGCTACGATCGCGAGGACGGGCATGACGTAGGAGCGCTGCGTCCCAGCGTTGGTATACGGCATGTGTCCCTCCTACTCCCCTGCGTCCGTGGCTCCGTCGTCCGACGAGGACCCGTCGCCCGATGCGGCGGCGTCATCGTCTTGCGCGTCGTCCTGCGTCGAGGACTCGTCGCGGGCGGTCCCTTGCGGGCTTGCGTTCGAGGAGGCGACGTCGTCGTCGGTGGCACGCTGCTCGTCGGTGAGCGACGTGATGACGAGGACCTCCTCGTTGTTCTCGGTTTCCGACGACGCGGGCGTCACGACGATCGTGTAGTACGAGGCGTTGTCCGGACGGTCGACCGAAGACACCACGCCGAGCGGCAGGCCCTTCGGGTACACGCCGCCCAAGCCGGAGGAGACGATGATGTCGCCCTCCTTGACGTCGGAATCGACCGTCACGTACTCGAGGCGGAGCGTCCCGTCCGGCTGCCCCTGCAGGATGCCCTGCGCGCGCGTGCTCTGCACCATGGCCGAGATCCCGGAGTTCTCGTCCGTCACGAGCCGCACGGTCGCCGTGGTGGGCGACACCTCGATGATCTGGCCGATGATGCCGCCCGCGTTGCAGACCGGCATGTTGATGGCCAGGCCGTCGGCCGATCCCTTGTCGATGGTCACGGTACGCGACCATGCGTCACCCGACTCGCCGATGATCCGCGCGGCCGTGGACTGCAGGCTGTAGGTTGACTGCAGCCCCAGGAGCGACTCGAGCCGCTCGGCGGTCGCCTGCGCTTCGGAGAGCTCGGCGACCTTCGCGCGCAGCTCCTCGTTCTCAGCCTCGAGGTCCGAGAGCGTCGCCGGGGAGGCCGTGAGGTTCGACGCGATGTTGCCCACCGCGTTGAACGGCGAGGCGATGATGGAACCGAGGTAGCGCACCGGCGTGGTGACCGTCATCACCACGGAGCGCGCTCCATGGATGATTCCCGCATCGCCCTCGCGGATGGAGAACGTGAGCAGGAGCACAGAGATTACACACAGGACGATGAACGGGCGAAGCCCCGTCGACTGCCTGCGATTGTTCAGGTTCGAGGAATACCCCTGGGACCGCGGCACGAGCTAGGCCCCCTACGCGTTCCCCTGCACGAAGCCGCCATCGAAGGCGTTGGCCTCGAGCACGCGGGCGCAGCCGTTCACGACGTTGTCCAGGGCGGTCGGGCTCACGTTCACCGAGACCCCCGTCTCGTCGCGCAAAAGCACGTCGAGGCCGCGCAGGAGCGCGCCGCCGCCCGTGAGCAGGATGCCGTAGTACATGAGGTCCGAGGCGAGGTCCGGCGGGGTGGCGTCGAGCGCGTCCTTCACGGCCTTGACCATATCCTCGAGCGGCTTCTGGAGCGCGCGGCGGATCTCCTCGCTCTCGATGCGCACCGTCTTGGGCAGGCCGGTGATGACGTCGCGGCCGTTCACCTCGACGTCGAGCTCGTCCTTCAGGGGCACCGCGGAGCCCACCTTGATCTTGATGTCCTCGGCGGTGCGCTCGCCGATGGCGAGGTTGTAGGCATCGCGCACATGCGTGAGGATGGCGCGGTCGAACTCGTCGCCCGCGATGCGCACGGACTGCGAGACGACGATGCCTCCCATGGCGATGACGGCGACCTCGGTGGTGCCGCCGCCGATGTCGATGACCATGGAGCCCGTGGGCTCCTCGACCGGCAGGTCGGCGCCGATGGCGGCCGCCATGGGCTCCTCGATGAGGTAGGCCTGGCGCGCGCCGGCCGACATGGTGGCCTCGAAGACGGCGCGCTTCTCCACGGAGGTCACGCCCGAGGGGACGCACACCACGACGCGCGGTCGCGGGGTCCAGGGATAGCGCTTCTCGCTCGCCTTGTCGATGAAGTAGCGGAGCATCGCCTCGGTGACATCGAAGTCGGCGATGACGCCGTCCTTGAGCGGGCGCACGGCGACGATGTTGCCCGGGGTGCGGCCGAGCATGCGCTTGGCCTCGATGCCCACCGCGAGGATGCGGTCATCGTTCTTGTCGATGGCGACGACGGAGGGCTCGCGGATCACGATGCCCTTCCCGCGCACGGAGACGAGGGTGTTCGCGGTGCCGAGGTCGATCGCCAGGTCGCCGGCATACTGGCCGAACAGCATATCCATCAAAGAAAACAACATGCGCTCCAAGAACTCACTAAGATGCGCGCGCACGCGCATTCGCGTCGATTGGCGTCAAGTGTAGTGCAAACCGATGCCGCCCGCGTCACGCGAGCGGCATCGGCCAAAAATAACATATGCTAGGCGGCAGCCGCGGTCGAGGTGTCCGCCTCGGTCTCGGACGAGGTGCCTGAGCCGTCCGTCGCGGCCTCATCGGTCGACGCCGCGGTGTCCGCGCTCGATGCGTCCGTATCCGAACCCTCCGCGGCGTCGTCGGCGTCGGAGGCGTTGGAGCTCACCGCGCCGTCGCGATGCAGGTCGATGGAGGACACGGTCCAGCCGATGTGGTTCGCCCCGCGCGCGAAGGTCACGTCATACTGCGTCGTCGCGCCCATGGAGAGCTTGACTGACACGAGCGCCGTGGACTCCGTCATGGACTGGTCCATGTTCGTGATCGTGGGCTCGGCGCCCTCGGGGATGGAGGAGACGATCTGCGTCCGCGCGGCATCCGAGAGGTTCGGCGCGAGGTACGCCTCGGCATCGGAGCCCTCGGTCACAGCGTTGAAGAGGCCCGAGATCGCGTCCTGCTGCGAGGGGATGCCGAATCCGCGGGTATAGGCGAAGGCGCCGCCGCCGAGCGCGAGCAAAAGCAGGATGAGGACGACGATGAAGATCTTGAGCCCCAGATGACGGTGCTTGCGACGGATCTTCATCTGCTGGCGATCCTGCTGGATCATCTCGGATTCCGTGAGGGTGAAGAAGCCGGTATCCGAGGGGTCGGGCATGAAGGCGCCGGATTTTCCGAGCGGGTCGAGCGGGTCGACGGGCGCGCCGAAATCGCTCGAGGCGGGAGCGGCTGCGCCCGCCTGCGCCATCGCGCCCGCGGAGGGGGCGGCGTCAAGCGCGGCCTGCGCCTGCGCGCGCGCAGCGGCCTCGGAGGGCGTGAGCTCGTAGAGGCCGTCCGCCGTGGCGGTGCGGAAGGCCTCGAGCGCCTCGGTGGGCCGGTTCGCCGCGGCGAGCGCCTCGCCGAGGCCGGCGTTGATGCTGTGGACATCGTCGCGCGGCGTGGCGAAATCGAGCGCGGTGCGATACGACTCGATGGCGTCCTGGGCGCGGCCGAGCTTGACGAAGCAGCCACCGAGCAGCGCGAGCGCCGAGGCCGGCGCGGGGTTCGCCCCGTCGATGGCGGCCTGGCGGAAGGCGGTGCCCGCCTCGGCGATATGGCCGAGCTCGAGCTGCGCCCTGCCGAGGCCGAGGTATGCCTTGTACGGCGTGGCATAGCTGCCGTCATCGAGCGCCTGGGTGAAGCAGCGCACGGCGCCCTCGGCGTCGCCCACGGCAGCGAGCGCCTTGCCCTCGTTCGTGAGGAGCGCGCCGCGCTTGCCGTACGCGGCATCCTCGAGGGCGCGCGCATAGGCCTGCGCGGCGTCGCGGGGATACCCGAGTTTCATGAGGGCGTTGCCGCGCAGGTGGTCGACCTCGCCCGAGACCTCGGATGCATCCTTGCAGGCTTCAAACAGCTGGGCGGCGGAGGCGAAATCGCCTGCGCGATAGGCGTTGCGCGCGCGCTCGAACAGATCTACGTTCACGGATGCTCCTTCATCTACGCGGCTTCATGGACGATCTCGACGTGGCGGATCTCATCGCCCGCACGCAGCCGGCCGATGACATCGAGGCCCTCGATCGTCGTCCCGAAGACAGTGTACCCAGCATCGAGGTTGTGCTGGGGTCCCAAGCAGAAATAGAACTGCGAGCCCGCCGAGTCCGGGTGCTGCGAGCGCGCCATGGCGAGCGCGCCGTCCACATGGCTGTTCCGCGGGTTCGTGGCGAACTCCGCCTTGATGCGCCACCCCGGGCCGCCGGTGCCGGGCATCCCGTCGGGGCCGGGCTTGCCGGCGGCGACGTCCTCCGGCGTCATGTCGCGCGTGTTGGGGTCGCCGCCCTGGATGACGAAGCCGGGGACGTAGCGGTGGAACTTCAACCCGTCGTAGAAGCCCATTGTGGCGAGCTCGCAGAAATTGCCCACATGGATGGGGGCGCCATCGCCGTCGAGGCGGACGCGGATCGTGCCCTGCGAGGTCTCGATGACCGCGACCTCGTCGCCGTGCACGTCGTATTCGGGTGTATGGAGCTCAGGTTGCGAGAAGCCGAACATACGCTACCTCCTTGAGCGTCTTTGCATGGATATCCCTTAGATTCTAGCAAGAACGACCAGATTCCACGAATTCGGCACGAGGGGCTTGAGGGGGCTGAGGCGCGGGAGAGGCGTTCTTCCTCCCCGCACCGACTCGCTTCGCTCGCGACGGTGCGGGGAGGAAGAACGCCTCTCCCGCGCAACGGCGCCCACTCGAAGCTGAGATGGTATAGGCTACCGTCGTGATTAAATAATCGCTTGTGTGGTCTAGTCTCACTATAGCTGGGCTGGCCGAGAGGCCCTGGCCCACCCAAAGGCGGGGATATTCCCCGCCTTTTTTGTATCGGGGGGGATCGTAGTGCTGGAACTGATAATTTGGTGTCAGACACCAAATTATCACGGTCGCGCTATTGCGTGCGTTCGGCGTAGAGTTTGAACAGGTGCGCGACGATTCGTTCCTCGTCGCCGTTGAAATCCACCCCGTAGGCTGCCTCAACAGCGGCGTCGAGTGCATGATGCGCGCGCATAAGCTCGGGGTAGAGAAACTCGTTATCGGGGTCGTACATGTCAGCGAGTGTTGAACCCTCGTAGAGCTTGCGCGCGTCAAGTACTGCTTGAGCGAAGCGCTCGACCTCAGCATGCTGGGCGTCCGTGGGTTCCGGCCAGACGAAGTTGTTGTAGACGATGGTGTTCGTATATCGGTAATCGCTCTTCAGGCGACCTGCAACCGAGCGCATCCAACCATTGTGAAACTGGCTCATCATGACACCGAACTCGTAAAGCCCGGCGTTGGACACATGGAACAGCATGTCACCTGGAATCATGCCATTCGTGACGAACCCCATGGGTACGCAGCGACGGCGGCCGGATGACACTTTAGGAACTGCTATGTAGCTCTCCCCTTTCGGCGGACGAACCTCATCGAAGAGCCACGGCGTCTCGGCTTTCTTGCGCGTTGCAGCTTTGGTAGATTGCAGGCGATATTCGCGAACCGCCTTCACACGCTCCATGACGAGCGGCATCGCCTTGACATCAGCCGGCGACGCATCGACGAGCCACAGACAGTAGCGCGGAATGCCGTTGATAAACTCTGCACCCATGGAGAAGGGGCGGATCCAATGCTCTGCCTGCGGCTCGAGCGCGACAAGTTCATCGCGCTCACTCTGGCTCAGCAGAAGTAGCCCGTTGTCGGTTGGCTGACAACCCCTCACCATGGGAGGTACGTCACACAATGGTTTTGCCCGACGCACGATGAACGCATCAGCCGCGGGTGCGAGGTAAGCATTGATGTTCCGTACTTTGACAGAATTCCCGCCCGCATCGAACAGGAGCTTCGGCGCGACCTGCTCCCGAGAGAAGCCGACGATGATGACATGCACATGTGCCTCGTCCGATGCCTGCGAGTTCCACACAAAGGTGCGATGCGCGAAATCGATATGGACGCCGCCGTCGAAGAGCGGTTTCCAGAGCGGCTCGACCTGCTGTCCTTGACAGATAGAATTCGTAGAGACGAATGCGGCGCGGATATGCGTACCGCACATGAATTCCACCGCCTTCTTGTACCAGCACGTTACGTAATCGAGCGTCCCTCCGGCCTTGCCGAAGATATCCGCGCGATCCGCCTTCTGTTCCGCTGAAAGGTTCGAATACCCGACGAACGGTGGGTTGCCCATCACGTAGTCGCACTTCTCCGCTGGCACCACGTCGTTCCAGTCCATACGAAGCGCGTTGCCCTAGCGAACGGTGTCGTATTCCTTGAGCGGCAGCTCGTCGTAGATGCGCTGAACCACCTTCGCCGTGTTAATGTCGGCCTGTTTCTCAGCAATCCATAAGGCAGTTCTCGCCACGCAGCAGGCGAAGTCGTTAATCTCGATTCCGTGAAAATTAGCGAGCGTCACCTTAACGGGGCTCTCAGCGACCTCCTCGAACGCAAGCGATGTCTGTCCATCCTTCTGAAGCGCCATGAGCACGCGATCCTCCAGGCGCCTCAGGCACAGATACGATTCAGTAAGGAAGTTGCCGCTACCGCACGCCGGATCTAGGAACGTAAGGCTTCCCAGCCTTTCATGGAATGCATTAAGCGCGCGAGTGCGGGCGCTCGGGTTCCGCTTCTCCAAGATGCCATCGAGCTCCGCCTCGAGGTCATCGAGGAAGAGTGGATCGATGACCTTATGGATGTTCTCGGGGCTCGTATAGTGCATGCCGCCAGCGCGCCGTGCATCATGACTGAGCGCGCCCTCGAAAATGGAGCCGAAAACCGTGGGATCCACACCGGACCAGTCGAACTCCTGGCAGCCCGAGACAAGTATCTCGTACCGCACGCTCTCGGTGAGCTGCGGAACGGGAACCTCCTCGCGGAATAGACCGCCGTCCATGTAGGGGAAACGAGCTAGCAACTCATCCGGGTATTCGTCGCCACGCGCCGTATCCGGCGTATCGAGCCAACGGAAGAGATCGAGGAGCGCGCGCCGTAGGTGAACGGCATCGTTGGCAGCGATGAAGCGCTGGAAGAGACCCGGTTCAATGAGGCCGGCATCCTCACAGAACATGAGGAACATGATGCGCGTGCAGAGTACGCTGAGTGCGTGGTGGCTCGCCTCGCTATTGGGATCGTGGTAGAGAGGAGCGATTTGCTCATGAATCTGTCCCATAATGCGCCCGGCCTCTACTGAGACCGCACGTGCTACGCTCGACGGAGCCTCTCCCGCCCCATTCAGGAATTGGAGGGCAGCAAGGTTTTTCGGTAGATCGGAAAGGTTAATTTCAAGAAGGGGGGGGCGACACACAGCGCGTCACGCTCGCGGTCGTACACGCGGATGGTCTGGAAGTTGCAGGTTATCACATAGCGAGGCTGCTGACTGAGTGGCAGCCCCACAGCATAGCCGCGCCCTTGCTCGGCTGGTGCAACCATGCGCCCCTGACGTTCCTCAGGTCGGTCAAGATCGATGTTCACACTTTTCTGTTCCACGAGAGCGGAGGCGCTGGGGATAAGGACGTCGATGTATCCTGCGTGCTTGGAACCGGAATCCGTGACCACAGGTACCTCAAACCTCAGGCGCTCGAGAGCGTCGTCCAAGCCGAGCACGTTCTGGAAAAGATCGATCCAGAAGAGCTGCGTTTCCTGGTTTTCATCACCACGACCCGCCCATCTCTTGGCGAACGCCTCAGCATCGCGCTTCGTTCCCGGCATACCTTCTCCTTAAGGCCATTTAGATAGATTCATGCGGCGCGCAGTCACCAGCGGAGGGGTTACGGTTCTTGGGGCTCCCATTCGCCGACGTGGGCGTAGTAGTTGTCGAGGGCGGAGCTGCCGGCCTCACGCATGGGGGCGAGGATCTCGTCCTGGTAATTCGAGGGGTACTCGCCCTCGGGAACGGCGAGCGAGACGTCCCAGGAGGCGCAGATGGCGTCGACGCGCTCGTACATCCACTCCGCGAGCTGGCGCACGTTCTCGCGGTCGTCGGCATACGCCGAGCCGTCGATGAGCTGCAGCGCGTCGAGCTCGTCCATGATGTCCTGGAGCTCGTCGCGCAGGGCATAGGCGCCCGCAGAGGCCTCCTTGCGGTTATCCAGGCTGGGATCGAGGTAGGAGGCGTTGAACGCGGTGATGGCGTCGGCGAAGCGTTCGCCGTCGTTGATGGCGACCACCGCCTCGTAGGCCTGGTGGAGCTCCTCGTACGCCGCCTCATCGGAGAGCGTCGCGTCCTCGATGGCCTCGGTCGCGGGCTCCTCATCGGGCTCGTCGGCGGCGTCGGCACCCTCCTTCGTCCCCTGCGTCCCCACGCGCGAGGGGAACATCTCGCGCGCGGACTCCTGGATGGAAGCCATGATGCCGGGCATGACGCCGAAGGGGTCGAGGGAGACGAATCCCACGGCACCGGCGATGAGCACGGCCGCGATGATCGCGATCACGACCCCGGCGCGCGGGCGGCGGAGACGGCGCTCCCCCGAGCGCTCCGCGGAGGACGCGGAGATGTCGCGCGCGTCGAGGACATGGGTCGCGCTCGGGTCGAGCGCATCGTCGAGCACGCTCCGCGCATTCGAGAGCGCCGGGACATGCGGCACCTCGGGCTCCTTGGACGACGCCGTGAGCCTCGGGAAGCTCGCCGTCTTGCCGGCGGCGAGGTCGGAGGCCGAGAACGTGGTGGAGAGGATGCTCGGGGCGGGCCGTCCGCACTTGGGGCAGGTGCGATCCTGCGGGGAGAGGCGCGCACCGCATCCGTCGCAGAACAGGAACCCCGACGGGCGCGGCTCCGCATCCTCGATACGGGCGTGGCAGAGGGGGCAGACGGAGCTGCCATCCTCGATGGTCGCATGGCACTGGGGGCAGATCATGCGCGCTTCATCCCTCCTCTTCCCTCGTACAGGCGGTTCCGGAAAGCGTGCGCGAGCCCGGGGTCCGCGCTCCTAGCGGGAGCTCGCAAGGGACTCGAGCACATAGGGAAGGATACCACCGCTTCTGAGGTAGGCGCCCTCCGTGGGCGTGTCCACGCGCACGCGAGCCTCGAAACGGGTCCGGGAGCCATCCGGCGCCGTAGCCGTGACCTGCGCGAGCATGGGCCGCGTACCGACCTGTGCGATATCGATGGAAGCGATATCGAAGGTCTCGAGACCGGTGAGGCCGAGCGCGGCGGCACCCTCGCCCGGCAGGAACTCGAGCGGGACGATGCCCATGCCGATGAGGTTGGAGCGATGGATGCGCTCGAAGCTCTCGGCGATGACCGCGCGCACGCCTAGGAGCGCCGGCGCCTTCGCAGCCCAATCGCGGGACGAGCCCGAACCGTACAGCTTGCCCGCGATGACGATGAGCGGGAGGCCCGCCGCGCGGGCGGACTCCGCCGCGTCGAAGATCGAGACCTGCTCGCCCGTCACCGGGTCGCGCGTCCAACCGCCCGGGCGGTCGGCAAGCGCGTTGCGCAGGCGTATGTTCGCGAACGCCCCGCGCATCATGATCTCGTGGTTGCCCCTGCGGGCGCCGTAGGTGTTGAAATCACTGTCCGCGACGCGATGCGCGCGCAGATAGCGCGCGGCGGGCGAATCGGGCGCGATCGTGCCCGCGGGGGAGATGTGGTCGGTCGTGATGAAGTCGCCCAGGAGCGCGAGGCAGCGCGCACCGGCGCAGCCCCATGCCCCGCCATCGTGGACGGCTTCGCCCTCGAAGTAATCCGGGCGGCGCACGTAGGTGGACGCGGGATCCCAGCTGAACGTCTCGCCGCGCGCAGGGTCGAGCGCGCGCCAGGCCTCCTTGCCCTCGAAGAGGCGCGCCGCCGGGGCGTAGCCCACGGATTCCATGAGGTGCGCGCGCATGCGCTCGACCTCCCCCGCCTCAGGCATGAGGTCGGACAGGTACACCGGGCCGACCGCGCCCTCGCAAAGCGGCTCATGCGCAAGGTCGATGTCGACGGTCCCGGCAAGCGAGAGCGCCACGACGAGCGCGGGCGAGCACAGGTAGTTCTGGGAGACGTCCGGCGAGATGCGGCCCTCGAAGTTGCGGTTGCCCGAGAGCACGCTCACGAGCTCGCACGAGCCTGCGATCGCATGCATCGGCTCGAAGACCGGGCCGGAGTTGCCGATGCAGCTCATGCAGCCATAGCCGCACACCGCGAACCCGAGTTGCTCGAGCGGCTCGATATAGGCTGGGGCGAGGAAGCTGTAGGTGTTCGAGGAGCCGGGAGCGAAGACCTTCTTGACCCACGGCCGCGGCCGGCACCCCAGGCGCACGGCGCGCTCGGCGACGATGCCCGCAGCGACCATCATGTCCAGGTCGGTCGCCGTGGTGCAGCTCGTGATGGCCGCGATGGCGATGGCGCCGTCGCCCACCGAGACCTTATCGCCGTCGATCGAGATGTCGAAGCGCGCCTCGCCTGAGCGCCCGTGGGCGGCGAGGCCCGCGCGGAAGCGGCCGCGCAGCTCGCTCAGGGCAAGGCGGTCGTGCGGGCGCGCGGGGCCGGCGAGCGAGGGATCGACGGAGGCCAGGTCGAACGCGAGCACCTCGGCGTAGACGGTGCCCGCGCCCCGCCCGAGCATGCCCTGGGCGTCCAGATAGGCGCGCGCGAGCGCGCGCTCGTGCGGGGTGCGCGCGAAGGCGTCGAGCTGCGCGAGCGTCGCCTCGTCCGCGGGGAAGAACGTGGCCGTGCAACCGTATTCGGGTGACATGTTCGCGATGGTGGCTCGCTGCGTGGGGGTGAGCGCGGCCACGCCCGGCCCCATGCACTCGACGATGGAGCCCACGACGCCCCGCGCGCGCAGGAACTCCGCGAAGGAGAGGGCCACGTCCATGGCGCAGACCCCGGGGCGCAGCGTGCCGGTGAGCTCGAGGCCGATGACCGCGGGCACCATCATGGTGATGGGTTGTCCGAGCGCGGCCGCCTCGGCCTCGATGCCGCCCACACCCCAGCCGAGCACGCCCATGCCGTTGGCGGTGGTGGTGTGCGAGTCGGTGCCCGCGAGGGTATCGAAGTAGGCCTCGCGCACCCCGTCCGCACCCGTGCCCTCCATCGCGACGTCGCAGAGGTACTCGATGTTGAGCTGGTGGCAGATGCCGTGCCCCGGCGGCACGATGGAGACGTTCTGGAAGCTCGAGGCGCTCCATTTGAGGAACGTGAAGCGCTCGCGGTTGTGCTCGGCCTCGATGCGCTCGTTGTCGCGGTCGGCTCCGCGGTACGAGACCTTATAGGCCGTCACCGAGTGATCGACCACGAGCGTGCAGGGGATCTTCGGGTTCACGAGCGCCGGATCGATCCCGCGCCGCGCGGCGGCGTCGCGCATGGCGGCGAAGTCGACGAAGACGGGCACGCCGGTGAAATCCTGGAAGAGGATGCGCCCGGGCATGAACTCGATCTCCTCGCCCGCGCGCCCCGCCAGACCCGCCGAGACGATGCGCTCGGCGAACAGGCGCGCCTCCTCGGGTGTGCTCGCGCACCGAAGGACGTTCTCGAGCAGGATCTTCAGGCTCGCGGGGAGCGCGGCGCTCCCGGGCACGGCGGACACATCGAAATACCGGTACGACACGCCGTCGACGACGAGGTTCCGCTCGGCGAGGCGCGGCTCGGACGAGATGCTCATGCTGCTCCCATCAGGAGGTGTGGCTACGGTCGTCTCCCATCCTAGCGCGTTTGCGCGCGGGCATCGCGACGCGGATGCCCGATGCCGATTTCGTTACAGAGCCCGCCTTCGCACGGCGACGCCCTCCCCCGCTTCCCGTGCGCGCCGCATCGGGCTGCCCGGTAGGGCGCGCGTCCTCAGACGTGTGCGCCTCGGCGTCCCGGATCTCGGTTGCCTCCGCATGCGCATCCGCGCGCGATGCGCCCGGGCGCTCATGGCGCTTGGTGAGGGAGGCATAGGCGCGCGTGACCATGCGGCGCGCCGAGGAGCCCGTGGAGGTGACGCGCGTGCCGCCGCGCTTGCGGCGGGTGACGCGCACGCCGCGGCCGAAGCCGGTCGCGAGCCGCCTGCCCCCGTCCGGCCGCTCATCCATCGCGCGCGCGAGGCGGAAGAAGAGCGCGGAGGCCGCAAGCGACGCGAGCGCCACGTAGAGCATCATGCCCCAGCTCAAGTGCGCGATGGAGAAGAGCTCGGTGAAGCCGAGGATGCCGATGGCGAGCCCCGCCACGATGGAGGCGAACAGCAGCCGGCGCAGCAGCGTGAAGGGCTGGGAGATGCGGAAGATGAGGCAGCACCCCACGACGCTCGTCGTGATGAGGCACATCGTGGAAAGCGTCGCGGAATCGAGCGCGAACAGGCCCGCGCCCGCCATGCAGAGGCACGCGGCGAGGATGACGGAGACCGACGCGGGCAGCGCGCGCTTCACGACGTTCACGAGGAAGCTGCCCTCCACGCGCGCCCGGTTCGTCTCGAGTCCGAGGACGAAGCCGGGGTAGCCGATGCAGAAGAAGTTGATGAGCGTCATCTGGATGGGCTGGAAGGGATACGGCGGGAACGCGATGCACAGCGCCGCGAGCCCCATGGAGAAGAGCGTCTTGGTGAGGAAGAGCGCCGCCGAGCGCTGCAGGTTGTTGATGGCGCGGCGGCCCTCGGCCACCACGGCGGGCATGCTCGCGAAATCGTTGTCCACGAGCACGAGCTCGGCCACGTTGCGCGCCGCGTCGGAACCCGCGGCCATGGCCACGGAGCAGTCGGCCTCCTTGAGGGCGAGCACGTCGTTCACGCCGTCGCCCGTCATGGCCACCGTGTGCCCGCGCCGCTGGAGCGCCTGCACGAGCTCGCGCTTCTGCTGCGGGGTCACGCGGCCGAACACATGGTAGCGGTCGACCGCGGCATCGACCTTCGCGGGGGTGTCGAGGGTCGTTGCGTCCACGTACGCGTCCGCGCCGGGCACGCCCACGACCTGTGCGATCGAGGACACCGTGCGCGGGTCGTCCCCCGAGATGACGTTCAGGGTGACACCCTGCTCGCAGAAGTAGCCGATCGTCTCGGCGGCGGAGGCGCGGATCTCGTCGCGGATGGTCACGAAGCCGATCGGCTCCGCCTCCCCCACCATATCGCCCTCGTCGGTGAAGCCGTCCACATGCGCGACCACGAGCACGCGGCAGGTGCTCGCGAGCGCCGCCACCCGCTCCTCGACGGCGGCGAAGGCCTCGCGCCCGAGCACGAACTGGGCGGCGCCCATCACGAAGGCGCCCTCCGGGAACGCCGCGCCGCTCCACTTCTTCGCGGACGAGAACGGCACAACGCGCGTGGGCTCGCTCACGGGAACCTGCAGCTGCGCGTAATGGTCGAGGAGCGCCTTGCACGTCTCGTTCGCATCCGCCGAGGTGGCGCGGGCGATGTTCGCGAGGGCGAAGTCCACGAGCGCGACGTCGCGGGGGACGCGCACGGCCGCCGCCGTCCCCTCGACGGGCAGCGGGTAGGTCCCCTCGACCTCCATGCGGCCCGAGGTGATGGTGCCCGTCTTGTCGAGGCAGAGCACGTCGACGCGGGCGAGCGTCTCGATGCAGTAGAGCTGCTGAGCGAGGACGTTTTTGCGCGCGAGGCGGATGGTGGAGATGGCGAGCACGGACGACGTGAGCAGGACGAGCCCCTGCGGCACCATGCCGAGCAGCGCGCCCACGGTGGAGAGGATTGCGGCGGAGACCGCGTGCCACGCGTCCGCACCGGAGAACATCCAGGCGAAAAGCCCCATGGAGGAGTCGGGCGAGGCGGCGGCCCATGCCGCATACGGCTCATGCACGCTCGAGATGAACAGCGCGATGCCGAGCGGCAGCATGATGATGCTCGCGAACTTCACGATGAGGTTCAGCGTGTTCAGGATTTCGGAGTTGACCCGCTTGACGTACTTCGCCTCGTTGTTGATCTTGGCGACGTAGTTCTCGGCGCCCACGTGCACCACGCGGGCATACACGAGACCGGAATCGAGGAAGCTGCCGCTCATGAGCGAGGAGCCCGGCTCCTTCTTGATGAGGTTGCTCTCGCCGGTGAGCAGGCTCTCGTTCACCTGCGCCTCGCCGGTGAGCACCGTGGCGTCGGCCGGGATCTGGTCGCCGCGGCCGAGCTTCACGACGTCATCGATGACGATCTCGTCGAGGTCGAGCTCGACCTCCTGGCCGTCGCGGATGACCTTCGCCTTCTTCGTGGCGAGCAGCGTGAGCTTGTCGACCATGCGCTTCGAGCGCAGCGCCTGCACGATGCCGATGCCGGTGTTGAGCGCGACGATCGCGAGGAACGTGAGGTTCTTGAACGAGCCCGCGATGATGACGAGCACGGCGAGCACGAGGTTGATGAGGTTGAAGAGCGTGAAGAGGTTCTCGAAGACGAGTTCGCGCACGGACTTCGTCTTGAGCTCCATGTTGACGTTGACGCGTCCCGCCTCGATGCGTTCACGCACCTCTTCGGCGGTGAGCCCGCGCACCTCCGCGTCGTTGACCACGACTGACCCCTCCCGTACGGCCTGCACATACGCGCCCAGTGTACCCGTTTTGCGCGCGGGCATACCGGCCGCGGCGGCGCGCGCCCACGCGGCGCTCGAAATTGTCATCTCGCATCCGCGCGGATTGAGTATAATGGTCTCGCACAACGTCCCATTAGCTCAGTGGATTAGAGCGTCTGCCTCCGGAGCAGAAGGCCACAGGTTCGAATCCTGCATGGGACACCAGGAAATCCAGCGCGAACCCGTACGGGCATGTCCCCGCGGGTTCGCGCTTTTTTGCCGCGCGCGAGCCCCGAAACCGGGGCGACCGGCCCCGAGCGGTGCCCGGAGCCGGTCGCGGTATGCGTTGGCGCGCTATGCGGGCGCTTACGCCTCGAAGTCCCCCTCGAGCAGCTTGGAGTAGACCGCCGCGGAGAGGTAGCGGTACTCGTCCTGCTGATGCGCCTTGTTGGTGAGCGTGTTCGCGAAGAGCGTCACGTTGTAGCCGTCGGCCTGGTAGTCGAAGGCCTGGATGGTGCCCTTGTAGGCCTCGATGGCCTCGGCGCTCATGAAGCCCTCGACGGGGTCGTCGCCCGTCGTCTTGATGAGGACGGTCGCGCCCTCAGGCACGCCGGTGATGAACGTGCCGCCGTAGCCGTACATGAGGTCGTCGCCCTCGCCCACGTAGGTCGCGGTGACGATGCTCTCCTCGGGGAACTCGACCGTCGTGAGGGCGTCGTAGGACATGTCGGCATCGTCGTTGTAGGTCACGTCGATGCCGAGCGCCGCGGCGGACTCGAGCGCGTTGGCGGTGTAGCCCACGTACGGCTTGCCCTCGGCGACGAGCTTGCCCTCGTCCTCGGTGAGCGCCTGGTTGCCCACGATGATGTCGGCCTCCTCCGGCGAGTCGACGAGCGTGAAGCCCATCTGCTCGGTGAGGGCGAAGATGTCCATGTTGTAGGACGTGTTGAGGCGGTTCTGGTAATCCCTGACGCCGTACTCCTCGCCGGCCTCGTTGGTCATGAACTCGTCGGCGGCGCCGGGCACGTAGACCTTGATGCCGGTCTTGATGACCTGCGCGGTGGGCGCCTCGGCCACCTTGTGGGCGTCGAGCACGAAGTCGTCCTTCACCGCGTCGAAGTCGGAGGACGCGACGACGTAGTCGCCCGTGTTTTCGCCCTCGGTCACGAGGCCGACCTGCACGCCGTCGTCGAGCAGGGCGTTCACGGCGCGGATGCTCTCGACGCCGCTGTTCTCGATCACGACGAGGTCGCCGTCGCCGTCGACCTCGGTCGCGAGCTCGATGGGCTCGGTGATCTCGGCGAGCGCGGCGTCATCGAAGGCGCCCGGCGTGGTGATGGTGTCGCAGTCGAAGCCGCGCTGGTCGGGGAAGTTCGTGACGGGCTCGGAATAGAGCGACGTCCAGTCGTCGATGACCATGTTCTCGTACAGGGCGGCGTTGGCCATGTTGCGCTTGGCCTGGTGCATGTCGACGACGACCGCGCCTTCGGCATACGTCGTGCCGTTGACCTCGAAGTCCTCGGTGAGCTGCTCGAGCTTGACGTCGTTGCGGAGCAGGTACTCGACCATCTCGGCGGCCGCGGCGCGATCCTGCTGGGCGTCGGAGTCGACGGGGATCACGTAGTACTCGGGGAAGAAGTTGCCGTTCTCCTCGTAGCGCGGGCGGAAGACATCGGCCTCGGCGCCGACCTCGTCGGACTGGCTCACGTAGTAGGGACGGATCTCGTCGGCGTCGATGTTCTCGATGCCGCGCTCATAGCGCTCGAGCTGGTTCAGGAACATCTCGTCCTTGTTCTCGGACACGAACGCGGCGTTGCCCACGAAGCCGTACTTCACCGCGGTCACGGCATCCTGGGAGCCGTAGGGCAGCTCGACGGTGTAGGCGTTCACGCCGTGCAGCATCGCGTACTGCGGGGTATAGCTCGAGGACATGTCGTCGAACGGCACCCACTCGAGGCTGCCGTCGTCGGTGACCTTGAGGTAGTCGCGCATGGGGATCTGGACGCTGTTGATGGTATCGTTGTTCGAGATGGCGGCCGCGGCGAACGCCTCGCCCTGCTGCATGCCCGTGTCGATGAACAGGTCGTACTCGTTGTTCGGGTCATGCGTGGGCGAGCAGGGCTCCACCTGGAACTGCGTGTAGTAGCCGTGGATCTCGTGCAGCGAGATGGGGTCCCACTTCGCGATGAGCTCCGTCATGGCCTGGGTCTCGGGCTGGGTCTGGTAGGTGTTGTCGCGGTTGAGGTCGAGGCCGTTGCCGCCCGTGCGGACGTTGTAGGTGCGGCCGTCGACGTTCTCGCTCGGCACGAGGATGAAGAACACGTCGTCGAGCAGGGCGTCGGGGTCGAGCGTGCGATCCTCGACGTTGTAGTAGCGCGCGAACTCCTCATCGGTGAGGTCGACCGACGCGTCCGGGTTGGCCTCGGGGTCGTCGGTGGGGTTCATCTGGCCCTCGCCCTGGATGTAGCCCACGCCCGTCACGTCGTCGGCGATGAGCTCGGACCACGCGGTGCCGTCGGAGGCCATCTCCTGCTCGAGCGTGGCCTGGCCCTCCTCGGTGAGGCCCGCGACGGTGCGGTACGCGATGGGCTCGTTCTTCACGAGGGCGCGCAGGAACTCCATGACGCCGTCGGAGCCGATGATCTCATCCGCATGGATGTTGCTGTAGACGATGGGGACCTTGTACTCGAGCGTACCGGCCTCGACCTCTTCCTGCACGGTGGCGGGCTCGGTCTCCATGCGCTCGGTGAGCTCGAGGTACTCGTCGAGGTCGGACTCCTCCTTGGTCACGAACACGGCGTTGATGGGACGCCCCTCGGCGGATTGGCCGATCTCGACGACCTCGGCGTACAGGCCGTTCTCCTTGGCCTCGTCGACGAGCTCGGGCAGCTCGGCGTCGATCTCGGCCTGGGTGCGGTACTGGTCGTAGGGACGCACGTCCACCTCGGCGGTGCCGGCGGTCTTGCCGTCGACGTCGCAGGTGAGCTCATAGGTGCCCGTGTAGTCGAGGATCGTGTCGCGCAGCTGCGAGCGGTCGCGGTTGTCGATGCCGTCGTAGCCGAACATCGTGTTGGAGTCGAACGTCAGCTTGAGCGCGGCGCCGCCGTCGACCTCCTCGGCCGTGGTCTCGATGTTGGTGAAGAGCTCCGTCTGCGGCTGCTGGGAGGTCTCGACGGTCTCCCACTCCTCGATGGGACCGCCCAGGTACTGGTACGGCCAGGCCTCGGTATCCTCCTGCATGCCCTCCTCGCGGCTGAGCGACCAGGTCACCTTGCCGTCATCGATGAGCTGCTGGAGCTCCTCGACGCTCTGCCCGCTCACGGGCAGCGTCGCCTCGAAGCTGCGCGCCTCGGTCATGGAGATGGCATCGGCGCCATCGCCGCTCACGTTCTTGAACGCGATGGCCTCGGTACCTCCGCCCGAGCATGCGCCCAAAACGAGGGCGAGCGCCACACCGAGCGCGGATACGGCGACACCCTTCAACTTCCCCCTCATAGGGACTCCTTTCGAAACGTTGAGCAACTAACACGTATCGCATGCATCAGTCGATAGGCCGCCCTCCTAACCCGTGCACTCGTTCCCCTATGAGATGAGGCGTGAGAGACGAAGCGCAAGGAGGCCAAATGCGAAAGGAATACCCCCGACGAGGAGGAACGCCGATAATCCCCCAGGCGATCCCGCTTGTGCGCGCAGCATGCACCCCGGCATCTCACAGCCCCGACTATATGCAAGCGCCCGCGAGCGCGCGTCCGCGATTCGACGAGTGGCGCGGCGCGCAGGGTGAGCGGAAGCGGGCGCGGGGCGCAGGCGAGGGTGCCCGGCAGCGCGTGGAACCCCGCCCGAGCCGCGTCGCGAGGGGCGTGTGGCGGCTTCGTTCCGGCATGGTAAACGGCCGCGTGCACCCGGTCATGTGTCCGCCCCATGGTATACAATGAGCCGACGCAGCAAGCCATGAGAAGAAAGCACCGGTGCCGCATGATCGCGATTTTGAAGAAGGACGCCAACCAGGCCGCCGTCGACCACCTCATGTCCTGGATCGAGAAGAAGGGCCTGCAGGCGCATGTGAGCCAGGGCGAGAACGAGCTCATCGTGGGGCTCGTGGGAGACACCACCCGCATCGACCCGTTCCTGCTCGAGTCCATGGACATCGTCGAGCGCGTGCAGCGCGTCTCGGAACCCTTCAAGAAGGCGAACCGCAAGTTCCATCCCATGGACACCGTCGTGGACTGCGGGCACGGGGTGAAGATCGGCGGGGAGCACTTCCAGGTCATCGCCGGGCCTTGCTCCGTCGAGGGCGAGAACCTCATCCGCATCGCGCGGCGCGTGAAGGCGGCCGGCGCCACCATGCTGCGCGGCGGGGCGTACAAGCCGCGCACGAGCCCCTACGCCTACCAGGGCATGGGCGCCTCCGGCCTCGATCTGCTCATGGAGGCGGGCGCGGAGCTCGACATGCCCGTGGTGACCGAGATCATGGACCCGCGCGACGTGCAGCTCTTCCTGGATAAGGGCGTCGACGTCATGCAGATCGGCGCGCGTAACGCCCAGAACTTCCCGCTCCTGAAGGAGGTCGGCAAGACCTCCACGCCCGTGCTGCTCAAGCGCGGCATGGCCGAGAGCATCGACGAGCTCCTCATGGCGGCGGAGTACATCATGAGCGAGGGCAACCCCAACGTGATCCTGTGCGAGCGCGGCATCCGCACCTTCGAGACGCGCACCCGCAACACCTTCGACCTCAACGCCGTGCCCGTGCTGCGCTACCTCTCGCACCTGCCCGTCGTCGCCGACCCGAGCCACGCCACCGGCTACACGCGCTACGTGGAGCCCATGGCGCTCGCCGCCACCGCCGCCGGCGCCCACGGACTCGAGATCGAGGTGCACGATGCGCCCGACCAGGCGTGGTCCGACGGCGCCCAGGCGCTCACGCCCGATATGTTCGACGACTGCATGCGCCGCATCGCGCTCATCCGCGCCGCGATCGAGCCCGAAGGCGGCGAGCGCGCATGACGGCCGTGCAGGATGCGTCCATGGGCGGCGAGCGCGCCGCGCAGCCGACCATCGGCATCGTGGGACTCGGGCTCATCGGCGGGAGCTTCGCCCGCGCCTACGCGGCAGCGGGCGCGCGCGTCATCGCCTGCGACACCGATGAGGACACGATGGATGCGGCGATGATCGAGACGGTCGAGGCCGTCCTCGACGACGAGGAGATCCCCGCCTGCGACCTCATCATCCTTGCGGCCTACCCAGATGCCTGCATCGAGTGGCTCGAGGAGCACGCGGAGGCGCTCGGCGCGGCAAGCGATACCGAGCGCGGCACGGGCCCGGTCGTCATCGACACGGCGGGCGTGAAGGCGGCCGTCTGCGCGCGCGCCTTCGATCTCGCCCGCGAGCACGGCTTCGCCTTCGTGGGGGCGCACCCCATGGCGGGCACGGAGCACTCGGGCTTCGCCCATGCGCGCGCGAACCTCTTCGAGGGCGCGCCCATGGTGCTCGTGCCGCCCGCACTCGACGACACGGGGCGGCTGCTCCTGCTCGACCGCGTGCACACCCTACTCGCGCCCGTGGGCTTCGGCACGTTCAGCGTGACGACGCCCGAGGAGCACGATGAGGTCATCGCCTACACGAGCCAGCTCGCGCACGTCGTCTCGAACGCCTACGTGAAGAGCCCCACCGCCCGCGAGCACCACGGCTTCTCGGCGGGCAGCTACCGCGACCTCACGCGCGTCGCGCACCTGAACCCCGCCATGTGGGCGGAGCTCATGTGCGACGACGCCGAGAACCTGAGCCGCGAGATCGGCCGGATCATCGACGCGCTCGGCGCCTACCGCGACGCGCTCGACGCCGGCGACCGCGAGCGGCTGCGCGCGCTCCTCGCCGAGGGCGACCGCATCAAGCGCGCGCTCGACGACGAAAGGGACAGCTGATACCCATGGCAGAGATCACCATCGACATCACCGTGCAGAACCCCTACCGGGTGCATATCGGCACGCGCCTGCTCGAGGGGGCCGGCGCGGCCGTGCGCGACGCCGTGCCGCGCGCCCGGAAGGCCGCCATCGTGACCGATTCGAACGTGGGGCCGCTCTATGCGCACATCGTGCGCGAGAGCCTCGCCGAGGCCGGCCTCGAGGTGGCCGTCCACATCTTCCCCGCGGGCGAGGAGCACAAGACGCTCGCCACCTACGGGGCGATCCTCGAGTTCCTCGCGGCCGAGGAGCTCGACCGCTCGGACGTCGTCATCGCGCTCGGCGGCGGCGTGACGGGCGACATGGCGGGCTTCGCCGCGGCGACCTACATGCGCGGCATCGCGTACGTGCAGATGCCGACGACGCTTCTGGCCATGGTGGATTCCTCCGTGGGCGGGAAGTGCGCCGTCGACCTCTCGTGCGGCAAGAACCTCGCCGGCGCGTTCTGGCAGCCCGCCGCCGTCATCGCCGATGTGGGGTGCCTGGGCACGCTCGCGCCCGAGCAGCTCGCGGACGGCTGCGGCGAGGTGGTGAAGCATGCCGTCATCGCCGATGCGTCCCTCTTCGAGCTGCTCGAAAAGACACCGCTCACCTTCGACCTGCTCACGCGCGACCTCTCGCTCGTCGCCGCCATCATCGCCCGCAACGTCGAGATCAAGCGCGACGTCGTCGTGATCGACGAGCGCGAGAACGGCGCCCGCAAGCTCCTGAACTTCGGGCACAGCATCGGCCACGCCATCGAGGCGTGCTCGGGCTACACGCTCGGCCACGGCACCTGCGTCGCGGCCGGCATGGTCGCCATGGCGCGCGGCGCCCGCGCGGCGGGCTGGGTTGCGCCCGACTTCGAGGAGGACACCGCCGAGCGCATCGACGCGCTCTGCCGGGCGCACGGCCTCTCCACCGTGTGCCCCTACACCGCCGACGAGCTCGTCGAGGCCGCGATGCACGACAAGAAGCGTCGCGGCACCACCATCGACCTCGTGATTCCGCACCGTATCGGCGCCGCCTCCATCGAGTGCTGCGACCTCGAGCAGCTGCGCGCGATCATCGAGCTCGGCGTCGAGGCGCCCGCGGAAGGGGGCGCGCGATGATCGCCCGCATCACCCCGGGCACGCTCTCGGGCACCGTCCCCGCCATCGCGTCGAAATCCGTCGCGCACCGCGTCATCATCGCCGCGGCACTCGCCAACGGCACGACGCACGTCATCTGCAACACCACCTGCGCCGACATCGACGCCACGATCCGCTGCCTCGAGACGCTCGGGGCGCGCATCGAGCGCGTGGAGGACGGCTTCCGCGTCCACCCCATCCCCAAGAGCCAGGAGCACGGGATCCTCCGTGCCCTCGCGGGCGGCACGCTCGATTGCGGCGAGTCCGGCTCGACCCTGCGCTTCATGCTGCCCGTGGCCTGCGCCCTCGGCGCGGACGCCACCTTCACGGGGGCGCGCCGC
>CAPI01000087.1 GCA_000333815.1 [Collinsella] massiliensis
GAAGCCCTGCCGGTCGCACGGGCTCGCTCCCGCCGCGCGGCGGGCGTCCGGCAGGATCGGGTCGCGTGCCGCCCCGAGACCCGCGTCGCCGCGGCGGAGCGCCGTCCGGCAGGAACGGTGGCACCGACCCCCGCGTCCTCATCGTCGGCCTCGTCATCATCATCCTGCTTCTCATCGTGATCGTCCTGTTGCTGCTGCGCGGGTGCGCGCCGGCGGCGTCAACCGATTCCGACGAGCCGGCTACCACGACCGTCACGACCCAGCAGGCGACGACGGGAGCGGACGACGATGCCACGGCCGCGACGACGAACGCCGCCACGAGCCCGGCGACGACCGCGACCACGCCCGCCGTCCCCGATGAGACGGTCGTGGGCGTGAGCGTGGCCGACGGCGGCACCTCGTGGGTCGAGATCAAGCTCGACGGCGTCTCCGTCTTCGCGGACAACGTAATCGGCCCCTTCGAGAAGGAATACACGGTGGAGGAATCCATCGAGATCACGGTGAGCAGCCCGGCCGATGTGAGCGTGACCGAGAACGGCGAGACCGTGGGCTGGGACACGAAGACGGCCGGCGTCGCCAAGGTCACGATCACCGCCCCGCAGCCCGCCACGCCCGCAAGCGACGCGTCCGCCGCCACGGATGAGGACGCCGCGTCCGCCGCAGCATAACGACCCGCATACCCAGACCTAGGAGGTACCCATGGCCAAGGAATCGAGCTTCGACGTCGTCTCGCAGGTTGACATGCAGGAGGTCGACAACGCCTACCAGCAGACCGCGCGCGAGATCTCGCAGCGCTACGACCTGAAGGATTCCGGCTCCACCATCGACCTGTCCAAGGGCGACCGCACCATCACCATCGTGGCGCCCGCCGACTTCGTCTCGAAGCAGATCACCGATGTGCTCAACTCGAAGCTCATCAAGCGCGGTATCGACATCAAGGCTGTCCGCTGGGATGCGCCCCAGGCCGCGTCCGGCGGGAGCGTCCGCGTGGTGGGTCGCATCATCGACGGCATCGACCAGGAGACGGCCAAGAAGATCAACCGCGACGTCAAGGCGCTCAAGCTCAAGTGCAAGATCACGATCGAGTCCGACAAGCTGCGCGTGACGTCCGCCTCGAAGGACACCCTGCAGGAGGTCATCGGCTTCTTGCGCGACCAGGACTACGGCCAGCCGCTGCAGTTCACGAACTACCGATAGCGAGCCTTGCGCCCGGTGCGGGCGAAGATGAGGATGGAGACCATGGCAGAAGAGATGCGCGATGCGCTCGGCGCGGTGTACTACGTCACGCTCGGGTGCGCGAAGAACGAGGTGGACACCGACCGCATGCGGTCGCTTCTCCGCTCGGCTGGCTACGAGGAGGCGTTCGACACCGGTGATGCGGACATCGCGCTCGTGAACACCTGCTCCTTCCTCGCCTCGGCGACGGAGGAGAGCATCGAGGCCACGCTCGCGCTCGCCGAGGAGTCCGCCGACGGCGTACGCTCCCTGCCCATCGTGATGTGCGGGTGCGTCCCCTCCCGTTACGGCGACGACCTCCCGCCCGAGCTGCCCGAGGTGGCAGCCTTCGTCAAGACCGACGAGGAGGACGCGATCGTCTCGGTCGTGGACGGCGTCCTCGGCGTCGAGCGCGCCACGCCGCCTTTCGTGCCGGATGTGAAGCGCACGGTCGAGGGCTCCGTGGCCTACGTGAAGATCTCCGACGGCTGCGACCGCTTCTGCAGCTTCTGTGCGATCCCCTACATCCGCGGCCGGTATCGCAGCCGCGCTTGGGAGGACATTCGCTCCGAGGTAGTCGACCTGGTGGGGGAGGGCGTCCGCGAGATCGTGCTCATCGGCCAGGACACGGGCATCTGGGGCGAGGACTTCGCCGAAGACGTCGCCGGTCCGCGCACGCTCGCGCAGCTGCTCGTCGCCGTCGCGGAGGCGGTGCGCCCCGAGCGCGTCTGGGTGCGCGTGCTGTACCTGCAGCCCGAGGGCATGACCGACGAGCTCATCGCCGCGATCCGAGACACGCCCGAGGTCGTCCCCTATATCGACATCCCCGTGCAGCACTGCTCGGCCCGCGTGCTCAAGGCCATGAACCGCACCGGGTCGGAGGAGGAGCTCGACGCGCTCTTCGCGCGCCTGCGCCGTGAGATCCCCGGCATGATCCTGCGCACGACCTACCTCGTGGGCTTCCCGGGTGAGACCTTCGAGGAGCATGAGCGCATGCTCGCCTTCATGGATCGCAACGGCTTCGACTACACGAGCGTCTTCGCGTTCTCGCCAGAGGACGGCACGCGCGCGGCGAAGATGGACGGGCAGCTCGACGATGACGAGAAGCTCGAGCGCACCCAGGCCGCCCAGGACCTCGCCGAGGCCCTTGGTTTCGCCGCGACCGCCGCGCACGTTGGCGAGCGCGCCGAGGTGATCGTCGACGGCATCGAGGAGACCGACGAGGGCGTCGAGCTCATCGGCCATGCCTGGTTCCAGGCGCCCGATTCGGACGGCGCCGTCCATCTCGATGCGACCGAGGCGACCGTTGGTGATATCGTAGAGGTCGAATTCACAGACAGTTTCTGCTACGAGCTCGTCGGGCACGTGGTGGGATAGCGAGGGGAACATGGAATCGAAGACCACCGCGCCGCAGGCGGACCAAGCGGGCATCTGGACGCCGGCGAACATCGTCACCTGCGTGCGCATCGCGTTCATCCCGGTGTTCATGGTGCTCGCGAAGCTCTCCTGCGTGCAGGCGGGCGCCGTGTACCTGCAGGCGCCCGCGATCGCCGCGTTCGCGCTCTACGTGCTCTTGAGCTTGACCGATAAGCTCGACGGGTACCTCGCCCGCTCGCGCGGCCAGATCACGGATTTCGGCAAGTTCCTCGACCCCATCGCCGACAAGCTCCTCGTCTTCTCGGCGCTCCTCGTCCTGCTCGAGCAGGGCTTGGTGAGCGTGTGGTTCGTGTTCATCATCCTGCTCCGCGAGTTCCTCGTGAGCGCGCTGCGCATGGTGGCGGGCGCCAAGGGCATCGTCATCGCCGCGGACACGCTCGGAAAATGGAAGACCGCGGTGACCATGGTGTCGCTGTGCGGCTACTTCCTGGCGATCGCGTTCGCCGCCTCGGGCGGGGTGTACGTCGCGGCATGGATCCTCATCGCGGCGCAGGTGCTCATGGTCGTCGCGGTGGTTCTGACGGTCGTCTCCGGTATCCAGTATTTCTGGAACGGCCGGGACGTCATCTTCTCGTAAAGGGGCGCACATGTCCGATCTTGAAGCCAGGGCAGAGGAGCGTGCGCGCGAGCTCGTCGAGCGCTGCACGGCGCGCGGGGTGACCGTCGCCACGGCGGAATCGTGCACCGCGGGCATGGTGGCCTCGACCATCGCCGACATCCCCGGTGCGTCGTCGGTGCTGCGTGGCGGGGCCGTGACCTACGTCGACGAGGTGAAGCACGAGCTCATCGGCGTTGCCACCGAGACGCTCGAGCGGTTCACCGCCGTGTCGGATGTGTGCGCCGCCGAGATGGCGCAGGGTGCGCGCGAGCGCTTCAAGGTGACGTGCGCGGTGAGCACGACGGGCTATGCGGGGCCGGACGGCGGTACCGCGGACGATCCGGTGGGCACCGTGTACTTCGGCCTCGCGACGCCCGACGGGGTGCGCACCGACCGCCGGTGCTTCGAGGGCGGTCGCCAGGATGTGCGCCGCGCCGCGTGCTGCCACGCGCTCGAGTTGCTGCTCGACGCGATCGGATAAGGCGGTCGCTGTTTTGCGTGCGCATCGGGGAGCGCTTCGGCCTCTTGTCGGCCTCGCCTGCCGTGCATGATGTGCTTGCGCTGGAGATTTCGCCCGGGTGGTTCGCACTGGTATGGGTTCCTTGACGCGATAAGGCTCCGTTTGCCCAGGATCGTGCCGGTGTGCCAGCCCCGTGCAAGGTTCGGGCAAGGTTGGTGCAAGGCTTGTGCCAGGTTCCTGTCAGGTCGCCTGTGTATGATGCACGTAATCCGCTTGACGGCGAACAGCTGTTCGCGTATGATGGCAGCGGCAACCTAAGAGGAGGATTCCATGGCGAAGAGCTCAGGCCCGGTCAAAACCATCCACGAACGCACCTATGGCGAGGAGCGCGATAAGATGATCGACGCCACGAAGGCGGAGATCGAGAAGAAGTTCGGCACCGGGTCCATCATGCGGTTCGGTGACGGCGGCCCGGAGATGGAGATCGAGGCCATCCCCACCGGCGCGCTCTCCCTCGATGCCGCGCTCGGCATCGGCGGCGTCCCGCGCGGGCGCATCATCGAGATCTACGGCCCCGAGTCCTCGGGCAAGACCACGCTCTCGCTTGAGATCCTTGCCGAGGCCCAGGCTGCGGGCGGCGTCGTGGCGTTCATCGACGCAGAGCACGCGCTCGACCCCGCCTACGCCGCGCGCATCGGCGTCGACATCGACGAGGTGCTCATCTCTCAGCCCGATACGGGCGAGCAGGCGCTCGAGATCTGCGACATGCTCGTGCGCTCCGGTGCCATCGATGCCGTCGTGATCGACTCCGTCGCCGCGCTCGTCCCGCGCGCCGAGATCGAGGGCGAGATCGGCGATTCCTCCGTCGGCCTGCAGGCGCGCCTCATGAGCCAGGCGCTCCGCAAGCTCGCGGGCTCGCTCGCGAAGTCGAACACCACCTGCATCTTCATCAACCAGCTGCGCGAGAAGATCGGCGTCATGTTCGGCAACCCCGAGACCACGACGGGCGGCCGCGCGCTCAAGTTCTTCTCGTCGGTCCGCATCGAGATCCGCCGCATCGAGAGCATCAAGGTCAAGGATGACATCGTCGGCAACCGCGTGCGCTGCAAGGTCGTCAAGAACAAGGTCGCGGCGCCGTTCAAGACCGCTGAGTTCGACATCATGTACGGCACGGGCATCTCGAAGGAGGGCTCGATTCTGGACATGGGCGTGGACTACGGTATCGTCACGAAGTCCGGTGCCTGGTATACGTACGATTCGGAGCGCTTGGGCCAGGGCCGCGAGGCGGCGAAGGAATTCCTCAAGATCCATCCCGAGCTGAGCGACGAGATCGAGCACAAGGTGCGCATCGCATGCGGCCTCGACTTTTCCGACGAGTCCACGGGGGATGCCGTGATCGTCGACGAGGACATTGACGCGGCCGATACCGCGTCCGCGCGTAGCTGAGCCTGTTAGACATGGAACAGCCCGTCTCGGACATCGCGTTCCATTTCCCCGATCGCCGCGAGATAGCAGCGGCCGCGTCGAGCGGTAGGGGTCGTCCACGCGCCCAGGTGATCTTTCATCTTGAAGGTGAAGGGGGGCGCGAACCCGAGCAGCGCGTGCACTGGGTACCCGCGCGCGTCGCCAGAAGCTTTGAACACGACCACCCCGAGCCCCCCTGTCCGTATCGGGAGGCTCGGGAGGCGCTCGAGACCCGCGAGAACAAGCTCTGCCTTGCCGCCCTCACCGAGATGCTCGGTCGGCGCGACTACGGCGCGGAGGAGGCGCGGCGCAAGCTACGCCACGCGGGCTTTCGCGCCTCCGCGATCGATCACGCCCTCGAGCGCGCCCAGGAGCTTCGCTTCCTCGATGAGGAGCGCTTCCTCGTGTCCTATATCGAGGAGCGCCTGCGCAGGGGGTGGGGGAGGCTCAAGATCGAGGCAGACCTTCGCCAGCGCGGCTCGGACCCCCATATGCTCCCGGGGTATCCCGATCGCTTCTTCTCGGCCGAAGACGATCTCGAGCGGGCCTGCGCGGCGCTTGCGCGCAAAGCCGTTCCCGAGCGGAATGCCTTCGAGCGGCTCGTCCGCCATCTCATGGGCAAAGGGTTCCCGTATCGCATAGCCGCGCAGGCAGTTCGCATACGCCTCGATGAGGAGGAATCTGCGTGAGGCGCCGTGTGATCCTTGCGTAAACGCCCCGCGCGCCGATCGCGTCAATTGACAGGTTCTACATAAATTCGTAGGATGAACTTGTCATTTGTCTTGCGATGCACACTCATCTTCGATGAGATGCCGTGTTGATAGCATAACTTCATATTGGGTGTTCAGACCTTGCAAATGTCAGGGGCGCTACACGCGCCCCGCAATCATGATGAATGCAATGTATAGAGGAGTTTGGCATGGAGATCGTTATCGGCATCATCGGCGGCCTCGTGGTGGGCGCCATCATTGCCGTGCTCGCCATGCGCAACGCGAAGAACGGGAGCCTCCGCGAGGCCGACTCGAAGATCGAGTCGGCGCGCCTTGAGGCGGACCAGATGATCGGCGATGCGCAGCGCACGGCAGAGACGCTCAAAAAGGAAGCGCTGCTCGAGGCAAAGGAAGAGATCATCCAGAACAAGCAGGCGGCCGAGGCGGAGGAGAAGCAGCGCAAGCGCGAGCTCCGCACCCTCGAGAACCGCATCATGCAGCGCGAGGAGTCGCTCGACCGTCGCAACGACGCCCTCGACAAGCGCGAGCACCAGCTCTCGAGCCAGGCGGGCCAGGTCGAGAAGCGCAGCCGCGAGCTCGACGAGCTCATCGGCAAGCAGACCAAGGAGCTCGAGCGCATCTCCGAGCTCACGCGTGACGACGCTCATCGCGAGCTGCTCGACAAGGTGCGCGGTGAGGTGACCCACGAGGCCGCCACGATCATCCGCGACTCCGAGCAGCGCGTGAAGGCCGAGTGCCAGAAGACGGCGCAGCGGATCCTCTCCACGGCCATCCAGCGCTGCGCGGCGGATCACACCGCCGAGGTCACTGTCACCTCGGTGCACATCCCCTCGGACGACCTCAAGGGCCGCATCATCGGTCGCGAGGGCCGCAACATCCGCACGTTCGAGCAGGTGTCCGGCGTGAACCTCGTCATCGACGACACGCCCGAGACCGTCGTGCTCTCGAGCTTCGATCCCGTGCGCCGCGAGACCGCCCGCGTCGCCCTGGAGAACCTCATCGCCGACGGCCGCATCCATCCCGCCCGCATCGAGGAGATGTACAAGAAGGCCTCCGAGCTCGTGCAGCAGCGCGTGCGCGAGGCCGGCGAGCAGGCCGCCTTCGATACCGGCTTCCATGACCTGCATCCCGAGCTCGTGAAGACGCTCGGCGCCCTGCGCTACCGCACCTCGTTCGGCCAGAACGTCCTCAACCACTCCGTCGAGGTCGCCGAGCTCGCCGGCATCATGGCCTCCGAGCTCGGGCTCGATCCCGTGCCCGCCCGCCGTGCCGGCCTCCTGCACGACCTCGGCAAGGCGATCGACCATGAGGTCGACGGCCCGCATGCCGTGATCGGCGCGGACCTCGCCCGCCGCTACGGCGAGAAGCCCGAGATTGTCCACGCCATCGAGGCGCACCACACCGATGTCGAGCCTAACACGGTCCTCGACATGCTCGTCATGGCGGCCGACGCCATCTCGGCCTCGCGTCCCGGCGCGCGCCGCGAGTCCTTCGAGAACTACGTCAAACGCCTCGAGCAGCTCGAGGCCATCGCGAACGCCCACGAGGGCGTGGAGCGCACCTTCGCCATGCAGGCGGGGCGCGAGGTCCACGTCATGGTGCAGCCCGAGAAGATCTCCGACGCCGAGGCCACCGTGCTCGCGCACGACATCGCCCATCAGATCGAGGAAGAGATGGAATACCCCGGTCAGGTGCGCGTCGTCGTGATCCGCGAGAGCCGCGCCGTCGATATCGCGAAGTAGCAGCGTCCTATGGCGGAGCAAGACAATCTCATCTCGTTCATCGCCTCGATGACCGGCGAGGGGAACCTCCGGGTGGAGGAGAACCTCGGTGAGGGCTATGTCCGCCTGCGCGTGGCCGAGGCCGAGCGCAGGCAGGCAAAGCATGATATCCAGCATGTCGAGGACATCGTGATCGAGATGCTGCGCAACGCCCGCGACGCACATGCCACGGCGCTCTATGTCGCCACCGTGAAAGAGGGGGGTCAGCGCACCCTCCTCTTTCTTGATAACGGCTGCGGCATCCCGCGCGATATGCATGAGCGGATCTTCGACGCCCGCGTGACCTCGAAGCTCGAATCCATGAAGATGGACCGCTGGGGTGTCCACGGCCGCGGCATGGCGCTCTACTCCATCCGCGAGAATACGCAGGAGGCCTGCGTCATGACCTCCGCGCCCGGTCTGGGCTCCGCGTTCCGCGTCCTCGTCGACACGAGCGAGCTGCCCGAGCGCGCCGACCAGTCTACCTGGCCGCAGGCGGCGCGCGACGAGGAGCGCAAGTGGGCCTGCGTGAAGGGGCCGCACAACATCATCCGCACCGTCTGCGAGTTCGCCCTCGAGGAGGAGCCGGGCTGCGAGGTGTACCTTGGGAGCCCTGCGGAGATCGCCGCGACGCTCTATTCCCATGCGTCGGGATTGCTCGACACCCAGCAGCTGCTCTTCGTGGATTCCGAGTCGTCGCTGCCCGTCGTCTCACGGCTTGCGTTCGCTGCCGATGCCGCGGATTTCATGCGCATCGCCGCCACGCTCGGCATCCAGATCTCGGAGCGCACGGCGCACCGGATCCTGAGCGGATCCATCAAGCCCGTCCGCAGCGTCTCTTCCCGGCTGCTTCGCCGCCGGAAGCCCCAGACAGCCCCCGCGACCGTCGATCTCAGCCGTGACCGCCGCGGCCTCAAGATCGCCCCGGACGACCTCGGGTCGTTCTCGCGCGCACTCGAGCGCGATTTCGGGGACCTCGCCGAGCGCTACTACCTCACGCTGTCCGCCGATCCCAAGATCCGCGTCGGACGCGATGCGATCACCGTGACCTTCCCGATCCAAAACGCCGAATAAGCTGGATAGCTGCTTGCTGCACATACGCCGATACGGTAAAGTCAATTTGCTGCACATTTGTACCATACACGCAGGAGAACCATGGAATATCTCAAAGTCTCGAGCAAGTCTTCGCCCGCTTCCGTCGCGGGCGCCATCGCCGGCATGGTGAAGGACGGGGTTCCCGTCAACATGCAGTGCGTGGGCGCCGGCGCGGTCAACCAGGCCATCAAGGCGATGGCCATCGCGCGCGGGTTTCTCATCCCCACGGGGTTCGATATCTCCTGCTCTCCCACGTTCTCGGACATCCTCATCAACGGTGAGTCGCGCACGGCGATCCGCCTTGCGGTGCTCGTGCATGCCATCTCGGTGAACAGCATGGATGTTCCCGAGTATTCCGGACACACGGTGGCGGTGCGATAACATGGCTTCGAATACGACCCGATCCATCCTTACCGGCAAGACCTATTTCATCCGCACGTTCGGCTGCCAGATGAACCTGCACGATTCTGAGCGCGTCGCGGGGCTCCTCGACTCATATGGGTGCTTCGCTGCGGCCGACCCCGCGGGTGCGGACATCGTCATCTTCATGACGTGCTGCGTGCGTGAGGCGGCCGACCAGCGGCTCTACGGCCAGTGCTCCTCGTGCAAGAGCCTGCCCACCCCGCCTTCGGGAAAGCGCGTCGTGGCCGTGGGCGGTTGCATCGCGCAGCGCGACGGCGAGCGGCTCGTCTCCCATGTCGATAACGTCGACGTCATCTTCGGAACGCAGGCCATCGCGCACGTCGCCGACCTCATCGCCGATGCGTTCGAGGACGGCGGGCGCCATGTTGACACCGAGGAAGGCGCCGCCCCCGCCGCCACGACCCTCCCGTGGCACCGCGAGCAGCCCTTCCATGCCTGGGTGCCCATCATGACGGGCTGCAACAACTTCTGCACGTATTGCATCGTGCCCTACGTGCGCGGTCGCGAGAAGAGCCGTCCCTTCGAGTCCGTGGTCGACGAGGTGGCCGGTCTCCTGCGCTGCGGCGTGCGCGAGGTCACCCTGCTCGGCCAGAACGTGAATTCCTATGGTCGAGATGCCTACGGCGCGCCGCGCTTCGCCGAGCTGCTCCGTGCGGTGGGGGAGACCGGCATCGAACGGATACGCTTCACCTCCTCCCATCCGAAGGACCTCCTGCCCGAGACGATCGACGCCATGGCCGAGGTGCCCGCGGTCATGCCGCACCTCCAGCTTGCCGTCCAATCGGGCTCCACGCGCGTGCTCAAGCTCATGAACCGCCGCTACACCCGCGAGGACTACCTCGGGCTCGTCGACCGCATCCGCGAGCGCATCCCCGACATCGCGCTCACGACCGACATCATCGTCGGCTTCCCCGGTGAGACCGAGGAGGACTTCGAGCAGACGCTCTCGCTGGCCGAGCGCGTGGGCTATGCGCAGGCCTTCACCTTCATCTACTCGCGCCGTGAGGGAACCCCCGCCGCGCGCATCGAGGACCCCACGCCGCGCGAGGTCATCCAAGACCGCTTCGACCGCCTGGTCAAGGTCATCGAGCAGACCGCTCACGACTTCAACCAGCACGACCTCGGGACGACCGTCCCCGTGCTCGTCGAGGGCTCCTCGAAGAAGGATGCCCGCGTCCTGCAGGGCAAGAGCCCGAAGAACCAGACCGTGCACGCGCCGATTCCCGCTGGGATGGACATCGAGAGCCTCGTCGGCCGCATCGTCGATGTCGATGTGGACACCGCGCGGACATGGTACCTCTCCGGCACGGTCGTCGGCGACCCCCGATGAGCGCGCCCATCATCGCGATTGTCGGACCCACCGCGGTCGGCAAGAGCGCCGTCGCGGATGAGGTCGCTTTGGCGCTCGGGACGGATGTGCTCTCGGTTGACGCCATGCAGGTGTATCGCGGGATGGATATCGGCACGGCGAAGACCCCACCTGCCGAGCGCCGCGTGCCCCTGAGGCTCGTCGACCTCGTCGATCCGGAGGAGGCGTATTCCGCGGCGCTGTTTCAGCGCGATGCGCGCGCGCTCATCGACGAGCACGTCGCGTGCGACCAGGCGTGCGTCCTTTGCGGCGGCACGGGCCTCTATCTGCGGGCCGCACTCGATGACATGCGATTTCCCGCGGGCGAGTGCGCCTCGCCCGCACGGGAGCGCTATGAGCGGTATGAGCGCGAGCATGGGGCGCATGCCCTGCATGAGCTGCTCGCCGAACGCGACCCTGAAAGCGCGGCAGTGATCCATGAGCATAACGTGCGCAGGGTCATCCGCGCGCTTGAGATGTGCGACGAGGGCGTTTCCTATGCGGCGCAGAAGGCTGCATTCTCCGAGCCCACGCCGTGCTATGACGCGCGGTATTTCGGGCTCACGATGGATCGCGCGCGCTTATACCGGCGCATCGACGAGCGTGTGGACACCATGATGGATGCGGGCCTGCTCGATGAGGTGCGGCATCTCGTCTCGACGGGCGCCGGCCCCGCGCTCACGGCACGCCAGGCGATCGGATATAAGGAGCTCATCGAGTACCTGAATGGCGCGCTCTCGCTCTCCGAGGCTGTAGAGCTCATCAAGCGCCGCTCGCGCCGCTATGCGAAGCGGCAGCTCTCGTGGTTCCGTCGCGACCTCCGCATTGAATGGATCTCGATGGATGAGCAGGGCGTCGATGGCGCTGCGCACCTCATCCTGGAAGGGGTCGATGCCTGATGCCGCGCTTTCCCTTCGTCTCGACCGATATCGAGCCCGAGCGCGCCCTGCTCGTCGGCGTCGAGCGCCGCGATGCGACATGGCCGGTCGACCGCTCGCTCGATGAGCTCGAGCGGCTTGCGGAGACGGCGGGCGCCCGTCCCGTTGCGCGGGTGACGCAGCGTCTCGATCGCCCGCAGCCAAAGACCTTCATCGGATCCGGTAAGGTCGAGGAGATCTGCGGCATAGTGCATCGCATGGACATCGATGTCGTTATCTTCGACGATGACCTCACGCCCTCGCAGCAGACCAACCTCGAGCGCGCGGTGGGGGAGCCGGTGAAGATCATCGACCGCACCGCGCTCATCCTCGACATCTTCGGCCTGCACGCGCAAACGCGCGAAGGGCGGCTCCAGGTGCAGCTCGCCCAGTTGCAATACCTGCTCCCACGGCTGCGCGGCATGTGGAGCCACCTTGCGAAGGAGCAGACGCGCGGCGGCATCGGCAGCCGATTCGGTCAGGGTGAGAGCCAGCTCGAAGTCGACCGACGGCTCATCCGGAGCCGTATCGCGTCCGTCCGCCGCGACCTCGAGACCGTCGAGCGCCGGCGTCGCGTGCAATCGAAGGAGCGCACGGCTTCCCCGGCGTTTCGCGTCGCGCTTGCGGGATATACGAATGCGGGAAAGTCGTCCCTGCTCAATCGCTTGACGGGATCGTCGGTCCTTGCGCAGGACAAGCTGTTCGCCACGCTCGATCCCACCACGCGCTCCTACCGGCTTCCGGGCGGCAGGCTCCTCACGCTCACCGATACTGTTGGCTTCATCCAGAAGCTCCCCCACGGTCTCGTCGACGCGTTCAAGTCGACGCTCAGCGAGGTGCGCGAGGCTGACCTGATCCTCAAGGTCGCCGATGCCTCCGACGAGAACCTGTTCCGCCAGCTGCAAGCCGTCGACAAGGTCTTGGACGAGATCGGCGCCGGCACCACACCAGCCATCGTTGTGCTCAACAAGATCGACTGCATCGATGACCTGCTCCGATGCGACCTGTGCCGCATTTATCCCGATGCGAGCCTTGTCTCCGCGCTCACCGGGGAGGGTATCGATGCGCTCGTTGAGGCCATCTCGCAGGAGGCGGCTGCGCGCGACCGCATCGTCGATCTGACCATACCCTATGCCCAAAGCGCAACGAGCGCGCTCGTGCATACGTACGGCCAGGTGATGGTCGAGGAGTTCGGCGCCGATGCGGTGCACATCGTCGCCAAGGTGCCCGCCCGTATCGCTGGCCGGCTCACACCGTATCTCGAGGACGCTCCGAGCACCGACCGCTAGCCCGCGCATCCAGTACCGCGCCAAGCTACCGGGTCGGTGGCAATCAGCGTACCGTATGCCGTCGTTGCGGCGCGAGGCGGTAGCGCTCGCTATGCGTGCCCGATGAGGGTGAAGAGCACGATGAGCAACGGCTGATGGGCGAGGTAGATGAGAAGGCTATGCCTGCCAATCGCGCTGAGCGGGGCGATCCAATCGCGGCGCATCCAAGCGGGATAGCCTCCCGGCGAGAGCCGATCGAAGAGGCGTGCCCCGAAGGCGCCTGCCGCGTACAGGAAGCAATAGGGAATGAGCGGATAGTAGTCCCCCGACGTAAAGCCGGGGCCCGGGAGCCCAAGCCAAGCGAGGCCGTCCACTGCATAGAGATGACGGGGAACGGTGTACGTCAGCGCAAACAGGCCGAGGGCGATCAGAAGGCCGAGCAGGGGATGCACGCGCTTGAGGGCAGGGGAGAGCGCGGCCCAACAGAGCGTGCAGGCCGCCATGCAGTACAGGATACCGAAGGAAATGGCGGTGTCGACGCTCGCCACGCTGGTAACGAGCCACACGATGAGCGCCGAGGCGCCGTAGAGCGCCGCACGGCGCAGGTTGTTGTGCGAGAAGCGGGTCATCCAGCCGGCGAGCGCAATGAACACCCAGCTGATCGAGCAGCGCCACACATCCTGTATGACGGGATCGCGGAACCAAGGAAGGTCGAAGCCGTAGATATACACGGCATCGTATGCGGCATGAAAGCATACCATCGATATGATGGTGATGCCGCGCAGGATATCAAAGGCGGCCACGCGCGATGTGATGCGGCTGTTCGCTTCAGGTGCCGTGACGGTGGATGACCCGTGATCTCGAGACGCCATGAGCTGCCTAGAAGCGCCTCATGAGCGCGACGACCTTGCCGAGGATCTGGGGGTTGTCCGCGTAGATGGGCTCCATGGTGTCGTTCTCGGGCTGGAGGCGCACCCGTCCGCGCTCCTTGTAGAACGTCTTCACGGTGGCCTCGTTGTCGATCATGGCGACGACGATCTCGCCGTTCATGGCATTGGGTTGCTCGCGAATGATGAGGTAATCCCCGTTGAAGATGCCGGCGTTGATCATGGAGTCGCCGTGCACCTCGAGCACGAACGAGGACGCATCGGTCGCGATCTCGGTGGGAAGCGTGAAGGTATCCTCGACGTTCTGCTCGGCGAGGATGGGCATCCCGGCGGCGACTCGCCCGACGAGCGGGAGGGTGACCGTGCCGCGGCTCGGGGACTCCTTGACTTCAGCGAGGTTGACGGAGGATCCGTCCTCGTTGAAGAGCTCGAGGGCGCGCGGCTTCGTCGCGTCGCGCTTGATCAGCCCGCGCTCCTCGAGGGCGCTCAGGTGCGCATGCACCGTGGAAGGGGAGGAGAGGCCCACCGCGGCCGCCATCTCGCGCACGCTCGGCGGATAGCCCTTCTCTTGCTGATATTCGCGGATGAAGTCGTAAATCTGCTGCTGGCGCTTCGAGATCTTCCGTGCCATCATACCCTCCTTGTATCCAAACAATTGTTCGATTATTTCTTGACAAGAACAACTGTTCGAAGATAATAGTATACGAACATTCGTTCTCACGCCAGAACTTTTTGTCCGGACGCGACGATATACCTAGTTCCACCACATCGAGGGAAGGGGAACACATGAACACGAAGCGCACGCTCACCGAAGGCAACCTCGCGCTCTCCCTGTCGCAGACGTCGCGTCGCGAGGAGGCATATCCGTACGAGACGCAGATCATCGCGCTCCCGGTGCGGCCTGCGCAGCGCCCGCGCGCCGCGTCTCCTCGGCCCGTGCATATCGCGCCCGCCCCTTCGCCCATGCAATCCGAGCGCCGCCGCGCCCGCCAGGTCTCTTCGCATCAGCCAGGCGTGCGTTCGCTCGTCCGTACAGTCGCAGCCGCGTGCGTGGTGCTCGGGGTGATCGGCATCCTCACCATGGCGCTCTGGTCGGTGCTCCATGCGGAGTCGAGTGCCTATGCGCAGGCGCTGCAGGAGGCTGAGCGCATCACCATCTCGGTCGCTCCCGGCGATTCATTGTGGTCCATCGCTTCCGAGCATGGCGTCGATTCCCTGACGACGCGGCAGACCACCGACCTCATCCGCTCGTGGAACGACCTGGATTCCTCCCTGCTTCAGCCCGGCATGGAGTTGCTCGTGCCCGCCGACCTGTGACCTTGGAAGGCGGCTTGTACGCGGCAATTCCCGCGTATTTCGATTGCATCACAACATATTGAACTTTTTTCGTCCTCAATCACAATCCGTGCTATCCTTGTGAAGTTCATTTCACGGAGGAGGGTGCTATGCGTTGTCCGCGCTGCGGCGGGGCTGATACGCGCGTTATCGATTCGCGCACGCAGGATGCGAGCAACGCCATCAAGCGCCGTCGCGAGTGCCGTGCGTGCGGCTACCGGTTCACGACCTTCGAGCGCTGCGAGGATCCCATCGAGGTCATCAAGAGCGATGGCACGAAGCAGCCGTTCGATCGCAACAAGCTCCTGGTCGGCCTCATGCGCGCGACGTCCAAACGCGATATCGACCTCTCGCAGCTCAATGCCCTGATCGACGACATCGAGGCGGAGCTGCGAGCCGGTACGTTCACGAACGTCACCTCGCACGATATCGGGAACATGGTGCTCAAGCGCTTGGAGAAGCTCGACAAGGTCGCCTATATCCGCTTCGCCTCCGTGTACCGGGACTTCAAGGACATCGATGAGTTCCTCGAGGAACTCGATAAGCTGAGGTGAGCTATGTCGACCATCTCCGTTGCCATCAAGCGTCTCGATCCCACCGTCGAGCTTCCATCCTATGCCTACGCGGGCGATGCGGGGCTTGACCTACGGGCGCAGGCATCGGTCGACATCGAGCCCTTCGAGCGCGTGCTCATCCCGACGGGCCTTGCCATCGCACTGCCCGACGGCTACGCCGGGTTCGTGCAGCCCCGCAGCGGCATGGCGCTCAAGCGCGGCCTTTCCATCGTGAACACTCCGGGTCTCATCGACGCGCATTACCGCGGCGAGCTCAAGATCATCGCGATCAACCTCGATGCCCATGAGACCATCCATATCGAGCGTGGTGAGCGCATCGCCCAGCTCGTCATCCAAGCGGTACCCACCGTGCAGCTCGTCGAGGTCGATGAACTCGACGAGACCGATCGCGGTACCGGCGGATTCGGCTCAAGCGGAGCGGCGTAGTCGCTTCCGAGCACATACTGTTGGTGAAGAACATCCAGAGAAAAGGGGAGAAATGGATTCATTCTTCAAGCTACAGGCGCGCGGTACGAGTACCGCAACGGAATTCCGCGCCGGCCTCACGACGTTCTTGGCGATGGCCTACATCATCATCGTCAACCCGAGCATCCTGTCGGCGGCGGGCATTCCCGAGACCGCCGCGGTCACCGCGACCTGCCTGGGCGCTGCGGTGATGACCATCGCGATGGGCGTCTTCTCGAACCGCCCGCTCGCCTGCGCGTCCGGCATGGGCATCAACTCCATCGTCGCCTTCACGCTGTGCATCGGCATGGGCGTGGGCTGGCAGACCGCCATGGCCGTCATCTTCGTCGAGGGCATCGCGATTCTCCTGCTCGTGCTCTGCGGCCTTCGTGAGGCGATCATGGACGCGATTCCGGTGCCGCTCCGTCACGGCATCTCCATCGGCCTCGGTCTCTTCATCGCCATGATCGGCCTCAAGGACGGCGGCGTCATCGTCGCGAACACCGACACGCTCGTCTCGCTCGGCTCCATCGTCGACGCTGAGGGCGCCCTCAACTTCACGTTCGTCATCGGCGTCATCTCCATCATCCTGACCGTCATCCTGTATTCGATGAACGTCAAGGGCGCGCTCCTGTGGAGCATCATCATCTCCGCCATCATCGGCATCCCGCTCGGCGTGACCCCGCTGCCCGACGGCATCATCGCCCCGCTTGACTTCACCACGTTCGCCGCTCCGTTCCAGGTGAGCGAGCCCTCCGGTGTTATGGGCATCATCGAGGTCATCACCACCCCGACGCTGCTGCTCATGGCCTTCTCGCTCATGATGAGCGACTTCTTCGACACCATGGGCACCGCCATGGCCGTGGCCAAGCAGGGTGACTTCCTTACCGAGGACGGCCGTGTCGAGGACATCAAGCCCATCCTTATCGTGGACTCCAGCGCCGCCATCGCCGGCGGCTTCCTCGGCGCGTCCTCCATCACGACGTTCGTTGAGTCCGCCTCCGGCGCCGCCGACGGCGGCCGTACCGGCCTCACGTCGGTCATCGCGGGTATCTTCTTCCTGCTCGCCGCCTTCTTCTCGCCGCTCATCAACTGCATTCCGTCTGCTGCGACCTGCGGCGCGCTCGTCTTCGTCGGCTTCCTCATGATGAGCGAGGTCTCCGAGATCGAGTGGTCGAACCCCATCGAGGCGTTCCCGGCGTTCATGATCATCGCCGGCATCCCGTTCACCTACTCCATCTCGAACGGCATCGGCCTCGGCTTCATCACCTACGTCATCGTGGCCGTCGTCACCGGCAACGTGAAGAAGGTGCGCCCGCTCATGTGGATTGCCGCCCTCGCGTTTCTCGTGTACTTCCTCATGACCATCATGTAGGGAAATCACTGCATACAAGGGCTGTTTCGAGGGCATCGGAGCGATTCCGGTGCCCTCGTTTCATGCGTGATGGCGGAACTCTATACTTAGGTACCTAATCGTATAGGGGTATGAATGTATAGCATGGTTCAAGACTGGGTAGGCGCTACTACATGAGACGCCACGAGAATCGTGAGGAGCAATCGATGGATACCGTAACCCATGTTCATGATGTCGCGATCATCGGCGGAGGGCCGGCCGGCTATGCCGCGGCCATCTACGCGGCGCGCGCAAGCCTTGATGTGGTGGTGATCGAGCAAGGCATGCCCGGCGGGCAGATCGCCACGACCGAGACCATAGAGAACTACCCGGGCATCGAGCAGATATCAGGCTTCGAGCTCGGGCAGAACCTGCAAGATCACGCGGCATCGGTGGGCGTCGAGTGCGCCTACGGCGTGGTTTCGGCCATCAGGCGCTGCGAGGACGGGAGCTTCATCGTCGAGGCGGATCCCGATTCGTATGCCGTCCGCGCCGTCATCGTCGCGACGGGAGCCAAGCCGCGCCATATCGGGTTCGAGGGCGAAGAGCGCTTCGCTGGTCGCGGCGTGTCGTACTGCGCCACGTGCGACGGGATGTTCTATCGCGGCAAGGACGTCTTCGTCATCGGCGGGGGCACCGCGGCGTGCGAGGAGGCGCTGTATCTCTCGCGCATCGCGCGCTCCGTCACCATGGTCGTGCGGCGCGACGTATTTCGCGCGCCGAAGGGTGTCGTCGACCGGATGCTCGCTGCGGACAATATCGAGGTGCGGTTCGAGACCTCGATTACGGCAGTCGACGGTGAGAACGCGATCTCGTCGATCACGTTCCGAGATAACCGCACGGGCGAGGAACATATCGAGGAGTTCCCGGAGGGCTCGGTCGGCATCTTCGTGTTCGCCGGCACGGATCCCACGGTCGACCTTGTGCGCGACTTCGTCGATCTGGGTGATGATCGCGGTGTCGTGACCGACGAGGATATGGCTACGAGAACGCCGGGAATCTTCTGCGCGGGCGATATGCGTTCGAAGCATCTCCGCCAAGTGATCACTGCGGCAGCCGATGGAGCCATTGCCGGCATGTCTGCCTACCGCTATATTGTCGGTTAGCTATTCAAGATAATATATCTTATGTAAGGTTGTTAAGACGAAGGCTTGCTGGTTACCTAAGCGTCGTAGCGGTTGTCGCCCCACCGATGGAGCAACATCCACCCTGCTGTGAAAAGGAGCTTACTAAAAACAGACGACGGCTCGCGGAATTGCTTCTGCGAGCCGTCGCATATTGTGAAGCGTTGTAGACGGTATACGCGTTACCAGCCGTAGCCGATGATGAGGCCATCCTCCTCGGCGTAGTACGAGCACAGGCCGCCGCACGGCATGATCGTGACCTCCGCGTCCGGCCAGTCAGCATGGATGCGCGCCTCGAGCTCCTGCGCTGCGCGCTCGTTAAACACATGGTCGATGTAGACCGAGCCTCCGCTGTACCCATCGGCCTTCATCGTCGCGACGATTTTCTCGAACGCCTTGCGCTGCGAACGCGCCGGCCCCACGACCTTGATGGTGCCCTCGCTGCTCGCGGTGCCGAGGATACGGATCTTGAGCTTGTTCGCGAGTGCACCGGCCATCTTGGGCATGCGACCCGCTTTGGTGAGGTTCTCGTAGCTAGAAAGCAGGAACAGGACCGTTGATGCCTGCTCCAGGTCGCAGATATGGGCGGTAACCTCATTGAACGTGGCATCGGGGTGCGCCAGGCGGTACCGGTCGACCTCGACCGCGAGCAGCTCGAGCTTGCCGCCGGCCGCGCGCGAGTTCACGATGAAGATGTTGCGATCGGCATCCTCCTCGAGCACCATATCGCGCGCCATGACGGCCGCCTCATAGCTCCCTGAAAGGTTCGCCGAGATGGTGATCGCGATTACGTTGTCCGCGCTCCGGAACAGATCCGCCCATTCACCGACGCTCGGGCACGCGCTCGAGGACGCGGATTCCTCGGCAGAGACCTTTCGATTGAGCTCGGCGACGTCGAGCGAGTCATCATCGATGAACTCCTCGCCCGCGACATTGATCTTGAGCGGCGCAAAGCGATAGATCGTATCGGGTGCCTGCGGCTGGAAGCCGCGAAGGTTGCAACTCGAATCAGCGATTATGGCCCAACTCATGGTTCGATCCTTTCATGAGGGCTCACCCTACGTACATCCTAGCACGTCGATAAACACATCACGTGGTTTTCAAAACAATATGATACTATATCTTACACAAGATGTGCGGTTCGGAGTCCCTGTGACGCGGCAACGCACCCCGATACGACCAAGCGAGGTGGCCGACTATGGCACAGCATACAAAAGTTATCGCGATGACGGATAACGGCGGTGCGATCACCCGCGACGACGTCACCCCGACCGTCCTCCCCGACGCCTTCCTCACCTCGGAATTCGCCCAGCAGTTCACGGAGTTCCACCTCCCCCGCTACCACGAGCTGCCCACGGTGAACCTCTACCGTGACCAGGTGATCGGCATCGTCGAACAGGCGCTCGCCCCGTTCTCTGACTGTATCGAGGGAGATCTGCTCACGCCCTCCATGGTGAACAATTACGTCAAGGCTGGCCTGATCTCGGCGCCCGTGAAGAAGCAGTACGGGCGCGAGCACATCGCACGGCTCATCGTGATCTGCATCTTCAAGCAGGTCCTCTCAATACAGGCCATCGCACGGCTGTTCCGAATCCAGAAGCTCACGTACCTCGTCGACGTCGCCTTCGATTACGTGGCGACGGAGCTCGAGAACGCGGTGCACACGGCGTTCTCGCTGGGGGACGCCCCCATCCCGGACACCGCCTCGCAGGTCACCCGCGAATCGCTCCTCGTGCGCAACGCGGTCATGGCCTTCGCCGCAAAGGCGTATCTCATGGGGTACTTGCACTACCTGGGCTTCGATGAGGCGAACGGCAGGGGCAAGGCCTAAGCAGGTTTCTGGGCCGCACTCAGTGAATATCTCGAGATGAATATGCCCGCCCATCAAACGTCGGAACGTCGATGGGCGGGCTTCGTGCACAAGAGATGCGAAAAATCGCCTAGATATTGCCACCGCCGAGCGGGGTGCCGCAGTCGTAGATGCTGCCATAGCCGATACCGCGACCGTAATTCCACGCGCCGTAAATCTGCCCGCCGCCCACGTAGAAAGCCACGTGACCCGGATAGAAGACGAGGTCGCCGTACTGCAGCTGGCTGATGTCGGTGGTATAGCGGCCGTTGTTCATGACGTACTCGCGCTGCGCGGAGGAGCTGTGCGGCATGTAGACGCCGATCTGCGCATACGACCACGACACGATGCCGGAGCAATCGAAGCCCACGGAGGGGTCGGCCGCACCGTAGACATAGGGCGCACCCGCCTGCGTGAAGGCGTACTGGAGCGCGGCGCTACCGACCGACGAGGTGCCCGAAGACGAGCCGCCGCCTGAGTTCCCGGTATCCGAGCCGCCGGTATCGGGCACGGGATCGGGGCCGGGCGTCGGCGTGGGCGCCGGGGTGGAATCATCCGTGGTGTCGCTCGCGGGAGGCGTGACGACGGGGCTGTCGCTCGTGGAGGCGCTACCGTCCTCGGCGGACTGCATGCCGGCGGCGAGCTGCTCGTTCTGGGCGGCTTCAGCCGCAAGCTGCTCGCGCATCTCCTCGGAAAGGGAGTTCACGAGCGCCTGGGCGTCCGTCTGGTTCTGCTGGACCTCGGAGACCTTCTGCTCCATCGCGGCGATCTCTTGTTCCTGCTGCGCCTGCGACTGCTCGAGGTCGGCCTTGAGCGTCTGGACATGCTCGATGGCCTCCGCTTGGGCATCGGATACCTTGTTGGCGTAGTAGACGCGCGACACGAGGTCGTCGAAGCTCGATGCGCCGAGCACGACGTCGAGCAGCTGCCCGCCACCGCCCTTGTAGTCGTCCGCGGCGCTCTGGGCGAGCGTCTTCTGGGACTCCTGGAGCTGGGTCTCGGTCTCCTCGATCTCGCCCTTGATGATCTCGAGCTCGCGCGCGGCGTCCGCAAGGTCTTCCTGGAGCTGGGCGTATTCGGCACCGATGGACTCAAGCTGCGCCTGGGCGCTCGCGAGGTCGGATTCAAGGTCTGCGTAGGCCGGTGCAGCGTGAAGCAACGCCGCGCCAAGGGAAACGGAGAGCACGGCGACAGCGGCACAACGGGTCAGAACGCGTCGGGAATCTCTCAAAGACATAGATGATCCTTCGTTTAGGGTACGATTGGCATGATTATACCGTCGCGCATTCGCGCGGGACACGTTTTACGCCAAACGTAAGCAAAACCTCAAAGTGTTTCGATATAACGTTCGCAAGCACGCCGTAAACCGCGATGCGCGTATGGCGTGCGCAGGGATATACCGTGCGTCTCTTGTCGCAGCGATCGACGTCGGAGCTACTGCACCTGCACCAGGCTCACGAACTGTACCGAACCGTCCTCCTCGAGGAGCGGGCGGGGGTTCAGGAAGGCGAGCTCGAGGATGCAGCCGTATCCGACGAGCTCAGCGCCCATCTCGCGCACGAGCTTGCCCGTGGCGGCCGCGGTGCCGCCGGTCGCCACAAGGTCGTCGACGATGAGGACGCGGTCGCCCGCGCCGAGCGCGTCGGCATGGATCTCGAGCGTGTCGGTGCCATACTCGAGCTCGTAGCTCACCGAGACCGTCTCGCGCGGGAGCTTTCCGGGCTTGCGCGCGGGGACGAAGCCGGCTCCGAGCTCGAGCGCGACAGGGACGCCAACCATGAAGCCGCGGGCCTCCGGGCCGATGACCTTGGTGATGCCCGCGTTTTGGAACGGCTCGGCGATGGCCTCGACGGCGCGGCGCATCGCCTCGGCATCGGCGAAGAGCGGCGTGATGTCCTTGAAGACGACGCCCGGCTCGGGATAATCCGGGATGTCGATGATGCGCGATGCGAAGTCGAAATCAGCCATGGCTCTCCCCTATCCTAGCTGCGGCGCCGTGTGCGCGGCGTCCGATCGGTTCCGGTTGCTGCGGTCGTCGGGGCGGCAGCCTGCTCCGACGCCTCCTTATGCGCCGAACGCGCGGCCTCGGCGCGTGCGAGCTCGTCATCGATGGAGTCGACGTCGGCGTCCTTCACGACGACGTTGAGCGACTCGAACACGCGCGCCTTGAGCAGCGCCGTGTGCAGGCCATCGGTGAGGTCGTGGAGCTTCTTGAAGGCGCGCTCGATCTTGGCGTTGCGGTCCTCGTCGCTATCGTCCAGGCCGAGCATGCCCACGAGCACCTGCTCGTACATCGTCGACTCGCGGTTCGCCGAGACCACGTACTGGCGCAGGTTGCGCGGCTCGATGTGAAAGCGCGAGAGCTCGTCGCAGAAGCGGATGATCTCGAAATCGTTGCCATCGATGAGCTCGCGGTTCTTCGGACTCTTGACGATGCGCACGAGGTCGTTCTGCGCAAGCGAGCGCACGAACGAGATGCTCACGCCCAGAAGATCGGGCACGTCCTCCAGGGGATGGAGCTTCTGCTTCGTCTCCTTGGGCTGCGCCTTCATGGGCACGTCGGACAGCAGGCCGACCTCGTAGGCGAGCGTGTGCAGGTCGTCGGCGCTCTCGAGGCGCTGCTTGATCACGTTGAGCGGCATGTAGCGCGTCTTCTGCAGATGCAGGATGACCTCGAGCCGTTCCACGTCGTCGCGGGAATACTGGCGGTACCCCTTGGGCGTGCGATGCGGTGTGATGAGCCCCTCGTCCTCCAGGAAGCGGATCTTGGAGTTCGAGAGGTCCGGATTTGTGCCGCGAAGCAGGTTGACGACCTGGCCGATACTGAGGTAGCTGCGATCGGCCACCGCTATTCACCCGTCTCGATGCGCTCCGGGGTGCGCTCGTGGTAGACCAAGGTGAACGTGCCGATCTGCACCGTGGAGCCATCATGGAGCGGCGCGGCGGTGACGATGGCGCCGTCGACCCAGGTGCCGTTCAGTGAGCCCAGGTCCTCGATGGTCGTACCGAAGGGCGTGCGCACGATCTTGGCGTGCGTGCGCGAGACGGTCATGTCGTTCAGGAAGATGGCGTTCGCGGGATCGCGGCCGATGGAGGTCTCCGGATCGATGATCTCGAAGGTGTTGCCGGTCTGGGGCCCCTTGATGATCGAGATGACGGGATCGGTGATGCGTGCGCTCTTCATGAGGTCCGGCGCGGTTGCGTCATCGGTGGGAATGCGGAACACGCGGGTGGAATCGCTTGCGGAATCTACCATGAATTCTCCCAACACACGATAAGCCGAGGCATCCTCGGCCAGACATCATAGCTCTGCGCCTATTCTACCGCACGGGAACGCCCTCGTGCGGGCGAGCTCAGGATACCCCGTCACCCTCCACGATTTCCGGGTTGAGGAAATCCTCGTCCTCATCCTCGGGGTGCTCGATGGCGCGCTTGGCCGCGAGGGCGCCCTTCACCGTGTAGATGACGGCCGTGATGAGCGAGAACGCGACGCCGAGGTACACGAGGTACATCCCGAGGGGCACGGTGCGGCCGTCGAGGCCGGGGAACAGCGGCGCGTAGGCGCCCAGGATGCCGAGGCCGGGAACCTTCGGCAGGCCGAGCAGCATGAGGGAGAAGCCGGTCATGAGCAGGGCCGTAGCGGCCTTGCCGGTATAGACGACATCGATGGGGCGCTTGTGGAAGCGGCGCACGATGACGTTGCCGATGGCGAGGTAGACGTCGCGCGCGATGATGACGACGCAGACCCACAGCGGGAGCTCCTGGCGCACCACGAGCCCGAGCACGCCGGTGAAGAGCAGGGCGCGGTCGACGACGGGATCCATGAGCTTGCCGAGCCAGCTCACCGTATGCGTCTTGCGCGCGATGGTGCCGTCGAGCCAGTCCGTGCTCGCAGCGATGGCGTAGATCACGAGGCAGACATAGCGATTGACATCGGTGATGAAGAGATAGAGAAAGACGAAGGTGAGGACGAGGCGGAGCGCGGTGATGAAATTCGAGATCGTGAAGACCTGGTTCGAGGGAAACTCGGACGTGCCGACGAGCTCCCGCTTGACCTTCCTGCGAATTCCCACGATACTCCCCTAGCGAATCAACCTGGCACACACTGCTTTGGATGATACCCAAAGGCAGGAGCGTTAAGCCCGGCGACAGTATACAAAAAGGGCGCCGGATCCATCCGGCGCCCTGAATAATCTGGTCGGGACGACTGGATTTGAACCAGCGACCCCTTGACCCCCAGTCAAGTGCGCTACCAAACTGCGCCACGTCCCGTAACCGTGCTGCATCGCACAGCAAAAGATACTTTACTCAAGTCGTGCCCATTATGCAAGCACGAATTATGAAAACCTTGAAGCGCCGCGGTTTAGCTCGCCATGCGCTGGAGGATCTCGCGCGCGAGCTCAGCCTTCGCAAGGACGGGCAGCTCCTCGACGCCGTCCGCCGTGACCCACCAGGCCTTGTCGGTATCGCTTCCGAAGCCGGAATCGCTGCGGCTCACGTCGTTCGCGACGATGGCGTCGCAGCCCTTGCGGTCGAGCTTGCGCCGGGCGTACGCCACGGGATCTCCCGTCTCGGCGGCGAAGCCCACCACGACCCGGTCCCCCTTGCGCTCGGAGAGGGCGCGCAGGATGTCTTCCGTGGGAACGAGCTCGATGGAGGAGAGCGGCTCGATGCCCTTCTTGAGCTTATGGTCCGCGGGATGCGCGGGGGTGTAGTCCGCGACCGCGGCGGCGCAGATGGCCATCGTCGCCTGCTCGAACGACGTGAGCGCCGCATCGAGCATCTCCTGCGCCGTCTCGACCCGCTCGACCCGCATGCCGTGGGGCGCCGGCGCATCGCAGGGGCCGAGCACGAGCGTGACCTCGGCGCCCATGTCGCGCGCGGCGCGGGCGAGCGCGATGCCCATCTTGCCCGAGGAGCGGTTCCCGATGAAGCGCACCGGGTCGATGGGCTCATGGGTGGGCCCGGCCGTGATGAGCACGCGCTCCCCTGCGAGCGCCTGCGACGCGGCGAGCGCGCGCTCAGCCGCATCGGCGATGAGCTCGACTTCGATGAGCCTCCCCTCGTCGACATCCCCGCACGCGAGGTAGCCCGAGCCAGGCCCCACCTGCGCGACGCCGCGTTCCCGCAGGGTCGCCATGTTCTCCTGCGTGACCTGCGCGCGCCACATGTTCGCGTTCATCGCGGGGGCGACCACGATGGGCGAGGTCGCGGCAAGGAGCGTCGTGGAGAGCAGGTCGTCGGCGATACCCGCCGCCATCTTCGCGATGACGTTCGCGGTAGCCGGGGCGACGATGATGACGTCGGCTTCCTTCGCGAGCGAGATGTGGTGGATGGGATCGCTCGGGTCATCGAAGAGGCCGAGCGCCACGGGCTCGCGCGTGAGCGCGCGGAAGGTCGTGGGATCCACGAAGTGCGTCGCATGCTCGCTCATGAGCACCTTGGCGCGCGCGCCGCGGCGCTGAAGCTCGCGCACGAGCTCGCACGCCTTGTATGCCGCGATGCAGCCCGTCACGCAGACGAGCGCGCAGCGCCCCTCGAGCGCGCTCACGATGCATCCCCCTCGTCGTCCGCATCGACCACGAGGATGCGGTGGCAATAGGGGCATTCGGTGATCTGCCCGCCGCGCTTGACCTCATCGAGCGACGACTCCATGAGCTTCGTGCGGCAGAGGGTGGGCGTGTCGTCGCGGAGCGCCTCGACGCCGAGGCCCTTGAACGTGGCGGCTGCCTGCTCATACGCGCGCTGAAGCTCCTCGCCGAGCGCGGCGTGCAGGCGCTCGCGTTCCGCCTGGGCGGCGGCGATGCGCTCCTGGATGTCGGTCGCGACCTCACGGGCGCGCACCGCCTGCGCCTTGACCTGGCCCTCGAGGCGCTCGATGGCGGTGGTACCTTTCGCCTCGCGTTCGAGTACGCGGTCAAGTGCCCCCTCGCGCTCGCGCTGGTCGAACGCGACCTTGTCGAGGGCCTTGGCGAGGTTCGAGAGCTCGATCTCGAGGTCCTGCACCTCGCGGTAGTCCGTGAGCCGCGCCGCCTTCGCCTGCGCGCCCTCGACCTGCTCGCGGTAATAGGCCTCTTCATCGGCAAGATCCGAGAGATCCGTCTCGATATCCTTGCGGGCGCCCTTCACCTTGAGCATCTCCTCGCGGGCGCGCGCAAGGTGCTTGCGCAGGCGCTGCAGCTCGATGAGCTCGGGGAGCTTGGAGAGCTCGAGGCGCAGGCGCTGCAGCTCGAGGTCGGTTTCCTGCAGCTTCAGCAGGCGTGCACCATCATTCATGCAAGTCTTCCTCCCGTGTAGGTCCACCATGGGCGTTCTTTCCTCCGCGTGCGCTCCGCGACCGCGATGCGCTCGGGAGCTATCCCCGCGTGCTCGCATGCGCATGCGAGCACCTGGCAGAAGGGCTCCTCGGAGACGTCGTGCCCCAGCAGCACGACACCGAGGCCGCGCGCGGCCAAATCCTGGCACACATGATACCCTGCCTCGCCGCAGACGATGGCGTCCGCCCCCGCGCGGAGCGCGAGGTCACCGAAATGGCCGAGGCTGCCGCCCATGAAGGCGACGCGCGTCACCTGGGATGCGGGCGCGCCCCAGACGCGCAGGTCGACGTCGAGGGCTTCCGCGGCACGCGCGGCGAGGTCGCGCAGGGTGCAGGGTTCAACGTCTGCGATCGCACCGTAGCCGGGCACCGCGGGATCGTCCGCATGCTCGAGCGAGGTCGCGGACGTGATTCCCAGGCGCGCCGGAAGCGCCTCCCGCGCCGCGAGCGAGCGATCGAGGTTCGTATGGAACGAGAGCACGCTCACCCCGAGCCGAGCGGCCTCGAAGACCGCTGCGCCCGCCTGGGGGCGGTCGGACGCGAGCGGCGTGAAGGCATCAGGCGCCTCGATGTAGACGGGATGATGCGCGACGAGGACGTTCGCACCCATCGCATGCGCCGCGCGCACCTCCTCGGCCGTGGCATCGAGCGCCACGCGCACGAGGCGCACCTCGTCGGCGGGGTCGCCGACGGAAAGGCCGACATGGTCCCACGCTTCCGCCTGCTCGCGCGGGAAGGCATCGAATAGGGCGGCCTCAAGCTCGCGCACCTTCATGGACGGCTCCCTTCCACGATGTCGAGCAGCGCGTCGGCGAACGCGACAAGGTCATCTGGATCGACGCGGTCATCGAACGAGATACGGAGCGACCCGTTCGCCGCCTCGCCGGGAAGCCCCATCGCCGTGAGGACATGGCTCGCCTCCGCGCTCGCGCTCGAGCAGGCGGAGCCGGCGGAGACGCAGAAGCCGCGCTGGTCGAGGCGGAGGATGAGGTCCTCGGACTCGAACCCGTCCACGTACACGGACACGATGCCGCCGAGGCGCTCGGCGGGCACCGGCAGACCGAGCGTCGCGTGGATGCGGCTCGAGGTGGTGAGGCGCTCGTAGAGCGCTCCGGAGAGCTCCCGAAGGCGTGTCCAATCGGCCTCAGCGTTCGGGGCGAGCAGGCGGGCGACCGCAGCGAGGGCGAGCGCGGAGCGCACGTCCTGCGTGCCCGGGCGGCGCCCCGCCTCCTGTCCACCGCCGCGCGCCTGGGGCGAGAACGGCGTCGCGCGCCTGAGGTAGAGCGCGCCCACGCTCACCGGGGCGCCGACCTTGTGGCCGGCGAGTGAGAGCGCGTCGACGCCGAGCGCGTCCACGTCGATGGGCACGTGGAGATAGCCCTGGATGGCGTCGGTGTGAAAGCGCGCGCCCCTTGCATGCGCGGCCTGGGCGAGCGCGCGGATGGGCTGGAGCGCCCCCGTCTCGTTGTTCGCGAACATGATCGAAACGAGCGCGACGTCGTCCCCGAGCACCCGCTCGAGGTCATCCGGCTCGATGCGCCCATGGGCGCCCGGCTTCACGACGTCAACGGTGAAACCCGATCGCCTGAGCGCGGACAGGTTATCGAGGACGGAATCGTGTTCGATCGCGGAGGTCACGATGCGCGTACGGTTCGGCTCATGCGCGCGCACGGCCTCCGCGATGCCCGTGAGCGCGAGCACATTGGCCTCCGTGCCGCCCGAGGTGAAGACGACCTCCTGGGGGCGCACGGCGGTACCGAGAGAGCGGGCGACGTCACGACGTGCGCGCTCGAGCGCCGCGGCGGCCTCCCTCCCTAGCGAATGGAGCGAGTTGGGGTTCGCGCCCGCGATGCGCGATGCGTCATAGGCGCGCAGGGCGTCGATGGCTTCCGGGCGAAGCGGGGTCGACGCGGCGTAGTCGAGGTTCACCATGCGAGTCGGGTTCATGAACGGGCGCCCTCGAGCGCGGCCTTCGCGAGCGCGCGCATGCGGTCGATCTCCGCGTTCGGGTCGGCGGCGCCGTACACGGCGGAACCCGCGACGAAGGTGTCCGCGCCCGCTGCGGCGACCCGCTCGATGTTCCCCGCGGAGATGCCCCCGTCGACCTCGATGCGCGGGCGGGCGCCGACGCGGTCGCAGAGCGCGGCAAGCCGCTCGATCTTGGTATAGGTGCCCTCGATGAAGCGCTGGCCGCCGAACCCGGGGTTCACGCTCATGACGAGCACCATGTCGAGGTCGGTCAAGATGTCCTCGAGCGCGCCCACGGGCGTGGCGGGGTTCAAGACGGCACCTGCCTGGGCCCCGCGCTCCTTGATGTGGGAGACGGTGCGGTGCAGGTGCGTCGAGGCCTCGGCGTGGACGGTGATGATGTCCGCCCCCGCATCGAGGTACCAATCGATCGTCTCGTCAGGGTTCGAGACCATCATGTGCACGTCGAGCGGGATGTCGGTCACGCGGTTGCAGGCGGCCACGACGTTCGGCCCGAACGTGAGGTTGCCGGTGAAGTGGCCGTCCATGACATCGACGTGGATGAGGTCGGCATGCGAGATGCGCTCGAGGTCGCGCGCAAGGTAGGCGATGTCGGCGGAGAGGATCGATGGTGCGATGCGGGGTTCGAAGCTCATGTCGTTCCTTTCAGCGTGTATGTCGGAATCGCGATTGGGGGATGTGCCCGCGGCTACCGCTACCGGTCGAGCCCGTAGAACTCCTCGGTGGGCGTGCGCACGATGAGGGCCTCGAGCGCCTCGTCGAGCGTCATGCCGCGGTAGAGCGCCGCCTCGAGGCAGAACGTGATGGGCGCGTCCACGCCGAGGTGCCGGCAGAGCTCGGCGGTGCTCTTCGCGGCCGCGGCCCCCTCGACCACCATGTGTGTGCGCGCCTGGTAGGCATCGAGCGATTCGCCATGGGCGAAGGCGACGCCGAAGGAGCGGTTGCGGGAGTGCTCGGAGGTGCACGTCACCACGAGGTCGCCCATGCCGGCAAGGCCCATGCAGGTCATGGGGTCGCCGCCGCGCGCGTGCACGATGCGGCTGATCTCGGCCAGGCCGCGGGTCATGATGAGCGCAAGCGTGTTGTCGCCGTAGCCCGACCCCGCCGCGATGCCGCAGACGATGGCGATGACGTTCTTCACCGCGCCGCACGTCTCGACGCCCACGACGTCAGAGGACGCGTAGAGCCTGAACGCGGGCGAGATGAGCAGGTCCTTGAAGAAGGCGACGACGCCCGGGTGCTCGGAGGCCACCACGGCGGCGGCGAGCGTGCCGCGGCAGATCTCCTCGGCGTGGTTGGGGCCGGAAAGCGCGGCGACGCGCTCCGGGTGGCCGAGCTCCTCTTCCACGACCTCCGTCATGAGCTTGCCCGTCCCCGGCTCGATGCCCTTCGTGAGGCAGAGCACGGGCACATCGGCGGCGATGTACGGGGCGGCCCCGTGGATGGTCGCGCGGATGAAGGGCGACGGCACGACGACGATGACACCCTCGGCGCCCTCGAGCGCCTCACAGAAGTAACCCGTGGCGCGCACGTTATCGGGCAGCGTGTAATCGGTGAGGTAGAGCGGGTTGCGATGGTGCTCGCTGATGCCGGCGGGCACCGGCTCGTCATGCGACCACAGCATGACCTCGTCGGCCCGCGCGGCCGCGACGCCGGCGATCGCCGTCCCCCACGATCCGGCGCCGATGACGGTGACCTTCACGGCTTACCCCTCCTTCTTGCTGCCGAAGGACAGCTTCGATTCCGTACCGGCGCGCAGGCGCGCGATGTTCGCCCGATGCGCCCACACGACCGTCCAACCCAGAAGCGCCCACACCGCGATGACGGCAGGGGAAAGATAGGGCACGAGGATGGAGACGGTGAGCGGGACGAGCGCCGCCGTCACGATCGAGCCCACGGAGACGTACCGCGTGATCGCGACGAGCATGATGAAGATCGCGAGGTGGATGAGGGCGAGCGGCCAGAAGAACCCGAACAGGATGCCCACGCCTGTGGCGATGCCCTTGCCGCCGTGGAAGTGCAGGTAGGGCGAGAAGATGTGCCCATAGAGGCAGGCGAGCGCCACGAAGGCCACCATGAGCTGGACGCTCACCCCGGGCGCCCAGGAGATCCCCCATAGGACGCCCATGGCGGCCCGCATGCAGATCGTGCCCTTGAGCAGGTCGCAGACGAGCGTGAGCGCCGCCACCTTGGGACCGGCGACCCGAAGCGCGTTCGTGGTGCCGATGTTGCCCGACCCCTCGTGCTGCAGGTCCTTGTGGCTCATGGCCTTGGCGAGGATCTTCCCGAAGGGGATCCCGCAAATGAGGTAGGACACGAGCATCAAGCCGAGCGTGGCGTAGACCGCCACATCCACTCCATAGGTCATGTTACTCCCCCGCTTCCTTGCGATCGTGCTTCTTGTGGAAGTACAGGCGGATGGGCGTGCCCTCGAAGCCGAACTCGGCGCGCATGCGGTTCTCGACGTAGCGGCGGTACGTGTCGTTCACGAGGTCGGGGTGGTTCACGAAGAAGGTGAAGGCGGGCGGGTTCGTGCCGGTCTGCGTCACGTAGTGCATGCGCAGGCGGCGCTTGCCGTCCACGACGGTATGGCCGAACTCGCGCAGCCCCGTGAGGAAGCGGTTGAGCGCCGAGGTGGAGATGGTCTTGGCGCGCTCGGCGGCCGCGGCGTCGATGAGCTTCCAGATCTTCTCGACCGAGCGGCCCGTGAGCGCCGAGATGCGCAGGATGGGCGCCCAGGGGGCAAGCGTCATGCGACGGTTCACCGTGTCGAGGGCCTGCTCGCGCTTGTAGTCGTCGTCGAGGAGGTCCCACTTGTTGAGCAGGATCACGAGGGCGCAGCCGCGGTCGATGGCGAGGTTCGCGACCTTCTGGTCCTGCTCGGTCATCCCGACGCCGGAATCCACGACGAGCAGCGCCACGTCGGCGCGATCGATGGCACGGAGCCCGCGCACCATGGAGTAGTACTCGATGTTCTCGTACACGGTGCTCTTCTTACGGATGCCCGCCGTGTCCACGAGGCGGTAGCGGCGTCCGTCGCGCTCCACGTAGGTGTCGATGGCATCGCGCGTGGTGCCCGCGATGTCGGAGACGATGGAGCGCTCCGAACCGATGATCTTGTTGAAGAGCGACGACTTGCCCGCGTTCGGGCGGCCGATGATCGCGACGCCGAGCGCATCGGGATAGGGATCGTCCTCGTCCTCCCCTTCCTCGGGCAAAAGCGACACGACCTCATCGAGCAGGTCGCCCGTGCCGTGCCCGTGGTGCGCGGAGATGGGACGGGGGTCGCCGATGCCGAGCGAGTAGAACTCCCAGAGGCGCTCGTCCTCGCGGGCGGGGTTGTCGAGCTTGTTCACGAGCAGGAGGACCGGCTTCTTCACGCGCTTCAGCATGCGCGCGACCGATTCGTCCTCCTCGGTGACGCCCACGGAGCCGTCGACGACGAAGAGGACCACATCGGCCTCCTCCGCGGCGGCGAGCGCCTGGTCGCGGATCGAGGTGGAGAAGACGTCATCGCTCTTCATGGGCTCGATGCCGCCCGTGTCGACGAGCGTGAACTCGCGTCCGTTCCAATCCGCGTCGTGGTACGAGCGGTCGCGCGTCACGCCGCGGCTCTCATGCACGATGGCGTCGTTCGTGCCCGCAAGGCGGTTGACGAGCGTCGACTTGCCGACGTTCGGCCTTCCCACGATGGCGACGATGGGTTTCATGCGCACTCCTTCGTATCGGTGCCCTCGCACCGGGTGTTAGACGATGTGCTCGCAGGTCGCGAGGAGGTCGCTCGGCATGGTCGACGACACCGCGACCGTGGCCCCGCGCCCCTCGAGCTCCCCGACGAGACGCATCCGATGATACCCGTCCAGCGTGACGCCGTCGGCGTTGAAGATGGCGTCCGGCACAATCAACATGACCCGCGCGAGGTCGCCGGGCAGCTGGGCGAGGATGTCGCAGGCGCAGATGAGGCCCGTGACATCGACGTTGCCGCCGAAGTAGTCGTTCTTGATGGGCAGGACGAGCCCGCCAAGCCCCGGCTCTCCGACGAAGCGCTCGACGGTCGGCGCGGCCGCGGCGCCGCTCAAGACCACGAGCTCCAGGCCCGCCGCGCGCAGGCGCTCGCGGAGGCCTTCGATGCGCGCGGCCTCCGCGGAGCGCAGCGCCAGAGCCTCGTCGAGGTAGCTCCGGATCATGCCGATGCCGTCGTAGTACTGCGGGTAGCCGTCATAGGAGGCGGCCTCGGGCACGGGCAGCCCGGCGTCGAGGTAGAACTCGTCGGCGAGCTGGAAGACGGTGCGCCCGCGCTCGGCGCGAGCGCGCTCCTGGTAGGGCCGCACCTGCTCGATGACGGCGCGGGCCGATGCGGGGTCGTCCGAATACGATGCGGTGAAGCGGTCCTGGAAGCGGGTATAGCCAAGCGGCACGATGCCGAGGCTCGTCACCTGCGATCGCGCCGCGCACCACGCGAGCGTGCGATCGAGCTCCACACCGTCGTTCTCACCCGGTACGAGGACGATCTGGGCGTGGATCTCGATGTCCGCCCCGATGAGCCGCTCGAGCACCTCCAAGCCGCGCGCGGCGTTTCTGCCCATGAGGCGGCGGCGCACGTCGGGGGAGACCGCGTGGAGCGACACGTTCATGGGGCTCAGGCGGTGCGTGATGATGCGCTCCACATCCTCGTCCGAGAGGTTCGTGAGCGTGACGAAGTTCCCCTGCAGAAAGCTCAGGCGGTAGTCGTCGTCGCGGATGTAGAGCGTGCCGCGCATGTGCGGCGGCAGCATGCGCATGAAGCAGAACGTGCAGGCGTTCACGCAGGTGCGCATGCCGTCGAAGACCGCGCCGTCGAACTCGATGCCCCAGTCCTCGCCGGGAAGCCGCTCGAGGTAAGCGGTGTCGATGAGGCCGTCGCGCTCGTCGAGCACCTCGAGCTCGCAGGTCGCGTCGGAGGCCTCCCAGAGCCAGTCGACCATATCGGCGAGCGGCGCGCCGTTGACGCTGAGCACGCGCATGCCCGGCTCGATCCCGGCGTCGTCGGCGGGGGACTCGGGCGCGACGGCGGTGACGAGGGCTCCCCGGGCGTCGGCATCGCGCGAGCGGCCGTAATCCGCGCGCTCGCGGGCATAGGGCGGAAGCTCGGGCATCTCGTTCACTCCCCGCTCATGATCTGCTCGATGCGCGCGCGGACGCGGTCGATATGCTCCTGCGGCGTCGAGGCGCCGGCCGTGATGCCCACCTCGCGGGCGCCCGCGAACCAAGCGGGGTCGAGCTCGCCCTCGGATTCAATGTGATGCGTGGACGCGCACGCGGCGGCGCAGATCTCGGCCAGGCGGCGCGTGTTGCCGGAGTTCTTGCCGCCCACGACGATCATGCAGTCCGAAGCGGCCGCGAGCTCGGCTGCCGCCCGCTGCCTCTCCTCGGTCGCCTTGCAGATGGTGTTCACGACGCGCAGCTCCCGCACGCGCGGGGCGAGCGCGGCGACGATCTCGGAGAGGCGCTGGGCGGTCTGGGTCGTCTGCACGACGACGCCGACCTTCGGCTTGAGCGCGAGGCCGGCGACCTCGGAGGCCTCCCCCACCACCTGCGCGGGCGCCCCGGCATGCCCGAGGATGCCCTCGACCTCCGGGTGCCCCGCCTCGCCGATCACGAGCAGCTGGTAGCCCTCGCGCGTGAGCTGGGCGGCCGCGTCGTGCACCTTCTTCACGTACGGGCAGGTGGCGTCGACCACGTCGAGCCCGCGCGCACGGGCGGCGTCGACGACCTCGGGCACCACGCCGTGCGTGCGGATGATGAGCGTGCCCGCGCGCGCATCGTCGAGCGTCTCGGCGAGCTCGACGCCGGAGCTCGCGAGGTCGCGCACGACGAGCGGGTTATGGATGAGCGGGCCCAAGGTGTGGACGGGGGGCGTTGCCTCCGCACCGCAGCGACGGGCGAGCTTGAGGGCGCGCTCGACGCCATAGCAGGCGCCGGCGTGGTCGGCCACGCGGATGTTCGCGGTCATGCCTACCGCCTCCCCGGATGCTCGGCGCGCAGCTCGTCGCGGACCGCGTACATGCGGCGGATCGATTCGTCCTCGAGCCATTGCAGGCGCTCGCGACGTCCCACGTCCGCAGGGGCGTCGGTGAGCGAGAGGCCCTCACCGCAGCGGATCCACGTCTTGAGCGGCCGCATGATGTGCGACCCCTCGGGCGTGATGTCGCGGAAACCGCAGACGGCGATGGGCACGACGCGCGCCTTGGCCATCTGCGCGATGAGGGCGAAGCCGCCGTGCACCTCGACGGGTTGGTCATCCGAGCGGATGCGCGTCCCCTCGGGGTAGATGAGGACGTCCTCGCCGCGCTTCAGGGCGTGCTGGGCGCGACGGAGCGATTTCATGTCAGCGGTGCCGCGGTCCACGGGGATGCCGCCCACGCGCGCGAAGAACCAGCGCACGATGGGGTTCTTGTTGAACTCGGACTTCATGATGGGCCTAACGCGGCGCCCCGTGCGCACGATATGGCAGACGGTCGCCACCACCTCGCCCATCGACGTGTGGTTCGAGATGATGATGGAGCCGGTCTCGCCCTTCGGCAGGAGCTCCTCGGGACGCTCGACGCGCCAGCGCCAGAAGACCTTCGTGAACGCGTAGAGGATAGCGATGATGACGAGGTAGAGGGCGCGTATCGCCGGGGGGTTCTCGCGCATGCCGCGGTCGTAGTAGTAATCCTCGTCGTGGAAGAACCGTGCCATGGCTAGCGCCTTTCCTCGATGAGGTGGGCGATGCGGTCGCAGACCTCGTCGATGGTGTATGCGGTGGAATCGATCTCGACGGCGTCGGGTGCCTCGACGAGCGGCGCGACCGCGCGGCCGGCATCCGCCGCATCGCGCCGCTCGATCGCAGCGAGGGTCTCCTCCACCTCGCGCTCGAGCGCCTCGGCATCGGGCGCATCCCCTCCATGGCGCTGGAGGACGCGGCGACGCGCCCGCTCGCGGGGGTCGGCTGTGAGGAAGACCTTCACGTCGGCGTCCGGGAACACCACCGTGCCGATGTCGCGCCCCTCGGCCACGATGTCATGGCCCTCTGCGACGGCTCGCTGCGGCTCGAGCATGGCCTCGCGCACGCCGGGATAGGCCGCCACCTTCGAGACGGTCGCATCGACGGCGGGCGTACGGATCTCGCGGCTCACGTCGCGGCCGTCGACGGTGATGCGCAGGACTCCCTCGACCGGGGCGAATCGGATGGTGATGGTGCGCGCGAGCGCCTCGACCCCCTGCTCATCGTCCAGGTCGATGCCGCGATCGGCGGCCGTGAACGCCACCGCGCGGTACATCGCGCCCGTATCGAGCTTCTCGAACCCGAAGCGCTGCGCGAGCTCGCGCGCGATGGTCGATTTCCCCGAGCCGGCGGGGCCGTCTATTGCCACGATCATGCAAGTAATCCTTCCGTCACACTTCATACGCGCCCGGGCGGTATGCACGGCGGGCGCGGTCTCATCAGGGTATCACGATGCGTTCGCGGGCTCCTCCCCGAAACCCGCGGCGCGGCGGAGCGCGCGCACCTCGGCGTCGGTCAGGTAGCGCCAGCCACCCTCGGCAAGCCCCTCGAGCCCAAGCGGCCCGAACCGTGGGCGGTGCAGGGCGAGCACGGGGTGCCCGACGGCGCCGAGCATGCGCTTCACCTGGTTCTTCCGCCCTTCGCGCAGATGGATCTCGACCACGCTCGTCGAGCCCGCACGTCTGAGCACTCGGCACGGGGCGGGCTGGCAGGGGCCGTCGTTGAGCACGATGCCCGCGCGCAGGGGCTCGAGCTCGCGGTCGGCGACCCGCCCGTCGACGCGCGCGACGTAGACCTTCTCCACATGGTGCGAGGGGTGCAGCAGCGCCTGGCCGAGGTCGCCGTCAGTCGTGAAGAGGAGCAGCCCCGTGGTATCGAGGTCGAGCCTGCCCACCGGGAAGAGACCGGGGTGGGCGCCCGTGGGGACGAGCTCCGCCACGCAGGGGCGGCCCTGCGGGTCGCTCATGGTGGTGAGGTAGCCCGCGGGCTTGTTGAGCATGAGGTAGACCGCGCCGCCATCGAGCTTCACGCGCTGCCCGTCCACCTCGACCACATCGCGGTCGACATCGACCTTCGTGCCCAACTCGCACGCCACCTCGCCGTTCACCGTCACGCGGCCGGCCGTCATGAGGGCCTCGGAGCCGCGACGGCTTGCGACGCCCGCGCGCGCCAGGAAGCGCTGGAGGCGCATCGTGTGCGGGTAGGTGCCCGCCGCCGCGTCGCTAGGCATCGTCACCGTCATCCGTCGCGTCGCCCACGATCATGAGGTCGTCGTCCTCGTCGAACCCGCCGTCCTCTGCCGCGCCGTCGATGAGCTCGCGCTCCTCCTCGAGGTCCTCGTCGGTTTCCTCAAGGGTCGATGCGATGGAGCGCCCGGAGAGGCGCTCGCGGATGAACTGGCGCGACTGCTCGTCGGGCGCGAACTGCTCGAGGTCGGGCAGGTCGCGGGTCGAGCGCAGGCCGAACTTCTCGAGGAAGGCGTTGGTCGTGCCGTAGAGGATCGCCTGGCCGCGCTGGGCGTCGCGGCCGACCTCGCGCACGAGCCCCTTGTCGACGAGCGAGGAGATGACGCCGTCGGAGTTCACGCCGCGGATGCCCTTCACGGTCTCGCGCGTCACGGGCTGGTGGTAGGCGATCACGGCGAGCGTCTCGAGGGCCGCCTGCGACAGGCGCTGGGTGTCCCAGGAGAGCACGTAGGCCTCCACCTGGTCGTGGTAGGCGGGGTGCGTGAAGAGTCGCCAGCCGCCCGCGACCTCACGCAGCTGGAAGCCCCGGTTCGCCTCCTCATATTCCACCTTGAGCTCGGCGAGCAGCGACGCCGCCTCGCCCGGCGTGATGTCGATGGCCTGGGCGAGCGTGCTCGCGCTCACCGGATCGCTCGACACGAGAAGCAGCGCCTCGAGGGCGCCCTTCGGCGAGAGCGGGCTCAACGGTTCAAGATCGTTCATGCTAGATCCCCTTACCTGCTGGACGCGTCCGGCGCGGAGCTGTCGGCATGGTCGTAGTCGTCCTCGAGCGCCTCGCCCGGATGGTACTCGGGCGCGCCCTCAACGCGGTCGATGCGGATCTCGCCGAAGAGGTCGTCTTGCTCGAGCGTGATGGAGCCGCGCTTCGCGAGCTCGAGGATGGCGAGGAAGGTCGCCACGAGCTGCTCGGTCGTGGAGTCGGCATCGAGGAGCGCGCGGAACGTGGTGTGCTCGTTGGCGCGCGTGAAGCGGTCCACGGAGGCGACAGTGAGCTCGATGGGCACGCGCTTCGGCGCCACGTGCTCGGCCTCGAGGAGAAACGTCTCGCGGCGGCTGTCGAGGTCCGCGCAGATCACGGCGAGGCCGCGCAGCGTGATGTCCTTGAGGTAGTCGGGCATAAGGTTCAAGAACTCGGGGTCGGGGCCGGCCACGCGCGGGTGCATGCGGCTCTCGGCCTCCATGCGGCTGCCCAGGGCGGCGGCCGCCCCCTTGAACTGCTTGTAGGCGATGAGCCGCTGGATGAGCACCTCGCGCAGCGACGCGGCGTCGAGGCCGGCGTACTCGTCGTCGAGGTCGTCGTCATCCGTGCGGACGGGCGCGTCGTCGGGTACGAGCGAGGCCGCCTTGATGTCGAGAAGCGTCGCCGCCACGAGCAAAAAGTCGCTCGCCACATCCAGATCGAGGGCCTCGATGCGCTCGACCTCGGCGAGGTACTGGTCGGTCACCTCGGCGATGGAGATCGCTCCGATATCCACCTTCTGGCGCGAGACGAGCTGCAGGAGCAAATCGAAGGGGCCGGTGAACGCCTGCGTGGTCACGCGATAGGACATCGCCCCTCCCCTCGAATCGCGGCTTCCCGATTACCTAACCCATATAGTGTAGCGTAGATGCGCTACAGGGCGAACGAGAGCAGCGCGTTCAAGATGGGATAGACCGTGAGGTCGAAGTACCAGCCGATGATGTCGATGCCCGTGAGCGAGGGCAGCAGGTAGAGCACGATGATGAGGATCGGCATGGCGTAGCGCTGGACCTGGTAATAGGTGCTGAGCGCGTCGCCGTGCAGGAAGGGCACGAGGATGCTCGACCCGTCGAGCGGCGGCAGCGGGATGAGGTTGAAGAAGGCGAGCGACAGGTTCACCGACATGCAGGTGATAAGGAACGAGGCGATGAGGTTCGAGAGCTGAAAGGACAGGCCACCCGAAAGGAGCGCCGGCGACGCGAGGGAAAGCACGAGCGCACCCAGGCACGCGATGAGGATGTTCGACACCGGCCCCGAGAGCGCCACGAGCATCTCATCGCGCTTGGGGTGCTTGAGGTTGCCGAGGTAGACGGGGACGGGTTTCGCGTAAGCGAACACCGGGCCTCCCGCGAGCACCATGAGCAGCGGGAGGATGACCGTGCCGAAGGGGTCGATGTGGTTCAGGGGGTTGAGCGAGACGCGGCCGCGCGAGCGCGCCGTCGAATCGCCGAGCAGATAGGCGGTCAGCGCATGGGCGCTCTCGTGCACGACGATGCCGATGATGACCGCGAGGGCGGAGATGAGGATGGAGACGAGACGACCCATGTGAGCTCCTATCGAATCGCGCGCGAGATGCGGGCGCAGGCGAAGTCGAGCAGGAAGAGCACGATGGCCACGGCGAGGAAGTCGAAGCGGAACACCCCGCCGAAGGGCGACACGATCACGCCCCAGCCCGCGATGATCGATGGCAGCGCCCGCGAGAGGTCGATGGTGAGGCCCGTGAGCCCCAGCTGGTTCACGACGCCGGGGAAGCACAGCAAGATTACGAGGACGCAGAGGGCGATGCCGAGGATGCGGAACGCGTATGCGAGGATGGTGAGCGCGACCGCGGCCGCCTTACGCGCCTCCATGTGCCATCTCCTCTTCGATCGTCTCGGATAGCTCGAGCCATTCGTCCTCGAGCGCGGGCAGTTCCTGCTTCAGGCTGTTATATTCCCCAAGCGCCTCGTTGAAGCGCGCTTGATCGGCATAGAGCTCCTCGCTCGCCATGAGCTCCATAAGCTCGTCATAGCGGGCGCGCTTGCGCTCCAGGTCCTTCTCGACCTGCTTCAAGCGGTCGCGCGTCTTCTTCAGGCGCTTGTTGAGGGCGGCGCGCGCCTCGGCTTCCGCCCGGCGCTGCTCGCGCGTCTTCTTCCCCTCGCGCGGGGCGGCGTCCTCGGCAGCGCGATGGGTGCGCGGCGCCTTGGGCGCGAAGGAGGCCTCCGGCAGCAGGGCAGTCGCGGAAGCATCCTCCCCTGCCTGGGCGGCGCGGGCAGCCAGGTCCTCGCGCTTGAAGAGGTAGTAGTCGTAATCGCCGTCGATGACCGTCATCTTGCCGTCGCGGATGTCGATCACGCGGTTCGCCACCGCGCGCACGAGGTGCTCGTCATGGCTGATGAGCACGAGCGTGCCCGGGAAGCGCTTGAGCGCGTTCTCGAGCATGTCGACGGAATCGATGTCCAGGTGGTTCGTGGGCTCGTCGAGGCAGAGCAGCGCCTCGGGCGCGACGAGCATCTTGGCGAGCGCCAGGCGCGCCCGCTCACCGCCCGAGAGCACGCCCACGCGCTTGTCGACGTCGTCTCCGCTGAAGAGGAACGCGCCCAAGAGGCTCCGCTGCTGGGGAACCGTCCACGTGGGCGCCACGGAATCGATCTCCTGCAGGACGGTGTTGGACTCCTTGAGGCCCTCGAGCTGGTGCTGGGCATAGTAAGCCACGCCCACGTTCACGCCGAGCTCGCGCGTGCCCTCGTTGGGCGGCTCGATGCCCGCGAGCATCTTGAGCAGCGTCGACTTGCCCGCGCCGTTGGGGCCCACGAGCGCGACGTGGTCGCCGCGGTAGAGCGTGAGGTCGATGCCGTCGTAGATATGGTGCGCGCCGTAGGACTTCGACACGCCCTCGAGCTTGGCCACCATGTCGCCCGAGCGCGGCGGGTCGGGGAACTTGAAGTCCACGTGCTTGTGCCCTTCGGGCAGAATCACGAGCTCCCGCTTGATCTGCTCGATGCGGCGCATGCGCTCCTGGGCCTGGGCGGCCTTCGTGGGCTTGTAGCGGAACTTGTCGACGAAGACCTGCATGTGCGCGATCTCACGCTCCTGCGCGGCGCGCTTGGCGCGCATCTGCTCGAGGTTGTCCTCGCGCTGCTTGAGGTAGGAGCTGTAGTTCCCCGTATACACGGTGATGCGGCGGTTCTCGAGCGCGGCGACGTGGTCCACGCAGGCGTCCATGAAGGCGCGGTCGTGGCTCACGATGACGACGGCGCCCTCGTAGGCCGCGATGAAGCCGCGCAGCCACTGCACGCTCTCGAGGTCGAGGTGGTTCGTGGGCTCGTCGAGGAGGAGCAGGTCGGGATGGCGCAGGAACAGCTTGGCGAGGGCGATGCGCATCTGCCAGCCGCCCGAGAACTCGGCGCAGGGCTTGCTGAAATCGTCCACGGGAAAGCCGAGGCCGGCGAGGATCTGTCGCGCGTTGCTCTCGAGCTCGTAGCCACCCAGGCTCTCGAAGCGGTCCTGGACGCGGCCGTACTCGTCGAGCAGGCGCTGCGGCACCTCGCCCGTCTCCCCCGCCTCGGCAATCTCGAGCTGGAGCTCCTCGGCCCGCTCTCCGAGGGCGCGGATCTCGCTCGCCGCGTTCATGACCTCGTCGATGACGGGCACGTCGGAGGCGAGCTTCGTCTCCTGCTCCAGGTAGCCCACGTTCACGTCCTTGGCGAACGTGATGGTGCCGGCGTCGGGTGCGTCCAGCCCCATGATGATCTTGAGTAGCGTGGTCTTGCCCGCGCCGTTGGGGCCCACGAGGGCATAGCGCTCGCCGGGGTTCACCTGGAACGAGGCGCCGCTGAAGAGCGTGCGCGCACCGAAGCTCTTCTCGATCTTATCAACGGAGAGGATCATACCTTCCCGATGCCTTCCCGCGGCGTGGCCGCATCCCTGGTCGAAGCGGCGCGCACGCGGGCGGGCGCCCGACGTGGCTATAGGGTCGCGTTCGACCGACTCATACAAAAAAGGTCCGGTAGAACCGGACCCGTTTCATTCGATGGTGGGCGTTACAAGATTTGAACTTGTGACCCCTTCCGTGTGAAGGAAGTGCTCTACCCCTGAGCCAAACGCCCATCTGCTTTTCAGCGATAGCTATACTAACACGACCGCCGCGCCCTGCCAAGCAGAAATTTTCAATCTCTTCTCGATCGCCGATGATATGAGGTGGAGCGGGTGGTTCTCATCATGTTTGGTGAGTGAGATGGTGCTGAAACCTTGGATATGCAAAAGGCCAGACGCATGGCCTGGCCTCAAAAAATGCTGGTGGGCCCTGGGGGATTCGAACCCTCAACCCAGGGATTATGAGTCCCCTGCGCTAACCGTTGCGCCAAGAGCCCGGATATGAAAACAGCCCCTGTTACCAGAGGCTGCGCATTCACGTGGGTGGAGACGAGGGGGATCGAACCCCTGACCTCTTGACTGCCAGTCAAGCGCTCTCCCAGCTGAGCTACGCCCCCAAGCGGTGCGGGAACTACTATAGGGAATTGCCCCCGCCAATGCAAGCAAAAACTTGCGGAAAACGAAAACACCCCGCCGGAGCAGGGTGTCGATGATGCGATGGTGGAGACGAGGGGGATCGAACCCCTGACCTCTTGACTGCCAGTCAAGCGCTCTCCCAGCTGAGCTACGCCCCCAAGCAACGTTGCTATAATACGGAAGTTCCCCCGCGCGTGCAAGCACTTTTTTCGGAAAACTTCGTGAAGCGCCGCGTCCTATGCGCGCGCCGCCTCGATGACCTGCACGAGCCGCTCGACGACGTCGTCGGCGGGCACGTCCTCGCGCTCGCCCGTCGCGCGGCACTTGAGCTCCACGGTGCCGTTCGCAAGGCCGCGCTTGCCCACGATGAGCTGGTACGGGAAGCCCATGAGGTCGTTGTCGGCGAACTTCACGCCCGGGCGCTCGGCGCGGTCGTCGAACACGACCTCGATGCCCGCAGCCGCGAGCTCCTCGGCGATCGCCGCCGCGCGGTCGAACGCCTCGCCCTTCTTGTCGAGAGCGATGACCGAGACCTCGTAGGGCGCCACGGAGACGGGCCACACGATGCCGTGGTCGTCGTGGTGCTGCTCGACGATGGCGGCGAGGGTGCGCGAAATGCCGATGCCGTAGCAGCCCATGTAGAACGGCTGCTCACGGCCGTTCTCGTCGGCGAAGGTGGCGCCCATCTTGGCCGCGTACTTGTCCGGACCGATCTGGAACACCTGGCCGCACTCGATGCCGCGCCCGCCCTTGAGCGGCGCTCCGCAGTGCGGGCAGGGGTCGCCCTCCTTGACGGTCACGAGGTCCTCCCACGCATCGACCGTAAAATCGCGGTCGGGGCAGGCACCCGTGTAGTGGTAGTCGACCTCGTTGGAACCGCACGTCCAGCTCTTCGACGCCTGGAGCGAAGAATCGCACACGAGGCGCACACCGACAGGCAGGCCCACCGGCCCGATGAAGCCCTTGTGCAGGCCCGTCTGCTCGAGCTCCTCCTCGGTCATGAGGTGGTAGTCGCCGAAGAGCTTGGCGGCCTTGATCTCGTTGAGCTCGTGGTCGCCCGGGATGATGGCCACGACGGGATTTCCCTCCCCATCGATGAGGGCGAGCGACTTGCGCGTGCCGTTCTCGGGGAAGCCGAAGAACTCCGCGACGGCCTCGATCGTGCCCAGGCCGGGGGTCGAGACCTTCTGCAGGGTGCCGTCACCCGGGCCCTCGCTCACCGCGACCGTCGTCGACGCGGCCTCGTCATCGGCCGCGAAGCCGCAGTCGCACCACACGAGCGACGCCTCGCCGGCGTCGGCGAGCGCCATGTACTCGATGGAGGAGTCGCCGCCGATCTCGCCGGAATCCGCCGCGACGGGGAGCGCCTTCAGGCCGCAGCGCTCGCAGTAGCGCGCGTAGGCGCCCTTCATGTCCTCGTAGACCTCCTGCAGGCTCTCCTGCGTGGCGGAGAAGCTGTAGGCGTCCTTCATGATGAACTCGCGGCCGCGCATGAGCCCGAAGCGCGGGCGCAGCTCGTCGCGGAACTTGTCCTGGATCTGGTAGAGCGTCACGGGGAGCTGCTTGTAGCTCCTGAGCTCGTTGCGGACGAGGTCGGTGAAGGTCTCCTCGTGCGTGGGGCCGAGGCAGAACGTGCGGTCGTGGCGGTCCTCGAGGCGCATGAGCTCAGGGCCGTAGGCGCCGATGCGGCCGGACTCCTCCCAGAGCTCCGCGGGGGTAAGGATGGGCGCGAGCATCTCCTGGGCGCCGATGGCGTCCATCTCGTCGCGGCAGATGTCCTCGATCTTGCGGATGGAGCGCCAGGCCAGCGGCAGGTAGCTGTACAGGCCCGAGGCGACCTTGCGGATGAGGCCGGCGCGCAGCATGAGCTTGTGGCTCGCGAGCTCCGCCTCCGCCGGATCCTCCTTGAGCGTGGGCGCATAGAGCGCGGACATCTTCATGACACGGGTGGCCATAGGGGCTCCTCCTTCGCAGCATCCAATAACCGCACGATGATACCACGCCGAGCGCACCCCTTCGCGATGGGTTGGTTGGGGACGTGTTCCCTTCAACCCATCAGGGGATGATCGGGGACGGGCTCCGTTCAACCCATCACGTCGTCGCCGGGCAAATGGGTTGAACGGAGCACGTCCCCAACCAACCCATCAGAGGCGGTCGATTTCCTCCATGAGGGCGTCGACGATCTCGGATTCCGCGACCTTGCGTACCGGCTTTCCGTGCTTGAAGAGCAGCGCGCTCCCGCGCCCGCAGGCAACGGCCACGTCCGCGTCCGAGGCCTCTCCCGGCCCGTTCACCACGCAGCCCATGACGGCGACCGAGATGGGCTTCGTGCAGCCCGCGAGCCGACGCTCGACCTCCTGCGCGATGGGGATGAGATCGACCTGCGTGCGCCCACACGTGGGGCACGACACGAGCTCCGGGCCCCTGCGGCGGATGCCGAGGCACTCGAGGATGCCCCACGCGACCGGCGGTTCCTCGACGGGGTCTGCCGTGAGGGAGACGCGCAGCGTGTCGCCGATGCCGTCGGCGAGCAGGGTACCCAGGCCGACGGCGCTCTTGATGGTGCCGGCGCGCACGGTGCCGGCCTCGGTGACGCCCAGGTGGAGCGGCACCTGCGGGAGCTCCGCGGATAGGGCGCGATACGTCTCGATGGTTGTGGGCACGCTGTGCGCCTTCGCGGAGAGCACGATATCGGTGAAGCCGCGGTCCTCGAAGTGCTCGACGAAGCGCAGCGAGGAGGCCACGAGCTTCTGGGGCAGCGTCCATCCCGCACGTTCCGCGATATCCTGCTCGAGCGAGCCGGCGTTCACACCGATGCGTATGGCGGCACCGGCGGCTCCTGCGGCGTCGATCACCGCATCGACGCGCTCCCACGACCCGATATTGCCCGGGTTGATGCGGAGCTTCGCTGCACCCGCCTCGATCGCGGCGAGGGCGAGACGGTAGTCGAAGTGGATGTCGGCCACGATGGGCACGGGGGACGCCTCGCAGACCGCGCGGAAACCGTCGACGGCATCGCGGTTCGGCAGGGTGACGCGCACGATGTCGCAGCCGGCATCCGCGAGCGCGCGCACCTGCTCGAGCGTTGCCTCCACATCCGCCGTAGGCGTGCAGGTCATGGACTGCACGACGACGGGCGCCCCACCCCCGATGACCACATCGCCCACGTGCACCCGACGCGTGCGCTCACGCGGAAGGGAACCGTCCATTCGAGCCTCCTCGCTAGATGATGAACCGGATGATGTCGTTTCTGAGCACGTAGACGAAGAGCGCGATGAACAGCGCGACGCCCACGTACGAGATGATCGTCTGCGCCCTGAGGGGCACCTCGCGGCGCGTGATTGCCTGGATGATTTCGATGAGGAGCTTGCCGCCGTCGAGCGGTGGGATGGGCAGCAGGTTCATGAGGCCGAGCGAGAACGAGATGAGCGCCGCGAGGGTGAGGAAGGTCGTCGGTCCGGCGGCGGCCGCCTGAGCCGACATGACCGAGATGCCCACCACCGAGGTCGAGCTATCGAGCATCTGGAGCGTCTGCGCAGGGTTGAAGAGCTGCGCGATGCCGCGAGCCGTCTCAGCGATGTAGCTCCACGAGAGCCGTGCCGAATCAATCGGGTTCAAGCGCACGCGCTCGTAGGAGACGCTCACGCCGAGCGCCTCATCGGGGTCGAGTGCGACCTCTACCTGCTCGCGCTCACCATCGTGCCTGAAGACGACCTCGAAGGGCTCCCCGTCCTCGCGGGCGCGGGCAATCGCGTTCACGATGTCCTCCCATGTCTCCGTTTCGGTACCGTCGATCGAGTAGACGGTGTCGCCGGGGGCGATGCCGGCCTCCTCGGCGACGGAGCCCGCCTCGACGCCGCCGATGACGTTCACGTTCTGCGCGACATCGATCCCGACGAGCGAGTAGATGCTCATGATGAGGACAAAGCCCGACAGAAGGTTCACGAAGATGCCGGCGACGAGCATGATGACCCGCGGGAAGAACCCCTTGCCCATATAGGTGCGCGAGCGTTCCGCCGCTAGAAATTCCTCATCCGACATGGGCGGATCCCAGGGTTCGTCCTGGACGGTCGCCGACGCGCGGTCGAAGTGCCTGCCGTCGAGCAACGTCGCCCCATGCGCATCGCGCGGCATAGCGGCGTAGGTCGTGGCATAGCGCGAGCCGCCCTCGTACTCCCCCTGCTCCGGGTCGTATACGGGCGCCACGGAGCCCCACTCGGCGAGCTGAATGCAGGCATCGAGCGCCTCGTCCTCGGTGATGCCGAGTTCCTCGGCCAGCTCCCCCACCGTGCAACTGCCGCGCCGATGCACGAGGCCGAGGACGGCGGCCGCGTATTCGCTCGTGGCGGGATCCATGCCGCAGATCATGGCATAGCCGCCCAGGAGCAGTGGCGTCACGCCGAAGCGCGTGCCGTTGCGCTTCGAGACGAAGCTCAGCCGCCAGCGGCACGGAAGCCCGAGGAAATACTCGGTCACCCGCACACCGAAGGCGCGTGCCGCAAGGTAGTGCCCGCCCTCATGGACGAACACCAGGGCGGACAGGAGCACGAGCCCCCAGAACGCCGTGGTAACAAAGGAGATGAGCGCCTGCATAGCGACCTATCGTTCGATGTGACTAAATATGATAAAAACCAGCCTGTCTGGATTTTATCATTTGATGAGGGTGCGGGCGAAGGAGCGGGCCCAGGCGTCGACCGCGGCGAGCTGCTCGAGCGACTCGACGTCCTCGCGGACATGCGCGTCGAGCGCGCCCTCGACGATGCGGGCGATGTCGTTGAAGCCGCAGGAGCCGCCGAGGAACGCCTCGACCGCCACCTCGTTGGCGGCGTTGAGCACCGCCGGGCACGTACCGCCCTCCACACCGGCGCGCTCCGCGAGCGCGAGGCACGGGAAGGCCTTGGTGTCCGGCGCGTCGAAGCTGAGCGAGCCGATGGTACGGAAATCCATGCGCTCGCAGGGCGCCTCCCAGCGCTCGGGATAGGACAGCGCGTACTGGATGGGAATCCGCATGTCGGAGGTGCCCAACTGGGCGATGACCGAGCCGTCGGAGAACTCGACCATGGAATGGATCTTCGCCTCGCGCTGGATGAGCACGATGATGCGCTCGAGCGGCATGTGGAACAGGTGCATGGCCTCGATGCGCTCGAGCCCCTTGTTCATGAGCGTCGCGGAATCGATCGAGATCTTCGGCCCCATGGACCATGCGGGATGCCGGAGCGCCCGCCCGGGCGTGACGCTCTCCAGATCGGTATGGCTCATGCCGAAGAAGGGGCCGCCGGAGCAGGTGAGCCAGATGGCGTGCACGCGGGAGCGTTGCTCGCCCACGAGGCATTGGAAGATGGCGCCGTGCTCGGAATCGACGGGCAGGAGCTGATCGCGCGCAGCGAGCGGCATGAGCAGGTCGCCGCCCACCACGAGCGATTCCTTGTTCGCGAGCGCGAGGCGCTTTCCCGCTCGGAGGGCGGCATAGCTCGCGCGCAGCCCCGCCGCGCCCACGACGGCGTTGAGCACGCAGTCCACGTCATCGCGCTCGCAGAGCTCGATGAGGGCGTCGGGTCCCACCGAGAGCTCGCAGGAATCCGGGAGCTCGTCGAGGACGGGATCGGCGGCATGGGCGGGGTCGGAGACGCAGACGCTCCGCGCACCGAATGCGCGCGCGGCCTCCACGAGCCCGTCGGTGCTCCCATGCACCGAGAGGGCGACGACATCGAGCTTGTCGGGGTTCTGCCGGCACACGTCGAGGGTCTGCCGTCCAATGGATCCCGTGCAGCCGAGCACGACGATGCGCATCCGTTCACTCATAGCACGCCTCCGATATGCAAGAGGAGCTGCGCGGTGATGCAGCCGAAGATGAGCGAGTCGCAGCGGTCGAGCATGCCGCCGTGACCGGGGATGAGGTGCCCCGAGTCCTTCACCCCCACCGCCCGCTTGATGCGCGACTCGATGAGGTCGCCGATGACGCCGAGCACCGCCACGGCGGCACCGCACACGACAGCGAAGAAGGCATCGAAGGTGAAGAGCCCCGTGGCGAAGAGGATGAGCCACACGATGATGGATCCCACGATGCCGCCGACGAAGCCCTCCCAGGTCTTCTTCGGGCTGATGCGCGGCGCCATCTTATGCCGACCGATCGCCTTGCCCACGAGGTAGGCGAACGAATCGGAAACCCACAGGGAGGCACAGACGCCGATGGTGAGGACGGCGCCCGCCCAGCCGGGCAGGGCATCGCGCAGAAGCACGATCGACGAGAGCATGAAGCCCGTGTACACGGCCCCCATGAGGGTGGCCGCAACATCCGCGATGCGGGCGCGCGGCGTGTACACGTACCAGAGCCCGAGCGAGAGCATGAAGAGGAAGATGAGCGCCGTGAGCAACACCGAGTCGCCCAGGGCGGCGAGCGGGAAGAGCACGGCCGCGATGTCGCCGATGATCTCGTTGGGCATCTTGCCGTCGCGGCGGACCATCTGGAAGAACTCATGCGCGCACAGGCCGCTCAGAAGGGCGATGAACAGGGCGCAAGGGATGGTGCCCGCGAGGATGCACCCGATGAACAGCACCGCGTACACCGCAGCCGATGCGACCCGGACGGATAGCCCTTTGAACGACCGTCGGTCGGCTGCCTCGGAGGGGGTCACCGTCGTGGACTCCCCGCCCTTTGCCATGTCTTCTTCAGTTGCTGCCATCGTATCGGGTACCTCTTACTCGTGGATACCGCCAAACCGGCGGTCGCGACCCTGGAAGGTGAGGATCGCGTCGATGAGGCCCCATCGGTCGAAATCCGGCCAATAGGTCCTCGTGATGTAGAACTCGGAATATGCAGCCTGCCACAGCAGGTAGTTGGAGAGCCTCAGCTCGCCGGAGGTGCGGATGATGAGCTCGGGGTCGGGCAAGCCCGCGGTGTAGAGCTTGCCCGCCACCGCGCACTCGTCGATGTCCTCGGGCTCGATGGTGCCGGCGGCAACGTCCTCGGCGAGCAGGCGCGCCGCGCGGGCGAGCTCGGCGCGAGCGCCGTAGTTCACCGCGAGCGCGAGCACCATGCCGGTATGGTGCGCCGTCTCGGAAAGGCCGTACTCGAAGACCTCGCGCGTGCGCTTGGGCAGCGCGGAGATATCGCCCAAGAAGACCACGCGAACGTTCTCGCGGCGCAAAAGCGGCAACTCGTCCACGAACGTCTGGGCGAAGAGGTGCATGAGGAGGTTGACCTCGGCCGCGGGGCGCTTCCAGTTCTCCGTGGAAAAGGCGTAGGCGCTCATGACCTCGACACCCAGGCGCACGCACGCGGTAATGATCTCGCGCAGGGCCACGATACCGGCCTTATGGCCCTCGCCGCGCGAGAGCCCCTGCGCCGTAGCCCAGCGCCCGTTGCCATCCATGATGCAGGAGATATGGCGCGGGATTCGCGTGCGGTCGAGGGCGGAGAACTCGAGCCCCGTGGGCGGGTTCGCGAAGAACGTCTCGAAGGTCGAGTCGTCGTAGATGTGATCGGCTGCCACGTCAGATCTCCATGACCTCGGCCTCTTTGGCCTTGAGCATCTCGTCGATCTTCTTGATGTAGGCGTCCGTGTGCTTCTGCACCTTCGCCTGCTCGCGGCGTACCTCGTCCTCGGAGAGCTCCTCGTCGCGCTCGAGCTTGCCGTTCACGTCGCGGCGGATGTTGCGGATGGAGACGCGCGCCTGCTCGGCGATCTCGCGGCACTCCTTCACGAGTTCGCGGCGGCGCTCCTCGGTGGGCGCCGGGAACGGCAGGCGGATGACCGTGCCGTCGCTCGAGGGGGTGATGCCGAGGTCGGAGGCGTTGAGGGCATGCACGATGCCGTTCAGGACGGACTTGTCCCAGGGCTCGATCATGAGCATGTGCGCCTCGGGCACCTTCACGGCGGCGACCTGCGTGATGGGCGTGGGGACGCCGTAGTAGTCGATGGTGATGTCGGAGAGGATGTTCGCGTTGGCGCGGCCGGTGCGCACCTTGGCGAACTCATGCGTCAGGCTCTCGATGGTCTTGTCCATGCGTTCGGTGATCTCGGCCATGTTAGTCCTCCTTGACGACGGTGCCGACGGGTTCGCCCATGAGGGCGCGCTTGATGTTGCCATCGCCCTCGATGTTGAGGACGATGATGGGCATGTGGTTATCCTGGCAGAGCGCCGCGGCCGTGGAGTCCATGACCTGCAGCCCGCGCACGAGCACCTCGTGGTGCGAGATGGTATCGAAGCGCACGGCGTCGGCGTTCTCCTTGGGGTCCTTGTCGTAGATGCCGTTCACCTTCGTGGCCTTGATGAGGCAATCGGCGTCGATCTCGCAGGCG
>CAPI01000086.1 GCA_000333815.1 [Collinsella] massiliensis
GCGGAGACTCCCGAGCCCGCCGCGCTGCAGCCGCGCGAGACGCCGAAGCCCGCATCGCGCCCGGGCACCGCTGCGGCCGCCGCTTCCTCTGGGGACGGCTCCGAGCGCCTGCTCCCGCCCGTCTCCATGCTCCGCCACAGCCCCCAGGCCAAGGCCGGTGCCTCCTCGAGCAAGGAGCTCCAGCAGACGGCCGAGTCCCTCCAGTCGACGCTCCAGGAGTTCGGCCTCCATTCCCGCGTGGTCGGCTGGATCTCCGGCCCCACGGTCACGACGTTCAAGGTCCAGCCCGGCGAGGGCGAGCGCGTGAGCCGCATCGCGAGCCTCGAGGACGACATCGCGCTCTCGCTCGCCACGGATTCCGTGCGCATCTTCGCGCCCATCCCCGGCACCACGCACGTGGGCATCGAGATCCCCAACCGCACGCGCCAGACCGTCGCCTTCGGCGATATCCTGCCCTATGTGACAGGCGGCCCCCTCGAGTTCGCGCTCGGCCGCGATTCTGAGGGCCAGCCCATGGTCGCCGACCTCGCCAAGATGCCGCACCTGCTCATCGCCGGCACGACGGGCTCGGGTAAGTCGGTCGTCATCTCCTCGATCCTCATGAGCCTGCTCATGCGCACCTTCCCGGAAGACGTCCGCCTCATCATGGTGGACCCCAAGCGCGTCGAGTTCGCGCCCTACGACGGCCTGCCGCACCTCTACGTGCCGGTCGTCACGGAGCCCAAGCAGGCTGCGAGCGCCCTGCAGTGGGCGGTTTCGGAGATGGAGCGTCGCCTCAAGGTGTTCGAGCGCGTGGGCGTGCGCAAGATCTCGACCTTCAACGAGAAGCAGGCGGCCGGCGAGTTCGAGAAGTACGACAACCCGCCGCAGAAGCTGCCCTACCTCGTGATCGTCATCGACGAGCTCTCCGACCTCATGATGGTCGCGGGCAAGGACGTCGAGGCCTCCATCGTGCGCATCGCCCAGCTCGGCCGCGCGGCGGGCATCCACATGATCGTCGCCACGCAGCGCCCGAGCTCGAACGTCGTCACCGGCCTCATCAAGGCGAACATCACGAACCGCATCGGTCTCACCGTGGCGACGGGCATCGATTCGCGCGTCATCCTCGACCAGACGGGCGCGGAGAAGCTCATCGGCCAGGGCGACATGCTCTTCTCCCGCGTGGATTGGGGCAAGCCCAAGCGCATCCAGGGCTGCTACGTCTCGGACGAGGAGATCTTCAGCGTCGTCGAGTTCGTGAAGGAGCAGTCGCCCGCCGAATACCATGAGGAGATCCTCTCCGCGGTCGCGCCCGCCGCGATGCAGGGCGCGGGCGGCGGGGGAGGCGCCTCGGCCGATGACCCGCTCATCTGGGAGGCCGCGCACCTCGTCGTGGAGTCGGGACTCGGTTCCACCTCGAGTTTGCAGCGCCGCCTCAAAGTGGGCTACGCCCGCGCCGGCCGCATCATGGACATGCTCGAGGAGAAGGGCATCGTGGGGCCGCCGGACGGGTCGAAGCCCCGTGAGGTGCTCCTCGATGAGCAGGGTCTCGCCGAGCTCGAGGAAGTTGAGGCGCGCATGTCCGCTGACGATGGGTTGGGAGGTTTCTGATGTCCGCACGCTTCGGCGATATGCTGCTCGAGCGCCGTCGGCAGCTCGGGCTCTCCATCCACCAGGTCGCGACGACCATCAAGATCCGTCCGCAGATCATCGAGTACTTCGAGCAGGGGAACTTCTCCGCCATGCCCCCGCGCGGCTACGCGCAGGGCATGATCTCGAGCTACGCGCGCTACCTGGGCCTGAATCCGCGCACGGTCATGACCGCCTATTTCGAGGAGCTCGACGCCTACGAGCGTGCCACCTCGCACGCCGGCGGCCGGCTGCAGGACGCCGCCGGCTTCGTGAGCCCGCGGTCTGAGAACCCCACGGGCCGCTTCATGGCCATCAACGGCGGCTCGCGCTACGCCCAGCGTCCACCGCAGGCCGGGTACGTCTCCGAGTCGCAGTCGGGCCATGAGCCCATCCGCGTCCAGAACAACCCCTACCACCAGCGCCCGTCGGGCGCGACGCGCCTGCGCGGTGCCGGCAGCGGCGC
>CAPI01000085.1 GCA_000333815.1 [Collinsella] massiliensis
GAGGGGGCGCGCGGCACGCTCGCGTCGTTCCATCGCGTCGAGGTCGAGGGGCTCGATGAGGCGGGCGTGAGCGCGCCGGCGCTCGTCGAGGTCGCTATCATGGAGGTGAGCGCTTCGGGCTTGGTGCGGGCGCGCCTTGTGCCCGATGCGACCGTTCCGTTCTCGTGCAAGGGGGCCTGATGGATACCGCGAGCGTGAAGCTGAGCATTCCGGAAGACGTCGACGCCGTGCGCGTGCTCGGCGGTGGCGACGCGCTCTTGCGCATCATCGAGGAGCGGACGGGCGCCCGCATCGCCGCGCGCGGCCGCACGCTCTCCATCACGGGCACGCCCGAGGAGGTCGAGATCTTGACGCGCCTCTTCACCTACCTCATCAAGGAGGCTCGCGCGGGCGATGCGCCCACCGAGGCTGAGGTGGTGCGGGCGCTCCAGACCCTTCGCGAGAGCGTGATGGACATCTCGGGCTTCCGCGACGACATCCTGCTCACGTACCGCGGCAAGGCCATCCGGCCGAAGACCGTGGGCCAGAAGCGCTATATCGACGCGATCCGCTCGAACACCGTGACCTTCTGCCTGGGGCCTGCGGGCACGGGCAAGACCTACCTCGCCATGGCCATGGCGGTCGCCGCGCTCAAGCGCCACGAGGTGGGCCGCGTGGTGCTCACGCGCCCGGTCGTGGAGGCGGGGGAGAGCCTGGGCTTTCTGCCCGGCACGCTCCAGGAGAAGATCGACCCCTACGTGCGGCCGCTCTTCGACGCGCTCTTCGACATGACCGACATGGAGCGCGGCGGCGAGCTCATCGAGCAGGGCGTCATCGAGATCGCGCCGCTCGCCTACATGCGCGGGCGCACGCTCAACGACGCCTTCGTCATCCTCGACGAGGCGCAGAACACCACGCCCGAGCAGATGAAGATGTTCCTCACGCGCCTGGGCTTCAACTCCAAGTTCGTCGTGACGGGCGACACGACCCAGCGCGACCTCATGGGGCGCCGGGGCGGCCTCACCGAGATCGAGGAGATCCTGGCGGGCGTGGACGATGTCGCGTTCATCCACCTCGACCGCTCCGACGTGGTGCGCCACGCGCTCGTGGGGCGGATCGTCGAGGCGTACGACGCCTTCGACCAGGCTCAGGAGGAACGTGCCTCCAAGCGCGGCGGCGCGCGCGGACGGAAGGAGCGCTGATGGGCGTCTTGCTGTCGAACGATGCGGGGCTGCCGCTCTTGCTCGCGGAGGAGGAGTTCGAGCAGGCGCTCGCGGCCGTGCTCGACGAGGAGGGCATCGCGGGCGCGGCCGAGGTATCGGTGACCTACGTCGACGACGCGGAGATGCGGGAGCTCAACCGCACCTGGCGCGGCATCGACGCGCCCACGGACGTGCTCTCCTTCGGCTGCGACCTCGATGGCGAGGCGGATGCGGACGACGATGCCGTATGGGACGCGCCCGCGGATGAGGACGACGCGGTCATCGAGCTCGGCGACATCGTGCTCGCACCTGCCGTCATCGCCGCGCAGGCACCCGATTTCGGCTCGACCCCCGCCGAGGAGTGCCGGCTCATGCTTGTGCACGGCTTGCTCCACCTGCTTGGGTATGACCATATGAACGAGGACGATGCCGTCGAGATGGAGCGCCGCGAGCTCGCCGTGCTGCGCGCGCTCGCCGCCGCGCGGGGCGACGACCCCGCCGCCGTCGAGATCGGCCCGGTGACGCGGCATCGCGACGAGGATGCGAGGAGGCGCGCATGATTCCCGGTTCCAACCGCGACCACCCGACGTTCGTGCGCTCGTTCGGGTACGCCCTCGAGGGCTTTGTCACCGCGGTCACCACGGAGCGCAACATCAAGGTGCAACTGTGCGTGGGCGCGGCGGCGGTCATCGCCGGCGTCGTGCTCAGGATCGACGCGCTCTCGTGGGTGCTCGTGGTGCTCTGCATCGGGCTCGTCATCTTCGCCGAGCTCGTGAACACCGCGATCGAGGCCATCGTCGACCTCGCCACGCAGGAGCTCCACCCGCTCGCGAAGCGCGCGAAGGACATCGCCGCCGCGAGCGTGTTCACGCTCTCCATTACGGCCGCCATCGTGGGCATCATCGTGTTCGCCCGCGCGATCGCGCTCTACTGATTGATAGGACCCGGGCAGGCCGGCTGCTCGCGCAGCCGCCGCGCCCCTTCGGTGAAAGGCTCGATATGACAGACGAGATGCAGGAGTTCGACCCCTTCGAGGGCATGTCCGACGACGAGCTCGACGCGATGGCAGACGATGCCGCGCAGGCCGAGGACGCGCGTCCGGCGGGTGAGCCCGGCTTCCGCAGCGGGTTCGTCGCCCTCGTGGGGCGGCCGAACGCCGGGAAGTCGACCCTCATGAACGCGTGCATGGGCACGAAGGTGGCCATCACCTCTCCGGTCGCGCAGACCACGCGCCGGCGCATGCTCGGCGTCGTGCGCCGCGAGGGCGTGCAGATCGTCTTCGTCGACACGCCGGGTTTGCACAAGCCGCAGGACTCGCTTGGGAGCGAGCTCAACAAGAGCGCGCTCGCCGAGTTCAAGGACGTCGATGTGCTGTGCTTCCTCATCGACGCGTCGAAGCCCATCGGTCGCGGCGACGCGTGGGTGGCAGAGCGCGTGGCGAAAGCATCCGCGAAGCGCATCCTCGTGCTCACGAAGGCCGACCTCGCCTCGTCCGAGATGGTGAACGAGCAGCTCGAGGCCGCGCAGGCGCTCTGCGACTTCGATGACGAGATCGTTGTCTCGGCCGCGCGGGGCTTCAACGTCGAGGGCTTCATCTCGCTCGTCTCGAGCTACCTGCCCGAGGGGCCGAAATGGTTCCCCGACGGCGTCTCCACCGACGCGTCGGACGAGATGATCGTCGCGGAGTTCGTGCGCGAGGCGCTTCTGCTGCGCACGCGCGAGGAGGTTCCCCATTCCATCGGCGTCCTGTGCGACTCCATGGAGCGCCGCCGCGGCACGCTCGTCATCCATGCCACGATCTATGTCGAGCGCGAGGGCCAGAAGGGCATCATCATCGGCAAGCGCGGCGAGATGATCAAGCACGTGGGCATCGATGCTCGCCGCAACCTCGAGGCCATCTTCGGATGCAAGGTCTTCCTCGAGCTCGATGTGCGCGTGAAGAGCCATTGGCGCGAGGACGTGCGCGAGATCCACCGCCTCGGCTACGCGGCAGACGAGTAGCGCCGCGCGCGGGGCAGGCCATGGCGGGCGGGAGGACATACCGCGAGCGCGCGCTCGTGCTCGATAAGACGAAGCTGCGCGAGACGGACCTCATCTACACGCTGCTCGCCGAGAACGGCCGCCAGATCCGCGCGGTGGGGAAGGGCGCGCGCAAGCCCGGGAGCCGGCTCGCGGCGCGCTGCGAGGTGGGGTGCACCGTCGACGTGCTCCTCGCGCGCGGCCGCTCGCTCGACGTCATCGCCGAGGCCACGCTCGACACCGCCCCGCTCGGGGCGTCCCCCGACCTCGAGTTGCTCTCCGCCGCCGCGGCCGTCGCCGACATCGCCCGCGCGTGCAGCTTCGAGGATGCCGAGGACCCGTTCGTGTTCCCCATAACCGAGCGCGCCCTCGCCGTGCTCGGCGGCGCGGCAGGCGCGCTCGATGGGGCGCACCTCGACCTCGTGGTCGCGGCGTATACGTTCAAGCTCCTCGCGCACCTGGGCTACCGACCCGATTTCTCGGCCTGCGTGCTCTGCGGCGACGAGGAGGTCTCGTATTTCTCCGCGCAGGCGGGCGGCCTCATATGCGCGTCCTGCGCCGCGAGCGTGCCGGGCGCGGAGGCGGTCGATGCGGCGCTCGTGGGGTGGTTCCGCGCGCTCATGGCGCTCCGCTTCGACGAGCTCGCCGCGGCCGCGATCGACGCCCCGACCGCGGCGCTCTTGCTCGCCTTCGCCCACGGCTGGGCGGCGACCCATCTCGATGCGCGCCTCCGGGGCCTCGAGTTCCTTCTCGGCGTCTGATGATAAAATCCAGACAGGCTGGTTTTTATCATTTTTGAGGAGGCGGCCATGACGACGGGGGTCAGGCGGCGCGCGGAATCTGGTTGCTACCACGTCACGCTGCGGGGGAACGGCAAGCAGATCATCTTCGAGGATGATGGGGACCGCCGCCGCTTCCTCACCTATCTCGCTCGGCTTCCCGAGCATGATGTCGCGATCATCGCCTGGTGCTTGATGAGCAACCACGTGCACCTCGTCCTCGAGGACGCCGGTGATGCGCTGAGCGGCGAGATGCAGCGCCTGGCGAGCTCCTACGCGCATTACTTCAACAAGCGCTACGGCAGGTCCGGCCACGTGTTCGAGACGCGCTTCAAGAGCCAGGCCATCGAGGACGACGCCTACCTGCTGGCCGCGGTTCGCTACGTCCACCTGAACCCCGCGGTCGCGGGCATGGGCGCGCCCGACACCTATCCATGGAGTAGCTACCGGAGCTATATCGGCCTCGAGAATGCGGGCGCCGTCCCGGTCTCCGTCTCCGCGGTGCTCGGGCTGCTTGACGGGGTCGCTGGGTTCAGGGAGTTCCATGCGCAGCGCATCCCTGGCAAGGACCTGCGCTTCGACGACCCTGACGACGTCTCGCTCGATGACGTCATCGCGATCGCGCGCGCCGTCGCCGAGCCCTTCGGTTGCGCGTCCGCCTCCGATGCCAAGGCGCTGCCGAAAGCCGAGCGCGATCGCTGCATCCGCGCGCTCAGGCGGCATGGTCTTTCGGTCAAGGACATCAGCCGGCTCACGGGTGTGAGCGAGCCCACGGTCTACCGCATCCTCCGCGCCGCGGAATGATAAAAACCAGCCTGTCTGCTTTTTATCATTTTGTGCGGGTTGCGCGGACGACGGGCGTTTGTGCTACCATACCGCCTGTTGGTTACCCGCACTTGGAGGCGCGCTGCACCGGCGGCTTCCCAGTGACGGGCGCATGGGCCGGGGGATCCCGGCACGAGAGAAAGGTGTTCCCATGACCATCTCGAAGGAGCGCAAGGCTGAGCTCACCGCCGAGTTCGGCAAGAACGCGCAGGATACCGGCAACCCGAAGGTTCAGGTCGCCATCGCCACCGAGCGCATCCGCGAGCTCACCGAGCACATGAAGACCCACCCGAAGGACTTCCACACCCGTCGCGGCCTGCTCATGATCGTCGGCCGTCGCCGTCGTCTGCTCTCCTACATCAAGAAGAACGACATCGTCGAGTACCGTGAGCTCATCGCCAAGCTCGGCATCCGCGACAATATCCAGTAACGTTTCGCGTTGTCGATACTTTGCCTGAAAGGGGCGTCGCGCATGCGGCGCCCTTTTTCATGCGCAGCGCCGCCCGCCCGCGCCATATGCGCCCAACCTGTGGCTTCTCCGCGAATCCGCTGCTCCGCCGTGCTGTCCCATGCGCTTTTGTGCTATCGTGGCCACGTTTGTGAAGGTTGACGAAAGAGGATACCGCGCGCAACGGGGCGCGCGGGGACAAAGGAGAACCATGTCACTCGTTAGCAAAACATTCGAACTCTACGGCAAGACCTATACACTCGAGGCCGGCGAGCTGGCCAAGCAGGCCACCGGCGCCACCCTCGTCAAGCAGGGTGACACCACCGCGCTCGTGACCGTCGTGGTCTCGAAGGAGCGCAAGAACTACGACTTCTTCCCGCTCACGGTCGACTTCAACGAGAAGCTCTACGCGGCCGGCCGCATCCCCGGCGGCTACCTCAAGCGCGAGGGCCGTCCCACCGAGAAGGCCACGCTCACCGCGCGCATGATCGACCGCCCCATCCGCCCGAGCTTCCCCGAGGGCTTCCGCAACGAGGTCCAGATCGTGGCGACCTCGCTCGTGGCCGACCAGGTGAACCCCATCGACGTCATCTGCACCATGGGCGCCTCGCTCGCCCTCACGCTCGGCGGCGTGCCCTTCGAGGGGCCGCTCGCCTGCGTGCGCATCGGCCGCGACAAGGAGACCGGCACGTTCATCGTGAACCCCACCTATGAGGAGCGCGAGAACTCCGACCTCGACCTCGAGCTCGCCGGCACGCGCGACTTCATCTCCATGGTGGAGGCGGGCGCCGAGGAGGTCACCGAGGACGACATGCTCGCCGCCATGCAGTTCGGCCAGGAGGCCATCGGCGCCTTCTGCGACGCGCAGCTCGCCTTCGTCGAGGAGTGGGAGCGCGTCAACGGCCCCATCGTGCCCAAGGAGTACATCCTCGACGAGCCCGTGCCCGAGGTGGAGGAGCGCATCTTCGCCCACTACGACGAGATGTACGCCGCCCTCTCGGACGCCGACAAGCTCTCCCGCATCGCGCACGTCGAGGAGCTCAAGGAGCGCATCCGCGCCGAGTTCACCGAGGAAGAGCAGCTCATGTGGGAGCGCGAGATCCCGGTGAACCTCAAGAAGCTCGAGAAGAAGGCCATGCGCACCATGGTCGTCGAGACGGGCGAGCGCGTGGACGGCCGTGCGGCCGACGAGATCCGCCCCATCATGGTGAAGGACGCCTACCTGCCGCTCGTGCACGGCTCCGGCCTCTTCCAGCGCGGCCAGACCCAGGTGCTCTCCGTGCTCTCGCTCGGCATGCTGAGCGAGGGGCAGCGCCTCGACACCATCGAGCCCGTCGAGGGCAAGCGCTACATGCACCAGTACAACTTCCCGCCCTTCTGCACGGGCGAGACCGGCCGCATCGGCGCGCCCAAGCGCCGCGAGATCGGCCACGGCAACCTCGCGGAGCGCGCCCTGCTCCCCGTGCTGCCCGATGAGACCGAGTTCCCTTACGCCATCCGCGTGGTCTCCGAGGTCATGGAGTCGAACGGCTCCTCGTCCATGGCGTCCACCTGCGCGAGCTGCCTTGCGCTCATGGATGGCGGCGTGCCCCTCAAGCGCCCCGTCTCCGGCATCGCCATGGGCCTTATCCAGGAGGAGGGCAAGACCGTCGTGCTCTCCGACATCCAGGGCATCGAGGACTTCCTCGGCGACATGGACTTCAAGGTGACGGGCACCGAGCGCGGCATCACGGCGCTGCAGATGGACAACAAGGCCACCGGCCTCACCTTCGAGATCCTCGCCCAGGCGCTCCAGCAGGCCAAGGAGGGCCGCGCCTTCATCCTGGGCAAGATGCTCGACGTCATCCCCGGCCCGCGCGAGAGCCTGCGCTCGAGCGCCCCGCGCATCGAGACGATCAGCGTGCCCGTGGATAAGATCCGCGAGATCATCGGCAAGGGCGGTGACACCATCCGCGCCATCCAGGACGAGACCGGCTCCACCATCAACGTCGAGCAGGACGGCACCGTCACCGTCGGCGGCGTGGGCGAGGCGGCCGACCTGGCCATCGCCCGCATCAAGGAGATCGTCCGCGAGCCGGAGGTCGGCGAGGTCTACACCGGCCCCGTCGTCACCATCCAGCCCTTCGGCGCGTTCGTGCGCCTCTTCGGGAACAAGGACGGGCTCCTGCACATCTCGCGCGTTGCCGAGGGACGCGTCGACAAGGTCGAGGACGTCCTCAACGTGGGCGACACCGTCACCGTCAAGGTCATCGAGATCGAGGACGGCGGCAAGGTGAAGCTCGACCGCCTCGACAAGCCGAAGGCGCCCGAGGGCTCCGGCCACGGCTCCGGCGAGGGCCGTCCGCGCCGCGAGAGCCGCGACCGCAGCGAGCGCCCGCGCCGTCGTCCCGGTGACAACGGCCGCGGCCGCGCCCCGCGCCGTCACCACGAGGGCTAGTCTGTAGGCGAGAGCTGCGATAGCCGAGCTGTCGGATGCTCCGATCCATCGATTCCTGAGCAACCCAGGTGCTCCCCGTATCCGGGGCGTGCCTGGGTTTTCGCTATCGCCATGCGTGCTTGCGCTATTCCTGTGGGTCGGTCGGTCGCTGCATACCGCGGCGGAAGTATGCGTACAATGTACTCTGTATGCTCATGCGCATCGCATGACGAAGGTGTACGTTTTCGCGCTCAGCGCGTCTCATAGCAGAATCTGAAACGAAAGGAACGCAACATACCTATGGCAAAGAAGAACCCGCCGCTTCGCATCATCCCGCTCGGTGGCCTCGACGGCATCGGCAAGAACATGACCGTCGTCGAGTGCGGCCAGGATATGGTGCTCATCGATGCCGGCCTCATGTTCCCGGACGACTCGCAGCCCGGCATCGACCTCGTGCTGCCCGATTACACCTACGTCCTCGAGAATGAGGACAAGCTCCGCGGCATCATCGTCACGCACGGCCACGAGGACCATACGGGCGCCCTGCCGTACCTGCTGCAGGACCTCAACAACAAGGTGCCCATTTTCTCGAGCAAGCTCACCCTGGGCTTCATCGAGGGCAAGCTCGCCGAGTTCCGCATCCGCTCGCCGAAGTTCCGCGAGGTCAAGAGCGGCTCGCACATCAACCTCGGCTGCATCTCGGTCGATTTCTTCTCGATGACGCACTCCATCCCCGGCGCGCTCGGCGTCTACATCAAGTCGCCGCAGGGCACCGTCATGCACACGGGCGACTTCAAGCTCGACCAGACGCCCATCGACGGCGTCACGCCCGACTACGCCGCCATCTCGCGCTTCGCCAAGCAGGGCGTCGACCTTCTGCTCTCGGACTCCACGAACGCGACCGTCCCGGGCTTCACCAAGTCCGAGGCCGAGGTGGGCCCCACGCTCAACGAGGTCATCAAGAACGCGCCCGGCCGCGTGTTCGTCGCCTCGTTCTCGAGCCACATCCATCGCCTCCAGCAGATCTGCAACGCCGCGAAGGCGAGCGGCCGCAAGATCGTCGTGACGGGCCGCTCCATGCTCACGAACACGCGCGTCGCGCGCGAGCTCGGCTACCTCACGATCGACGAGTCGGACATCATCGACGCCTACGACGTGAACGGCATCCCGGACGACCAGATCGTCGTCATGTGCACGGGTTCCCAGGGCGAGCCGCTCTCGGCCCTGTCGCGCATGGCCAACGGCGAGCACAAGACGCTCTCGATCCATTCGGGCGACACGGTCATCATCTCCGCCACGCCCGTCCCCGGCAACGAGAAGGCCGTCCAGCAGGTCATCAACAGCCTGGCGAAGCTCGGCTGCACCGTCGTGGACAAGTCGACGAAGCTCGTGCACGTCTCCGGCCACGGCAGCCAGGAGGAGCTCAAGCTCATGCTCACCATGGCCAAGCCCACCTACTTCATGCCCGTCCACGGCGAGGCCGTGCACCTGCGGGCGCACGCCAAGCTCGCCCGCAAGGTCGGCATCCCTGAGGACCACATCTTCGTGCTCGATAACGGCGACACCCTCGAGGTGCGCGGCGGCGTCGTGAAGGTGGGCCCCACGGTCGAGAGCGGCATCGTCTACGTCGACGGCCTGCGCATCGGCGACACCGACCCCATCGTGCTGCGCGACCGCCAGAAGCTCGCGAACGACGGCATGGTGACGGTCGTCGCCGTCGTCTCGATGAAGAAGAAGCGCATCGACGCCATCGACTTCTCCACGCGCGGCGTCTCGTTCTCCATCGACGAGGAGTTCGGCGCGGACGCCGAGGACGCCATCCGCAAGTCCGTGGACAAGGGCTCCTTCGACTTCACGAGCAGCAGTACCGGCGCGCTCCGCAAGGTCGTGCGCGACGCGCTGTCCAACTTCATCTGGAACCGCACGCGCACCCGTCCCATGATTATTCCGGTCGTCATGGAGGTCTAGCGTGGCGGCACGGCAGGGGACAGCGAAAAACGCGAAGGGGCGCGCCTCCGGGCGCCCGGCTTCCGCGAAGCAGAAGAAGGGCTCGTCCCAGCTGCGCGCGGGTGCTCCGGCGCAGCGCGCGCCCGAGCCGCTGCTCGCCGGTGGTTCGGGACGTGACATCGCGGGGGTGGCGCTCGCCGTCTTCGCGGTGTGCTCGCTCATCGCGGTCGTGGCGCCTGCGACGGCGCCCATCACCGCAGCGCTCGCGGGCTTCTACCACCTGGGCTTCGGGCTCGGGGCGTACGTCCTGCCGTTCGCGCTCCTGCTCGTGGCCGCCCTGCTCTTCGTCCGCGGCGAGGGCGTCCTCACGGCGCGCACCTGCGCCGGCGCGCTTATCATCTTCCTCGCCGCGATCGCCCTCATCGCGCTGGTGGGGACCCCTGAGCACATGGTGCTCGGCGTCACCGTGGGCGAGCCCGAGCTCTCCGCGACCGGCGGGTACGTGGGCTTCGCGATCGCCTCGACGCTCGCCGGCGCCTTCGGCAAGCCCATCGCGGGCGTCCTGCTCGTGGGCATCGGCATCGCGGGCGCGATCCTCATCGGCTTCTCCGTGTCCCGGCTCATCGGGGCGCTGCGCGACGGTGCCGAGCGTCTCCGCGAGCGCCGGCACGTCGAGGTGAACGAGAGCCCCTGGGGCGACGACTCCGCACTCATGCCGCGCGCCCCGCAGCGGCGGCCGCGCGAGTCGCGCCAGCAGGAGCTCTTCGACGCGGACGGCACCATGGAGACGAGCTACCTGGGTGACCGCGCGAAGACGACCCTGCTCGAGCAGGATCCTGACGAGGTGGACGAGGATCCCTTCGTCGACCTCTCGAGCCAGCTCGAGGCCGAACGCGCCGCGACGACGCTCATCCCCATCGAGGACCGCTACGTTGATGGCGCGAAGGCTGCCGCTGCGGGCTCCGACGCCGTGCAGGAAGAGTTGCCTGGGGCAGGGGAGCGGGTCGCGCCCGCATCCGAACCCGACCAGGCCGCCGAGCCCGCGCTCGTCATCCCGGAGTTCCTGCGCCATCCCCGCTCCGAGCGCGCGGATGCGCCCGAGGCGG
>CAPI01000084.1 GCA_000333815.1 [Collinsella] massiliensis
CGCGGCCGCCACCGCGTGCGCAGAGGGGCTCGCCGCCTGGGACGCCGCGACCGGTGCTCTCGCGCCCACCGAGCGCGGCTGGCTCATGGGCAACGAGCTCTTCGGCCTCATGTGGGGCCTCGCGGGAGAAAACTGACCCCCTCCCGCCCGTCGCCTGGGCGTATGGTTTGTGCAGGCGGCATCCAGATGCGTTGCCGGGTTTGAGCCGCGCGGCTTTTCGGTACAATACGCTAAGCCAACGTTGCCGAGCAGGAGGTTACCCCTACCGTGGCGGGAATGAACGATAAAGACTACTATGCGATCCTCGGCGTCTCGAAGGACGCCGACAAGCGCGAGATCCAGAAGGCGTTTCAGCAGAAGGCGCGCAAGCTGCACCCCGACGTGAACAAGGCGCCGGATGCCGAGGAGAAGTTCAAGGAAGTGTCCGAGGCCTACGCCGTCCTCTCCGATGAGCAGAAGCGCGCCCGCTACGATGCCATGCGCTCCGGCAACCCCTTCGCCGGCTACGGCACGGCCTCCGCGCAGAACCCCTATGCGGGCGCACGCGCCGCGCGCGGTTCCTATTACGGCGGGTTCGGCGGCTTCCCGTTCGGCGGCATGTGGAGCGAGCCGCGTCGGCCGTCCGGTCGGGGCTCCTCCCAGGCGTTCAGCCCCGAGGAGGGCGCGGACGTCATCATCGATATCGAGCTCACGCCCGAGCAGGTGAAGAACGGCGCGCGCAAGGCGGTCAAGTATCGGCGCTACGAGCCGTGCGAGCACTGCCACGGCACGGGCTCCGTCTCGTCCGAGCACGCGCACACCTGCCCTTCCTGCGGCGGCACGGGCGCCATGGACGTCGACATGTCGTTCCTCTTCGGCGCCGGCGTGTTCCAGATGGTCTGCCCGGAGTGCAACGGCTCGGGCAAGGTCATCACCGACCCCTGCCCCGACTGCGGCGGCACCGGCCGCGAGCAGGTCATGTCCGAAGCGGTCATCGAGTTCCCCCCGGGCACGCACGACGGGGGTACTGTGCGCGTCAAGGGCATGGGGCACGCGGGCACGAACGGCGCGGCCGCGGGCGACCTCATCGGGCGCGCGCACGTGGCGGCCGAGCGGCTCGAGGGCAAGGCGCAGCAGGGCTTCAAGCTCATGGGCTTCGCCGCCCCGTTCCTTCTGCTCGCGCTTCTCGGTGGCACGTTCTCGCTCTTCGCGACCCTCTGCCTCATCCCGTTCTGCTTCGGAGCGGGCATGGTGCTGCGCGAGGTGCCCTCGCACCGCAGCCTCATCTGGCTCAAGCGCGGGCTCCAGGTGTTCGTGAGCGGGCTTCTGAACGCGCTCTTCTACGTGCTGCTGCTCATGTGGTTCGCGAGCTGCACGCGCGGCATGTACTATTACCGCCCGTTCTATTGGTGGTAATCCCGCGGCGGCCGCGTGGCCGCATCGCGTTTCGATGGATATAGCGAGATGCAGCTCCGGTGCCTGCACGCGCCGGGGCTCGGTTTGAGTTGGGGGAGAGAAGCGAAGTGCCGGGTTCGAAGGATTACTATGAGATCTTGGGCGTCGATCGGGATGCCGACCAGCGCACCATCAAGCGGGCGTTTCTGAAGAAGGCGCGCACGGTGCACCCGGATGTCTCGGACGACCCGCATGCCGAGGAGAAGTTCAAGGAGCTCAACGAGGCCTACTCCGTGCTCTCGGACGAGCAGAAGCGCGCGAACTACGACCGTTTCGGCACCGCCGACGGCCCCGGAGGGTCGGGCTTCGTCGACCTCAACGACATCTTCGGCATGGGCATGGACGATATCTTCTCGTCGTTCTTCGGCGGCGGACGCGCTCAGGCGGGCGGCCAGACACGGCGGCGCCGCGGGCGCGACATGGCGATCACCCTCACCATCACGCTCGAGGAGGCCGCGCTCGGGTGCGTGAAGACCGTGAGCTACGACCGCCTGGCGCCCTGCGAGGACTGCCACGGCACCGGCTGCGCCGAGGGCGCCCAGGAGACGCAGTGCCCGCGCTGCCATGGCACGGGGTACATCACGACGATGCAGCGCTCCATCTTCGGGCAGATCCAGTCCACTTCGCCCTGCCCCGAGTGCGGCGGCGAGGGGACGGTCATCGACCACCCCTGCGACATGTGCGACGGCCAGGGCCGCACGCCCACGCACGAGAAGATCGACATCGAGGTGCCCGCCGGCATCGCGAGCGGCCGCCAGCTGCGCGTCCGCGGCTACGGCGAGGCCGGGTTCCGCGGCGAGGAGAGCGGTGACTTGCTCGTGACGGTCGTCGTGGAGGAGCATGAGCGCTTCCAGCGCTCGGGCGACGACCTGCTCTGCGCGGTCACCGTCTCCATCGCGCAGGCCGCCCTGGGCTGTCAGGTCATCGTGCCGGGCATCATGCCCGACGAGACGATCCCCTTCGACATCCCCGCAGGGACGCAGTTCGGCGACACCGTCGTGGCCGAGGAGTTCGGCATGCCGCGCATGGACGGCACGACGCGCGGCCGGGCCATCGCGCAGGTGCGCGTCGAGGTCCCGCGCAAGCTCTCCGGCGAGGCGCGAGAGCTCCTCGAGCGCTACGCGGCCGCCATGGGCGAAGCGGTGGCGCCGAAGCGCAGCGTGGGCGAGCGCATCCGCGACGCCATCGACGACATGATCGACTAGACACCGAGGTGAGGCTCGTGGCGAACCCCTTCGTTTCCGTCATCAACCTGGGCTGCCGGGTCAACCGCGTCGAATCGGACCGCATGGAGCGCGAGCTCGCGCGCGCCGGGCTCACGCTCGTCGACCCCGACGACGCCGAGCTCATCGTCATCAACACCTGCGCCGTCACGGGCGAGGCGGAGGCCAAGACGCGCAAGGCCGTGCGCCACGCGCTCGGGCGCCCCCGCCACCCGTATGTGCTCGCTACGGGCTGCGCGGCGGCCCTGCACCCCGAGTCGCTCTGCGAGATCTCCGACCGCGTGTTCGTCGAGCCTTCGAAGGTCGGCGTGGCGCGGCGCGCGCTCCAGGCGCTCGGGTACGAGGCCGTCTCGAAGCATCACAGCGCCGAGGTCGATGCACGCGCGGGGGAGCAGCCTCCGCGCCGGGCGCGCGCGGGCGTGAAGATCCAGGACGGCTGCAACAACCGCTGCACGTACTGCATCGTGTGGAAGGCGCGCGGCCCCGAGCGCTCCGTGCCCGTGGCCGCCGTCCTCGACGAGGTGCGCGCGGTCTGCGCCGAGGGGCTCCCCGAGGTCGTGCTCACCGGGGTCAACCTGGGCGCCTACGACGGCGCCGACGAGCGCGACGCCCATGTCGAGATTGACGAGCTCATCGAGCGCATCCTGCGCGACACGCCCATCCCGCAGGTCCGCCTCTCGTCCATCGAGCCCATGGACGTGACCGACCGGCTCATCGAGCGCGTCGCCGCCTCGGACGGCCGGGTGGCGCCCTTCTTCCACCTGCCCGTTCAATCCGGCTGCACCCGCACGCTCGAGCGCATGGGCAGGCCGTATACCGCAGAGGAGTTCGAGGCGCTCTGCGGCCGCATCCGCGCAGCGCTCCCGTCCGCGTCGCTCTCCTGCGACCTCATCGTGGGCTTCCCGGGCGAGACCGACGAGGACTTCGAGGCGTCGCTTGCCCTCTGCGAGCGCGTGGGCTTCTCGCGCATGCACGTCTTCCGCTACAGCGCACGCCCCGGCACGCCGGCCGCGGCCATGCCCGACCAGGTTCCGCCCGAGGTCATGGCCGAGCGCTCGCATCGCGCCCGCGAGCTCGCCGCCCGCCTGGCGCGCGCCGACGCCGCACGGCGTCGCG
>CAPI01000083.1 GCA_000333815.1 [Collinsella] massiliensis
CATGGACGTCCCCGCGCCCGAGAAGGCCGGCAAGGGCCGCAAGGGCCGCAAGGGCCATGACGAGGGCGACCGCTACAGCCGCATGGCGCGCGAGGCCGAGGAGTACAGCCGCGAGCGCGTGCTCGAGGAGGCCCGCGCCGCCGTCGAGGAGGCGTCGCGCGAATCCACCGGCCGCCGCAAGAAGCGCAAGGAGAAGCGCGAGCGCGAGGCCGCCGAGGCCGCACGTGAGCAGAAGCTCGAGCAGGCCAAGGCGCAGGGCATCTCCGTCGAGGAGCTCGACGCCGTGCGCGTCTCCGAGGGCGTGACCGTGGCCGAGCTCGCCGAGGCGCTCGACGTCCCCGCCAACGACATCATCAAGCGCCTGTTCCTGCTGGGCAGCCCGCTCACCATGACGCAGTCCATGTCGAACGACCTCGTGGAGCTCGTCGCCGATGACCTCGGCCGCCAGATCAAGATCATCACGCCCGAGGAGGAGAACTCCTTCACGTTCTACGACGACCCCGAGGACCTGAAGCCGCGCCCGCCCGTGGTCACGGTCATGGGCCACGTCGACCACGGCAAGACGAGCCTGCTCGACGCCATCCGCCACACCGGCATCGCCGCGCACGAGGCGGGCGGCATCACGCAGCACATCGGCGCCTCCCAGGTGGAGATCAACGGCCGCCAGATCACCTTCGTCGACACCCCCGGCCACGAGGCCTTCACCGCCATGCGCGCCCGCGGCGCGAAGATCACCGACGTCGTCGTGCTCGTCGTCGCCGCCGATGACGGCGTCATGCCGCAGACGGTCGAGGCCATCAACCACTCCAAGGCCGCCGGCGTGCCCATCGTCGTGGCGGTGAACAAGTGCGACAAGCCCGACGCGAACCCCGACCGCGTGCGCCAGGAGCTCGTGGAGTACGGCGTCATCCCCGAGGAGTGGGGCGGCTCGAACATGTTCGTGAACGTGTCCGCCAAGACCCACCAGGGCATCGACGACCTGCTCGAGACGATCCTGCTCCAGGCCGACGTGCTCGAGCTCAAGGCGAACCCCGACACGTTCGCCTCGGGCTACATCATCGAGGCCAAGCTCGACCGCGGCCGCGGCCCTGTCGCCACGGTGCTCGTGAACCGCGGCACGCTCCACGTGGGCGACGCCCTCGTGGCGGGCACGAGCTTCGGCCGCGTGCGCGCCATGATCGACCAGCACGGCGAGCACAAGACCGCCGCGGTGCCCTCCGACGCCTTCGAGATCCTCGGCCTCGACTCCGTGCCCACGGCCGGCGACGAGTTCCGCGTCTTCGAGGACGAGCGCGACGCCAAGAAGCTCGCCGACGAGCGCGCCCTCAAGGCCCGCATCGAGGAGCAGAACAAGGTCAAGCACGTCACGCTCGAGACCCTCTTCTCCGAGATGAACGAGAACGAGCTCAAGGAGCTCAACCTCGTCGTCAAGGCCGACGTCCAGGGCTCCATCGAGGCGCTCGCGGACTCGCTCGCCAAGATGGACCAGTCCGAGGTGCGCATCAACATCATCCACTCCGCCGTCGGCGCGATCTCCGAGACCGACGTCATCCTCGCGGCGGCCTCGAACGCGATCATCGTCGGCTTCGGCGTGCGCCCGCAGGCCAAGGCGCGCGACCTCGCCGAACGCGAGAACGTGCAGATCAAGACCTACTCGATCATCTACAAGGCCATCGACGACATCGATGCCGCGCGCATCGGCATGCTCAAGCCCACGGAGGAGGAGGTCCAGACCGGCGTGGCCGAGGTCCGCGAGCTCTTCCGCGTGCCCAAGGTCGGCGTTGTGGCCGGCTGCATGGTCACCGAGGGCGAGATCTCCCGCGACGACCAGGTGCGCGTCGTGCGCGACGGCGTCGTGGTGTTCGACGGCAAGTTCGCCTCGATGCGCCGCTTCAAGGACGACGTCAAGTCCGTGCGCTCCGGGTACGAGTGCGGCCTCGGCATCGAGCGCTTCCAGGACGTCCATGTGGGCGACCAGCTCGAGGCCTACAAGGTCGTCGAGGTCGCGCGCACCGAATAGTCATGGTAGGAGGGCAGACCCGTGAAGCAGACACCCGCTACGCGCCGCCTTTCCGAGCAGCTGCGTGAGAAGCTCGGCTACATCTTGCTCTTCGAGATCGCCGACCCCCGGCTCGACCTCGTGACGATCACCGGCGTCGAGGTGGCGCAGGATCGCTCGTACGCGCGCATCTTCGTGTCGTGCGACGCCGATCGCTACGAGGAGGTGCTCGACGTGCTCGGCCAGGCGAAGGGGCGCATCCGGAGCCTTTTGGCCCGTGCCCTCGACTGGCGCATCGTGCCCGAGCTCGACTTCCGCATCGACCGCTCGACGGACGAGGCCATGCGCATCGCCGCGGCGCTCGAGAACGTCCCGCCCACCATCGGGGTGGAAAAGGACGAGGAGGGCTATCCCGTGCAGGCCGATGAGGCCGGCTCGGGGGCGCCCGACGGCGAGGCGTCGTTGGATGCGGGTGAGCTCGATGGGTAGCGATTCGGCAGGTTCCTCCGAGGTCATCCTCGACGAGCGCGCCGTGCAGCTCGCCTACGCGGACGAGTACTGGTCGATCTTCGAGGCCATCGACGCCGCGGGCACCATCGCCATCTCGGGGCACATCTCCCCGGATGGCGATGCCCTCGGCTCCACGCTCGGGCTCGGCCTCGCGCTCCGCGCGCGCTTCCCGCAGAAGCGCATCGCGTTCCTGCTCGCCGACGAGGCGCCCGTCCCGCGCATCTACCGCTTCCTGCCCGGCGCGGACGAGCTCGTGCCCGCGGCGCGCTACGACGAGACGCCCGACCTCTTCATCTCGGTCGATTGCCCCGTGCTCGACCGCCTCGAGGACGCCGCCGAGGTCGCCCGTCGCAGCGCCCGGATCGTCTGCTTCGACCACCACCCGGCGCGCGCGGAGTTCGCCTCCATCGTCGTGCGCCGCCCCGAGGCCGCGGCTGCCTCGGTCCTCGTCGAGGAATTCCTCTCGTTCTGCAACATCCCGCTCACGCCGGAGGTGGCGAACTGCCTGTTCTGCGGCCTCGTGACGGATACCGGGCGCTTCCAGTACCAGAATACGGACCCGGAGAGCTTCGTCGTGGCGTCGCGCCTCGTCGCGGCAGGTGCCGAGCCCGCGCGCATCTCGCTCGAGGTGTACCAGAGCCAGCGGATCGAGTACCTGCACCTCGAATCGATCGTGATGGGGCGCATCCGCACGGTCGCGAACGGCAGGGTGGCCTACAGTTATGCCTATGCCGACGACCTCGCGCGCTGCGGGGTCTCGACCGACGAGTGCGACGGCCTCGTCGACCTCGTGCGCTCCGTGGGCGGCGTCGAGGTGTGCGTCTTTTTGAAGGAGCTCGACGACGGGCGCGTCCGCGGCAACCTGCGGTCGAAGTCCGCGATCGACATCTCCGGCATCGCTGCCGCGTTCGACGGCGGCGGCCATGCGGCGGCGGCCGGCTTCACGTTCGAGGGCACGGTCGAGGAGGCCCTCGCGAGCGTCCTGCCGCTGCTCTCCGCGCTCGTGGACGGCGACTCCGAGCCGTCTGCGCGCTAACACACCTCGATATACGCTTGCAAAGGGGGCATCGTGGCTCGACGCAGGGTCGCACAGCTGAACGCGCTCGTGGCGGTCGATAAGCCGCTCGGCATCACCTCGCACGACGTCGTGGCGCGCGTGCGCCGCGCGGTGGGGGAGCGGCGCGTTGGCCATGCCGGCACGCTCGACCCGCTCGCCTCGGGCGTCATGGTGATCGGCATCGGCCAGGCGACGCGCCTGCTCGGCATGCTCGCCCTCGATGAGAAGTCCTACCTCGCGCAGATCCGCTTCGGTGCGGAGACCGCGACCGACGACGCGGAGGGCGAGGTCACGCGCCGCTCCCCGGTGCGCCCCGAGCTCTTCGACACGACCTTCGCCGCGCGCGCCGTCGCCGGCCTTATCGGCGCGCACCTGCAGGTTCCCCCTGCCTTTTCCGCGATCTCCGTCGACGGGGTGCGCTCCTACGCGCGCGCCCGCGCCGGCGAGGAGCCTAAGCTCGAGGCGCGTCCGATCGAGGTGCGGGAGGCCACCCTCTTCGGCATCGCCGACGACGGGGGAGACCCCGTCTGGACGGTCGGCTTCACGGTGAGCAAGGGCACCTACATCCGCGCGCTCGCCCGCGACCTGGGGCGCGCGCTCGATTCCGCCGCCCACCTTGCGGGGCTCCGCCGCACGGCGTCGGGCGCCATCGATGCCGCGCGCTGCCTCGCGCTCGATGATGTCTCGGCTGAGGCCGTGCGCGTCTCGGCACTCGACCCCGTGGTGGCGCTCGGCCTGCCCGCGCTTCCCGTCGACGAGGCCCTCATGGGCGATGTCCTCTGCGGCAAGGCGGTTCCCGTGCGCGGCGCAGAGGCTCTCGAGGGCGGACGCGCGGCGCTCACCTGCGCGCAGTGCCTCGTCGCCCTCGCCGATATCGAGTTCGGCCGCGCCCGCCCGCGCGACGTCTTCCCCCAGCCCATCGAGGGAGTGCGCTCATGATGCCCTCCCTCGGCGAGCTGCGTCGCGACCTCATCATCCCCGAACCCGCCGCGCACGCAGCGCCCGTGGTCCCGTGGGCGCCCGGGGCGCTCTCCGCGCTCGGCGCCGCCGTCGCGGTCATCGGCGCCTTCGACGGCGTGCACCGCGGGCATCGCGCGCTCATCGACGCCGCGCTGGCCGACGCCCGCGCCCGCGGCATGCGCGCGGTCGCCGTCACCTTCGACCCCGACCCCGACACGGTCGTCGCGCCGCGCCCGGCGGCGAAGCTCACCGCCCGCGCGGACCGCCTCGCCCTGCTCGCCGCCTCGGGTGTGGACGCGGTGCTCGTCATCCCCTTTACGCGCGCGCTCTCGCGCCTCGACCACGCCGCGTTCTTCACGGACGTCCTCTTCGCCTGCTGCGACGTGCGCGCCGTCCACGTGGGGAGCGATTTTCGCCTGGGGCGCGGCGGCGCCTCGACGGTCGCGGTCATGCGGGGCTGGTGCGCCGAGCGGGGCATCGAGCTCTTCGGCCACGAGCTGCTCCGCAGCGGCGACGAGGTCGTTTCCGCTTCGAACATCCGCGCGCACCTCGCCGCGGGCGAGCTCGATGCCGCCGCGCGCGAGCTCGGCCGCCGCTACCTGCTGCGCGGGACGGTGGTGCACGGGCGCGGCGAGGGGGCGGGCATGGGCTTTCCCACCGCGAACATCGCCTACGACCCCGTCCTCCAGGTGCCCGCCGAGGGCGTGTACGGGGGCATCGCGCTCGTGGGCGACGCCGCCTGGCCTGCTGCGGTGAACGTCGGGGTTCCCCCCATGTTCGCCGATAACGCCGCCTCGGCCGCCCTGGAGGCGAATCTCATCGGGTTTTCCGGCGACATCTACGGCGGCGCCATCTCGATCGCGTTCGCCCGCCGGCTGCGCGGGCTCGTGCGGTTCTCGACGCGCGACGAGCTTGTCCGCACGGTGCTCGATGATATCGATAGCGTGAAGCGGGAACTCGGTGAGGACGGGGTGGTGCTCGATGATCTCGGAGGAAGATAAGAACCGCGTCCGCGCCGCGACCGACCTCGTCACGCTCGTGCAGGAGACCGTGCCGCTCAAGCCGCGCGGCCAGGACCTGTGGGGCTGCTGCCCGTTCCATGGCGAGAAGACCCCCTCGTTCCATGTGATCCCCGCTACGCAGGTGTGGCACTGCTTCGGCTGCGGCGAGGGCGGCGACTGCTTCACCTACGTCATGCGCCGCGAGAACCTGTCGTTTCCCGAGGCCGTCCGCTACCTCGCGGACCGCGCGGGCATCGAGCTTGAGGAAGAGGCGCACCAGGCGCGCCGCGGCACCAGGCGCTCCCGGATCATCGACGTCTGCGAGGAGACCTCGAACTTCTACCATATGCAGCTCATGCGCGGCCGGGATGGGCGTCCACGCTCGTATTTCTCGTCGCGCCACATGGGCTCGGACGTCTGCCGGAAGTACCGGCTCGGGTACGCGCCGGGGAGGGGGGCGCTCGTCGCGCACCTCAGCGCGCAGGGCTTCACCGCGCAGGAGATGATCGACGCGAACGTCGCCGTGCGCCGCAACGGCGGCAACCTGGCCGACCGCTTCTACGAGCGCGTGATGTTCCCTATCTTCGATGAGCGGGGCTCGTGCGTCGCGTTCGGCGGGCGCATCATGGGCGACGGCCAGCCGAAGTACCTCAACACGGCCGAGACCGCCGTCTTCCATAAGAAGAAGAACCTCTACGCGTTCAACTGGGCGAAGGAGCATATCGTCGCCGAGGCGCAGGCCGTCGTGGTCGAGGGCTACACGGATGCCATCGCCTGCCACGAGGCGGGGATCGGCAACGTGGTGGCCACGCTCGGCACCGCGCTCACCGAATACCACGTGAAGACGCTCTCGCGCTTCGCCAAGCAGATCGTCTACCTCTTCGACGGAGACGCCGCGGGCCAGAAGGCGGCGGAGCGCGCGATCCAGTTCATCGAGCAGAGCACCGTCGACCTGCGCTGCGTCGTGCTCCCGGATGGCATGGACCCCATGGAGTTCATCACCGCGCGGGGCGGTGACGCGCTGCGGACGCTCCTCGCTGAGGCCGAGCCCCTCATGGACTTCGTCTTCCGCAAGCTCGAGGAGCGCAGCGACACCGCCACGCCCGGCGGCCGCGCGGCGGCGCTCGACGAGGCCTGCCGGCTCATCTACCCGCTCCGCGCGAGCTACCTCGTCGATTCCTACTACATGCAGATTGCCGACCTGCTCGGGCTCGACGCCGAGACCGTGCGCTCGGCGGCGCAGCGCGTCTTCCGCACTGTGCAGGGGGAGGAGGCGACGGCGCGCCGGCGCGAGCAGATGCGCGACGCGGCGCGCGGGCAGCGTACGGGTGCCGCCCGGGGCGCGGGCGAGCCCGCTGCCGCGTACGGCGACGAGGCGGACGAGGTGCCCTACGACTACATCCCGGACGATGCGCGCGGCTTCGACGATGCCCCCGCTCCGGCACAGGCCGGCGATCCGGGCACGGGAGCCGCCCCCGCCGCCCCCGTGGTGCTCACCGACCTCGAGCGCCGGGCGCTCGCCTGCGAGCGCGAGCTGCTCACGCTGCTCACGAGCTCGCCGGACGCCTTCCGACCCTTCGCCGAGCGCATCACCGAGATCGACTGGATCGACCCGCGCCACGAATCGATCGCGTGGGCGGTGCTCGCCACGCCCGCGGGGACGTCGGCCGCCGACGCCATGCAGGCCGTCCTCGCCGTGTGCCCCGAGGCGCCGCAGCTCGTGTCGGGCGGCCTCGTGTCCTCCACGAGCACGCACCCGACCGACGTGACGATCGAGTTCCTCGTGAACACGCTCGAGCTCTACACCGTGCAGCGCCGCCTCCGTGCGGTGCAGGCGCGCCTGCGCCAGGATCGCTCCCTCGACCGCGCCCAGCGCCGGGAGCTCACCATCCAGGCGACGCGGTTCGCCGCGCGCCAGCGCGAGCTGCAGAAGGCCGTCAGCGGCATCGCCGACCCCTTCGCGAGCGCCTGATGGCGCCCGCGGGCGCCGCGTGGATTTGTCGAAAGCCGGGCGAATAATTTTCCCTGCTACATATTCCCACGTACTGGGTATAGAGAGCTGTGTTAAAGTAATGAGTCCCGTGGACTGAGGAAGGGAGCTTTTGTGCCGAAGAAGACCGAGAAGAAGGATACCGGGCTCGATGCGTATATCAACACGCTCGTGGACAAGGCCTCGGTGTCCGGGTCTGTTTCCGAGGACGAGATCCAGATCGTCCTGAAGGACGTCAACATCGACGACGCACAGCTTACCTCTATCTATCGCTCGCTCCGTGATCGCGGCATCGAGGTGGTCTCCCAGGGGGAGGCCGATGACGACCTGTCGCTCGGCACCGACGGCGTCGGCGGCTCCGACGACGATGACCTCGGCGTCGACGACCTCGATGGCGAGCTGGATGACGAGAGCATCGAGGACCACGACATCAAGGTCGCCAAGATCGCCGAGTCCGAGATGGGTTCCGCGCGCAAGAAGAAGCCGCGCGCCCGCACGTCGCGCTCGCGTTCCCGCGTGCGCGGCATCGATGCTTCGACCGTCATGCTCACCGGCGACCCGGTGCGCATGTACCTCAAGGAGATCGGCAAGGTCGACCTGCTGACCGCTGCGGACGAGGTCGACCTGGCCATGAAGATCGAGGCCGGCCTCGACGCGACCGAGAAGCTCGAGGCCGCCGATCGCGGCGAGCTCGAGCTCACGCGCGCCGAGATGCGCCGCCTCACCCGCGTGGAGCAGGTGGGTCTCGACGCCAAGCAGGCGCTCATCAGCGCGAACCTGCGCCTCGTCGTCTCCATCGCCAAGCGCTACGTGGGGCGCGGCATGCTGTTCCTGGACCTCATCCAGGAGGGCAACCTCGGCCTCATCCGCGCGGTGGAGAAGTTCGACTACGAGAAGGGCTTCAAGTTCTCCACGTACGCCACGTGGTGGATCCGCCAGGCCATCACCCGCGCCATCGCCGACCAGGCGCGCACCATCCGCATTCCGGTGCACATGGTCGAGACCATCAACAAGCTCGTGCGCGTCCAGCGCCAGCTGCTGCAGGACCTCGGCCGCGACCCGACCCCCGAGGAGATCGGCGAGGAGATGGGCATCAGCGCCGACCGCGTGCGCGAGATCCAGAAGATCTCGCAGGAGCCCGTCTCGCTCGAGACCCCCATCGGCGAGGAGGAGGATTCCCAGCTCGGCGACTTCATCGAGGACTCCCAGGCGGTCGTCCCGCCCGATGCGGCGAGCTTCTCCATGCTCCAGGAGCAGCTCTCGCAGGTGCTCGACTCGCTTGCCGACCGCGAGCGCAAGGTCATCGAGCTCCGCTTCGGCCTTGTTGACGGCAACCCGCGCACCCTCGAGGAGGTCGGCCGCGTGTTCGGCGTGACGCGCGAGCGCATCCGCCAGATCGAGAGCAAGACGCTGGCGAAACTCCGCCATCCGAGCCGCTCGAGCAAGCTCAAGGACTACATCGAGATGTAGGCGGCGGCAGCCTTCCATACGCGCGTATCCGAGCGGTCCGGGCATCTGCGCCCGGGCCGCTCGTCGCTTCTGCGCCGCTCGCGTCCCGGTGGCAGGGAGGATCGGAGCGGCGTCGAGGCCCCGGTGGCCCTGACCGCGTGAACTTTTTTCAAAAAATCCCCTTGCCATCTGTCGAGAAGTTTGTATACTAAGTTCTGTTGCTTGCGAGCAGCCATTCCTCGGTAGCTCAATGGTAGAGCACGCGGCTGTTAACCGCGCTGTTGTAGGTTCGAGTCCTACCCGGGGAGCCATTGATTCCAAAAGACCCTGTCAGTCCCCCTGGCAGGGTCTTTTCATATCTGTGCGGCCCTCCGCCCGGCGCGCCGTCCCGTGCGCCAGATATGCAGGCATCAAGAATTTTGATTCACTTCGCACCGTCGCCGAGAACCCCGCCGGTGCCGGGGCGCTTCCGTGCTACACTAGGCTCGACCTTTAAACGTGGTACGAGATACCCGCAAGGAAGCACATAGCACCCAGCTCAGGGAGCGGGTTGTTCTTCGGGATGTCCGTGCCGCGCGGCGGTCGGGCATCTTTTTCTTTGCCTCGGCGGGGCGTATGCATCGCGGGGCATCGATGGAAGGAAGGAGTGCGATGGGCACGAAGCCTAAGGCGGTCATCATGGACGAGACCGCCATCAACCGCGCGATCACGCGCATCGCGCACGAGATCCTCGAGCGGAACGAGGGAACCGAGAACCTCGCGCTCGTGGGCATCGTGACGCGCGGCGACCTGCTTGCCAAGCAGCTCGTCGAGAAGATCGAGGAGATCGAGGGGGTGCGCGTGCCGCTCGGAAGCCTCGACATCAGCTTCTACCGCGACGACTACCTCACGAACCTCGCGCCCGAGATCCACGCCACGCACATCCCGTTCGACGTCGACGGCAAGCGCATCGTGCTCGTCGATGACGTCCTCTACACCGGCCGCACCATCCGCGCCGCGCTCGACGCGGTGATGGACCTCGGCCGCCCTGCCGCCATCGAGCTGGCCGTGCTCGTCGACCGCGGCCACCGCGAGCTCCCCATCTGCCCGGATTTCGTGGGCAAGAACGTTCCGTCTTCGCACGAGGAGAACGTGCGCCTGTATCTCAAGGAGGTCGACGGCCGTTCGTCCGTCGAGATTTTCGATGTGGAGCCCGGCGCCCGCGTGGGTTCCGCCCCGCTGGGAGGTGAGTAGGCTCATGGCGTTCAACCATAAGCACCTGATCGATATCACCGAGTACTCGGATACCGATATCATGACCATCCTCGAGACCGCCAAGGCGTTCTCCGAGGTGAACGAGCGCGCCATCAAGAAGGTGCCGACGCTCAAGGGCAAGACGATCGTGAACATGTTCAACGAGCCCTCGACGCGCACGCGCAGCTCCTTCGAGCTCGCCGAGAAGCGCCTCTCGGCCGACAGCCTGAACTTCGGCGGCTCCTCCACGAGCACGGTGAAGGGCGAGAGCCTCATCGACACCGTCATGACGCTCGACGCGTACAAGATCGACTGCATCGTCGTGCGCGACAAGCACGCGGGCGCCCCCTACATCATCACCCAGCACAGCCCCGCGGCCGTCATCGACGCCGGCGACGGCAAGCACGGCCACCCCACGCAGGCCCTGCTCGACCTCTATTCCATCTGGGAGCGCAAGGGCTCCTTCGAGGGGCTTAAGGTGGGCATCGTGGGCGACATCGCGCACTCCCGCGTGTGCGGCTCGCTCATCCCCGCGCTCAAGATCATGGGCGCTGAGGTCACGGTCGTGGCCCCGGGCACGCTCATCCCCGCCGCGCCCGAGGTGCTCGGCGCCGACCGCGTGAGCTATAGCCTCGACGACGTCCTGCCCGAGCTCGACGTGGTCTACATGCTGCGCATCCAGCGCGAGCGCCTGGAGGGCGCGCCCTTCCCGAGCCTGCGCGAGTACCACGAGCTCTTCGGCCTCACGAAGAAGCGCGAGCCGCTCATGAAGCCGGACGCGATCATCTGCCACCCCGGTCCCATCAACCGCGGCGTGGAGTTCGATTCCTACATGGCGGACCACCCCGAGCGGTCCGTGATCCTCGACCAGGTGTACGCAGGCATCTGCGTGCGCATGGCTGCCCTGTACCTGCTGCTTGGAGGTGCCGACAATGGCCTTTCTGCTTAAGAGCGCGCACGTCGTCGACCCGGTCGCGGGCATCGACGGCGTCGTTGACGTGAAGATCGACGGCGACAAGATCGCCGAGGTGGGCGAGAACCTCTCTGCCGAGGGCTGCGAGGTCATCGACCTTGCGGGCAAGGTGCTCGTCCCCGGCCTCGTGGACATGCACGTGCACCTGCGCGAGCCCGGCTACGAGCACAAGGGCACCATCGAGAGCGAGACCCGCGCCGCCGCGAAGGGCGGCTTCACGGGCGTGTGCTCCATGCCCAACACCGACCCCGTGACCGATAACGGCACGGTCGTCGAGTACGTGAAGTCCGTCGCCGCCCGCGAGGGGCACTGCCGCGTGTACCCCTCGGGCGCCTGCTCCAAGGGCCTCAAGGGCGAGATCATCGCCGAGATGGGCGACATGGTGGCGCACGGCGCCGTCGCCTTCACCGACGACGGCCGCGGCGTCCAGGGCGCCGGCATGATGCGCCGCTGCATGGACTACGGCAAGATGTTCGGCAAGGTGTTCATGAGCCACTGCCAGGACGAGGACCTCGTGGGCGACGGCCAGGTGAACGAGGGCGTCGTGTCCACGCGCCTGGGACTGCTCGGCTGGCCGGCGGAGGGCGAGGAGATCCAGATCGCCCGCGACATCGCGCTCGCGCGCCTCACGGGGGCGAAGCTCCACATCCAGCACATCTCCACCGCGCGCGGCCTCGAGCTCGTGCGCGCCGCCAAGGCCGAGGGGCTCGACGTGACCTGCGAGGCCACGCCGCACCACCTCTTCCTCACCGAGGACGCGCTCGACGGCACGTACGACACGCGCCTCAAGATGAACCCGCCGCTGCGCACCGCCGCGGACGCCGAGGCGCTCATCGCCGGCGTCGTCGACGGCACCGTGGACGCCATCGCGACCGACCACGCGCCCCATGCCGCCTGGGAGAAGGCGCGCGAGTTCGAGCTCGCCCCCTTCGGCACCACGGGCATCGAGTGCGCGCTCGGCCTCGTGCTCACCAAGCTCGTGGAGGCGGGCACCATCGACTACGCCCGCATGGTCGAGCTCATGAGCGTGAACCCGCGCCGCATCCTGGGCGTCGAGCCCGCGAGCATTGCCGCTGGCTCCGTCGCCGACATCACGGTCTTCGACCCCGCGGCGACCTGGACGGTCGGCGCGGACGGCTACGAGTCCAAGGCCGACAACTGCGCGTTCGAGGGCGTCGAGCTCACCGGCCGCGCGACCGACGTCTTTGTGGGCGGCGTGCGCACGCTCGCCGACGGCGTCGTGTGCTAGCACGTTCCGTGCGATAATCACAGGCAGGCGCGGCCGGGATGCCGGTGGCGCCTGCCTTTTCGTCTCAGCGATGCGCCCCTGCGGCGCGGCTCCCCGCTACGCGAGGGGTAGCGCCCCGGCGTCGGGCGCATCGGGTAAGGAGGGTCTATGCCAACGCCTTCACCGGCTCGCATGCACGATTTCGAGGTCGTGTCGAACGAGCCGATCGCCCGCGACATCTACGCGCTCACCATCCGCGCGCCCAAGCTCGCCGCGGCGATCCGTCCCGGCCAGTTCGTGAACATCGCCGTTCCCGGCAACGCGATGAGCCTGCTGCGCGTGCCCTTGAGCTATGCCTCAGCGGACCCGGAGGCGGGCACCGTCGAGCTGTGGTACGCCGTGGTGGGCGACGGCACGCGCCGCCTGTCCCAGATGCCCGCGGGCAGCCGCTCCGACCTGCTCGGCCCCGGCGGCAAGGGTTGGTCGGTCCCTGAGGGCTGCGAGCGGGCGCTCCTCGTCGCGGGCGGCATCGGTGTGCCGCCGGTGCTCTGCCTGGCCTACGAGCTCGCCGCGCGCGGCATCGCCTTCGATGTGTGCCTCGGCGCCGCGACCGCGGAGACGCTCGTGGGGGAGCGTGAGTTCCGTGCGCTCGGCGCGGGCGAGGTGCGCGCGTGCACCGACGACGGCACGGCGGGCTACCACGGCTTCTGCACCGACCCGGCCGCCGAGCTCCTCGCGCAGGGCGGCTACGGGTACGTGGCCACGTGCGGCCCCGAGCCCATGATGGCGAAGGTCGCCGAGGCGGCCGCGCAGGCTCAGGTATACTGCGAGGCCTCGCTCGAGCGCATGATGAGCTGCGGCTTCGGCGCGTGCTCCACCTGCGCCGTCGAGACCGTGAACGGCATGAAGGGCGCCTGCATGTGCGGCCCCGTGTTCGATGCGAAGGAGGTCGTGTGGTAATGGGCGATGTCTCCATGGCCGTCGATTTCGCCGGCATCCCGCTCAAGAACCCCATCAACACCGCTGCCGGGACGTTTGGTCAGGGCTGGCAGTTCCAGAACTTCATGGACGTCTCCGAGCTCGGCGCCATCACCACGAAGGGGTGCGCCGCCGAGCCCTGGCCGGGCAACCCCAAGCCGCGCATGACCGAGGTCCCGGGCGGCATGATGAACTCCGTGGGCCTGCAGAACCCCGGCGTCCGCGCCTTCGCCGAGGAATCCGGCTCCTACCTCGCCGACCTCACGGCGAAGGGAACGGCCGTCATCTGCCAGGTCGCCGGCCACTCCGTGGAGGAGTACGTCGCGGCGCTCGAGCTCTTCGACGAGCTCTGCCCGTGGGCGGCTGCGTTCGAGCTCAACGTGAGCTGCCCGAACATCGCCTGCGGCGGGGCCGCCATGGGGTCGACCCCCGAGGGTGCCGCCGAGGTCATGCGCACCTGCCGCCCGGTCACCAAGAAGCCGCTCCTCGTGAAGATGGCGCCCGTGCGCCTGCCCGAGATCGCCCGCGCGCTCGAGGCCGAGGGCGCAGATGGCCTCACGGTCATCAACTCCATCCCCGGCATGGCGATCGACGTGCACACGCGCCGCTCCAAGCTCTCGCGCCCCACGGGCGGCCTCTCCGGCCCGCTCCTGCACCCCATCGCGGTGCGCATGGTCTGGGAGGTCTGCCAGGCGGTGGACATCCCCGTGTGCGGCGTGGGCGGCGTCATGACGGGCGAGGACGCGGCCGAGTTCATCCTCGCGGGCGCGACCTCCGTGGCCGTGGGCATGGCGAGCTTCGTCGACCCGGCGGCCTCCGCGCGCGTCCTGCACGAGCTCGAGGCCTGGGCGGCGTCCCAGGGTGTGAAGAGCATCACCGAGCTGATTGGAGCCTTCGAATGCTAGAGCAAGAGGCGCGCGAGCGCATCATCGTCGCCCTCGACTGCGGCCGGGAGGAGGCGCTCGCGCTCGCGCGGGCGCTCTCCGGGCACGCGCGCTGGCTCAAGGTGGGCATGACGCTCTACTACGCCGAGGGTCCCTCCATCGTGCGCGCCTTCCGCGACCTGGGGTTCAAGGTGTTCCTCGACCTCAAGTTCCACGACATCCCGCACCAGGTCCGCGGCGCCGCCCGCTCCGCGGCCCTCGCGGGCGCCGACCTGCTCTCCGTGCACGGCCTCGGTTCGGGCGCCATGCTCGCCGCCGCGCGCGAGGGCGTGGAGCAGGCTGCCGCCGAGACGGGAGGGGAGCGCGCCCGCCTCGTGGCGATCACCGTGCTCACGAGCATGGACGAGCAGGCGCTCGCCGAGGTCGGCATCACCTGCCCCATCCCCGAGGAGGCGGCGCGCCTGGCAGGGCTCGCCCGCGCGAACGGCATCGACGGCATCGTGTGCTCGCCGCGTGAGGCGGCCGCGATGCGTCAACTGTTGGGAGAGGATGCGCTCATCGTGACGCCGGGTGTGCGTCCCGCCGGCGCCGCGCTCGGCGACCAGAGCCGCGTGGCCACGCCCGCCGCGGCCATCGCCTCGGGCGCGAGCCATCTCGTCATCGGCAGGCCCATCACCGGCGCGAATGACGCTGTCGCCGCGTACGAGGCCATCGTGGAGGAGCTATCGGAATAGCCCTGGGGTGCCCCCCGAGCACCCTCTGAAGCTGGGGAATCTTCGCGGTCGTTCTGTGAATATGCAGGTCGCAGCCCCAAAGATTCCCCGTTGCACTTGAACTTTGCCACGGTATCGATTAACGTATCACGATGGTTAAACGCCTGCTCATGCACTGCATGAGGCGGCAACCGTTCTTTTGTCTGTATCAACCTTGAATGTAGGAGGTTCTAATGGCGCTTCCCCAGCTCACCGATGAGCAGCGCAAGGCCGCTCTCGAGAAGGCCGCCGCAGCCCGCCACGCCCGTGCCGAGCTTCGTGAGAAGATCAAGAAGGGCGAGGTCTCGCTCGAGTCCGTCCTCAACTCCGATGATCCCATCGCGTCCCGCATGAAGGTCTCCACCCTCATCGAGTCGCTCCCTGGCTACGGCAAGGCCAAGGCCGCCAAGATCATGGACGAGCTGGAGATCTCCGCTACCCGCCGCGTCCAGGGTCTCGGCGTCCGCCAGCGCGAGCAGCTGCTCGCCGCCCTCACCAAGTAAGTTGGGCGAAACGACGTCAAAGCTCTTCGTCGTCTCAGGGCCGTCAGGTGCCGGAAAGGGTACGCTCGTCGCGCGCGTCCGCGCCGAGCTCCCGGATCTGGGCCTGACGGTTTCCGCTACCACGCGCTCCCCGCGCGCGGGCGAGGTCGACGGGACGAGCTATTACTTCCTCACGCCCGATGAGTTCCAGCGCCGCGTCGACGCGGGCGAATTCATCGAGTGGGCGCACGTCCACGGCAACTGCTACGGTACGCTGAAAAGCGAGGTCGAGCGCAATCTGTCGGCAGGTTCCTCGCTCATCCTCGAGATCGATGTGCAGGGTGCCCTCCAGGTGCGCGAGCGCATGCCCGAGGCGGTGCTCATCTTCATCAAGCCCCCCTCGCTCGAGGTGCTCGCCGAGCGCCTGCGCGGCCGCGGGACCGAGACCGAGGATTCGCTGGCGCTGCGCCTGGCGAATGCCGAGCGCGAGCTCGCGCTCATCGATCGCTACGATGAGGTCGTCGTGAACGATGACCTCGATGAGGCGGTCGATGCGCTCATCGGTATCATCAAGAACCATGAAAGGAGCTGAGGCTCCATGTCCGTCATCAAGCCTCATATCGACGACCTGCTCGAGCAGACCGATAACAACCGGTTCCTTCTCGCGTCGCTGGCGTCCAAGCGCGCCTGCGACATCAACAACATGCTGCGCGGTCAGCATGCGCGCGTCCTCTCCGTCCAGGACGTCGATGACATCACCATCGCGCTCTCCGGCAAGGACGCCATCTCCATGGCCATGGAGGAGATCGCCGACGGCGACATCTCCTACGACCACGACAAGTTCGAGGCCGCCCTCGGCCATCAGCCCGCGGAGTACGAATCCGCCGGTTCCGTGGAATAGCGCATGGCGAGCCGCGTCTGCCTGGTCCACTACCACGAGGTCGGCCTCAAGGGGAAGAACCGGGCTCACTTCGAGCACATCCTCATCGATACCATCAAGGCGGCCTGTGCCGCCTTTTCCGTTGCGACCTGCGCGCGCATCTCCGGCCACATCCTCGTGACGTTCTCCGAGCCGGGCGATGCCGAGCGCGCGTTCCCCGTCATCTGCCGGGTGCCGGGCGTCGCGCGCGTCTCGCTCGCCTTCCATACCAACCGGGAGCCGGGCGAGTACTGCCGCGCCGCGATCCGCGCCCTCGGCGAGATAGACTCGTTCGAGAGCTTCAAGGTCGCGGCGAAGCGCTCGAACACCGACTACCCGCTCGGGTCGCTCGAGCTCAACGCGCAGGTGGGGGAGGCGCTCTGCGAGGCGTTCCCCGATAAGCGCGTCCAGATGCACAAGCCCGACGCCGTCGTGCACGTGCTCGTGGTGCAGGGGAGCGTGTACGTGTACGCCCGCTCCGAGCGCGGCGTGGGCGGCCTTCCCGTCGGCAGCGCCGGCAAGGTCGTGACCCTGCTCTCCTCGGGCATCGATTCGCCCGTCGCCACCTGGCTCCTCGCCCGCCGCGGCGCGGTGTGCGTGCCCGTGCACTTCTCCGGGCGCCCGCAGACGGCAGATACGAGCGAGTATCTCTGCCAGGACATCATCCGCGCCTATGCGCCCGCCATCCAGATCGGCCGCCTGTACGTGGTCCCGTTCGGCGACGCCCAGCGCCAGATCGCGCTCGCGTGCCCCACGAGCCTGCGCGTCATCATGTACCGCCGCGTGATGTACGCCGTGGCCGAGCGCATCGCGCGCCTCGAGGGCGCCAAGGCCATCGTCACGGGCGAGTCGCTCGGGCAGGTGGCCTCCCAGACGCTCGAGAACATCGCCGCGGTGAACGAGATGGTGTCCCTTCCCGTCCTGCGCCCGCTCATCGGCTCCGACAAGCAGGAGATCATCGAGCGCGCTCACGAGATAGGCACCTACGACATCTCCTGCGAGACGGCGCCCGACTGCTGCACGCTCTTCATGCCGCGCGCGCCCGAGACGCATGCGCGCCTCGAAGCGGTGTACGAGGCCTGGGATGCCTTCGGCCACGATGCGATGATCGACGAGCTCGTCGCATCCGTCGAGTACGTCGATTTCCCGAGCTCGTCGTACCGGCCGGGCAAGCCGGTGCGCGAGCGGCACGAGGTGCTCGCTCCGCGCGGGTGACCGACATCGAAGGTGCGATTTGACGGCGGCCGTCCCGCGCGCGAGCGCATGGGGCGGCCGCCGTTTTGCGTGCGCGGCGGCGCGGTGCCGTTGCCGGCTGGTGCGTCTCCATGCATATCGTCAGGTTCATGTGCGGGGTATCGCTCGGTAATCGTGCCATCTACCTGGTAATTCGCGCAAGCGCGCGCAGAAGCGGCCACATTCGGTGCATATCGGGTTGTGCGCGTGCCAGAATCCGGCAAGGTTTCTGCAAGGTCGTGCGGGAGAATCTGAGATTCGTGCGGCGGCGCGGCGCGGGCGATGTGATGATGCACCCAAGGGGGTGGTGCGTCATGGCGCAGATCGAGCGCACGGAGCGGGGCGGGCGCATCGCGCGGCGCGTGCGGACCCTGCTCGTGCACGGGGGCGTGGCGCGCGCGGTGCTCGCGCTCGTGCTCGCGGCCGTGGTGGCCATGGTATGGCTCGGCGTCGCGGGCGGTTCGGGCAGGTCGTTCGAGCTATCCACGGGCTCCGCCGACGGCACCGGCGCGGGCTCCTTGGAATCCGCGGAACAGCAGGGGGCGGTCGAGGAGGCGGGGGAGCAGAGCGGGGACACCGAGGACGGCGCTGTTTCCGCGCCGGAGCGCATCGTCATCGATGTCGGCGGGGCAGTGGCGCAGCCCGGCGTCGTCGAGCTTACGAGCGGCGCGCGCGTCGTCGATGCGATCGAGGCGGCGGGCGGCCTTGCAGACGATGCGGACTGCTCGTCCCTGAACCGGGCGCAGGTCCTCCAAGACGGGCAGAAGGTCTATGTTCCCCGCGCGGGCGAGGCCGTGCCTGCCGCGACGGGTTCGGGAACGGATGTCTCAGCGGGCGCAGGCGACGTTGGCGCACTCGTCAACATCAACACGGCGAGTTTGGAGGAGCTCGATGCGCTTCCCGGCGTGGGGCCTTCCACGGCGCAGGCCATCATCGACGATCGCGAGCAGAACGGCCCCTTCGCGAGCATCGAGGACCTCATGCGCGTCTCGGGCATCGGCGAGAAGAAGTACGCGAAGCTCGAGGCGCTGATCTGCATATGAGTCGGGTCGCCGCGCTCGAGGCCCCGCCGCGGCCGCACATCCCCGCTTCCATGGCGGCAGCGGCGGGGGCGCTGCTCTCGGCGTCCGCGGTGCTCGAATGCGGGTGGATGGAATTCAGCTCCGCGTATACCGAGGGCACGACGGCGGGCGGTCTCCCTGCGGGTGCGGTGGCCCTTGGCTTCGGCGTCATCGGCGCAGTCATCGCGATCGTTGCGGGGTGCGCGCTCGGGCGACGCGCGCGCCCGTCCTGGCGAAGCGGGAGCGCGTGCCTGGAAGGGCGCCGCGCTGCTGTGGCGTTCCTCGGGATCGGGTGCCTGATCGGGGCGTGTTCGGGCGCGTACGGCTGCATGAGCCGCGCGGCGGCCGCAGAGCGCATCCTGAGCGTACCGGCGAGCAGCTTCACGTTCGCGGTGCACGGCGACGGCCGCGCCGGGACCTACGGCGTGCGGCATGATGCGTACGTGTTCGAGGGGAAGACGCTCGTCGGCTGTGTCGAGCTCACGAGCGAGCGCGAGCTACCCGCGGGAACGAGGCTTCGCGCCGTTGGGCGCGTCGAAGCGCTCGAGGCGGACGCATGGGGGCGCTCCTCGTACCTTGAGGGCGCGGTGGCGGGGGTTCGCGTCGTGTCCGTGCTCGAGGGGGCGTATGTCCCCAGCCCGGTCGAGGCCGCCGGGCAAGCGCTCGGGGCGCGGCGCGGCTCACGTGCGGCGGCGGTCGCCGTGCTCATGGGGACGTATGTGCTCTTCACGGGATGCGCCGCCTCGGCGGTGCGCTCGTTCGCCATGGTCGCCTGCTCGCTGCTCGCAGGGCTCGGGGGCAGGCGTCCGCACGGTCTTTCCGGGCTCGCGCTGAGCGCGGTCGGGCTCTGCGCCCTTGACCCGGGCATCGCGTTCGACCTCGGGTTCCAGCTCTCCGCGGCGAGCGTGCTTTTCATCCAGCTCTTCAGTAGCTACCTGCGCTTTCGCCTCCAGCGCCTCGGGCTGCCCCGCGCGCTCGCGGAGGCGCTCGCGCTCACGCTCTGCGCGCAATGGGCGACGCTACCCATTGCGGTTCCCGTGTTCGGCAGCTGCTCGCTCGTGGCACCGCTCGCGAACATCGTGCTCGGCCCCGTCATGACGGCGCTCCTCGTCGCAGGGCTTGCGGCGACGCTCGCGGCCGTCGTGCTTCCGCCCCTGGTGGCGCTGCTCGCGCTTCCGGCGGCGCTCGCGCAGCTCGCCATCTTCCTTGCCGCGCTCTGCGCGTGCGTCCCGTATGCCTCGGTCGCGATGGACTCGGATGCCCGCGCCGCCGTCGCGCTCTACGCGCTCGCGGCGTTCGTCTATATCGCATGGTTGGGTATCCGCCGCGCGCACATCGCCTGCGCGCTCGCCGTCTGCGGCGTCCTCGCGGCGGCGCACGTGCTGCGTTGGGGCGTCTTCGCACCGCCCGCCATCACCGTCCTCGACGTCGGCCAGGCGGACGCGATCCTCATACGCGACGGCTCGAGCGCCGTGCTCGTCGATGCGGGGGTCGATGACGAAGTCGGGCGCGCGCTCGCCCGCAACAGCGTCATGCGGCTCGATGCCGTCGTCATCACGCATTGGGATGCGGACCATTGCGGGGGCCTCGATACCGTGCTCGATACGGTTCCCGTGGGAGCGCTCATCGTGGCCGAGGGCGCGGACGACTCCATGCCCGAGGACATCGCCGCGCTCGACCTCCCCGAGCTGCACGCCGTGTCCGCGGGCGACGGGTTCCGCGTCGGCCGCTTCGCCTGCACGGTGCTTTGGCCGGACGCGCCGGTGGACGGCCTCGATAACGAGGACTCCGTCGCGCTCGTCGTGGAGTACACCGGCGCCGGGGAGCGCTTGCGAGCGCTGCTGACGGGGGACACCGAGGTGGATGAGGAGCGCGCCTACGCCGCGGGCGCCGGGGACATCGATGTGCTCAAGCTCGGGCACCACGGCTCCGCGGAATCGGTCGACGCGGAGGTGCTCGGCATGCTCGAGCCCGAGTTCGCCGTCGCGAGCGCGGGGGAGGGGAACCGCTATGGGCATCCGAGCGACGCCTGCGTCTCCGCGCTCGATGCCGCCGACGTGGCCTTCCTCTGCACGAAGGATGTGGGCGACGTGACGATCGCGCCCGCATGCGGCGGCATCTCCGTCGCCGTCGGGCGCGCCCCGTGATAGAGTGGGAAGGCGGCCGGATGGCGGCCGCTGCCTGCAAGCGATCGAAGGAGCGAACCATGGCCTCAGCCAAGCTGCTACCCGCCTACCTCGTGGTCGGCCCCGACGAGGTCAAGCGCGCGGCCGCGCAGGACCGCCTCAAGGCGCAGCTCGAGGCGAGCGGGCTTGCGGCCTTCAACCTCGATGAGCGCGACATGACGAAGCCCCAGGAGCCCGACGAGGTCATCGCCTCGCTCAGCACCTATCCCATGGGCGCGGACTTCCGCCTCGTCATCCTGAGCGGGTGCGAGCACCTCCCCAAGGCCATGAGCGAGGCGCTCGTGTCCTACCTCGCGCACCCCGCGCCGGGCACGGTCTGCCTTATCGTGGCGGATTCCCTCGCGAAGAACACGCGGCTCTACAAGGCCGTGGCGAAGCTCGGCAAGCAGGCGGTCATCGATTGCTCCGCCAAGAAGCGCTGGGAGCTGCCCGCGTACGTGCAGGGCATGGCGGGCAGGCACGGCATCTCGATCACCCCCGCGGCCGCCGAGGAGCTCGTCGCGCGCTCGGGCGAGTCGACGCGCATGCTCGATACCCAGCTCAAGAAGCTCGCCGAGGTGCTCGGCGGCGGGACCATCGAGGTCGAGGACGTCGAGCGCTACGTCGCGCGCACGGCCGAGGCGAAGCCCTGGGACTTCCTCGACGCGGTGAGCGCCCGCGATGCGGCGCGCGCCCTCGAGCTCTACCGGCTGCTTCCGCCGAGAAGCGAGGTGCGCCTGTTCGCGCTGCTGCTCGGCCGCGTGCGCGAGCTCATCGTCGCGAAGGCGCTCGACGCCCGCGGCGCGGCGCGCGAGCTGGCCTCCACCCTCGGCGTACGGGACTGGCAGGTGAAGAACCATGTGCGATGGTCGCGTGCCTTCACCATGGACGAGCTCGTGGGGGCGCTGAGGAGCGCGGAGGACGTGGAGTGCGCGCTCAAGGGGTCGCGCGATTCCGAGACCGCCTTCATGGGCTGGGTGCTGTCGCTCACGAAATGATAAAATCCAGCCTGTCTGGATTTTATCAGTCCGCACGCGACCGAACATTTCCACAGCTTTACCACTTCACCTACCTGCACCGGCGTGGTACACTACCTGCTTGTGACCTCAATCGTGTCTCAGAGGCCTGATCAAATGGCGATAGATATCTAGGAACTCGAAAGGAACTCTGCAAGTGGCTAACATCAAATCGCAGAAGAAGCGCATCCGCACCGCTGAGAAGGCCCGCGTGCGCAACCGCGCTGTGCGCTCTGAGCTCAAGACGCTCGTCAAGCATGTTCGCGAGGCCGTGGAGCAGGGCGACGCCCAGGCCGCGCAGGCCGCTGCCAGCCGCGCCTACAAGCGCCTCGATCAGGCTGCCGCGAAGGGCATCATCCACAAGAACCAGGCTTCGAACCGCAAGTCCGGTGTGCAGAAGCTCGTGAACACCCTCAACTAGCCTCACATAGGCATCACGCGTGTTCGGAAGGGCCTCGTTCGAAGAACGGGGTCCTTCTTCATATCGGTACGCCCCGCACCGGCCGTTGCCCGCGCGCCGCGCCCGAAGCCTGCAGTTGTGAACGCGCCGATGCCATGCGATCCCCTCGCTCACCCTGTCGCGCCAATCCAGTACAATAACTCTCATGAATACGATTGATACCTCCCACATCCGCAACTTCTCGATCGTGGCGCACATCGACCACGGCAAGTCGACCATCTCGGACCGCATCCTCGAGCTCACGAACACCGTCGAGGAGCGCGATATGGAGGCGCAGCTGCTCGACACCATGGACATCGAGCGCGAGCGCGGCATCACCATCAAGTCGAACGCCGTGCGCGTGATGTACACGGCCGATGACGGCGATACCTACCAGTTCAACCTCATCGACACGCCCGGCCACGTGGACTTCACCTACGAGGTCTCGCGCTCGCTCGCCGCGTGCGAGGGCGCCGTGCTCGTCGTGGACGCCACGCAGGGCGTCGAGGCGCAGACGGTCTCGAACGCGAACCTCGCCATGAACGCCAACCTCGACATCGTGCCCGCGATCAACAAGATCGACCTGCCCTCGGCTCATCCCGAGGAGGTCAAGCTCGAGATCGAGGACGAGCTCGCCATCCCGGCCGACGACGCCGTGTGCGTCTCGGGCAAGACGGGCGAGGGCATCCACGATCTGCTCGAGGCCATCGTCTTCCTCATCTCGCCGCCCGAGGGCGACGCGTCCGCCCCGCTCAAGGCGCTCATCCTCGACTCGTATTTCGACGAGTACCGCGGCGTCGTGGCCACCGTGCGCATCTTCGACGGGAACATCAAGAAGGGCGACCAGCTGCGCATGATGCAAAACGGCGTCGACTTCCTCGTGGACGGCGTGGGCGTGAAGCGCCCGGCGGAGACCACGGTCGACGAGCTCACCGTGGGCGAGGTGGGCTTCGTGGTGACCGGCCTCAAGGATCCCGAGGCCGTGCACGTGGGCGAGACGCTCACCTACCGCGACCGTCCCTGCGCGGAGCCCCTCTCGGGGTACCGTGAGGCCAAGCCCATGGTGTACACGGGCATCTTCCCCATCGACAACAAGGACTACGAGAACCTCCGCGACGCCCTCGAGAAGCTGCACGTGAACGACCCCTCGCTCACCTGGAGCCCCGAGACCTCGGTGGCGCTCGGCTTCGGCTTCCGCGTGGGGTTCCTCGGCCTCCTGCACATGGAGGTCGTCAAAGAGCGCCTCGAGCGCGAGTTCGACCTCGACCTCATCGCCACGAGCCCTTCAGTGGACTACCACGTCTACAAGACGGACGGCGAGATGCTCTGCGTGCGCAGTCCCCAGGACCTGCCCGACGTGACGCGCATCGACCACATCGAGGAGCCCTACCTCAAGGCGAAGGTCATCGTGCCGCCCGAGTACACGGGCGCGGTCATGCAACTCGGCATCGAGCACCGCGGCATCATGACGGACATGATCCACCTCTCGAAGAAGTCGGTCGAGATGCGCTTCGACATCCCGCTCGCCGAGCTCATCCTGGACTTCTTCGACCAGCTTAAGAGCCGTACCAAGGGCTACGCGAGCTTGGACTACGAGTTCGCGGACTACCGCCCGAGCGACCTCGTGAAGCTCGACATCCTGCTCTCGGGCGACGAGGTGGACGCGCTCTCGTTCATCGTGCACCGCGACAAGGCCTACGGGCTCGCACGCGGCCTGTGCGACAAGCTCAAGGAGATCATCCCGCGCCAGCTCTTCGAGGTGCCCATCCAGGGTGCCATCGGCAACAAGATCATCGCGCGCTCCACCGTGAAGGCGCGCCGCAAGGACGTGCTCGCCAAGTGCTACGGCGGCGACATCTCGCGCAAGCGCAAGCTGCTCGAGAAGCAGAAGGAGGGCAAGAAGCGCATGAAGGCCATCGGCTCGGTCGAGGTGCCGCAGGAGGCCTTCCTCGCCATCCTGAAGGTGGAGGAGTAGCGCGGCGCGCACCGGGACAGGGGAGACATGTCGTTTTCAGATGAGCTGCGCTCGCGCCTCGAAGCTGAGCCCTTCCTCATGGCGCCCATGGCGGGCGTCACCGATGCGGCGTACCGCATCATGATGCGCCGGCACGGCGCCCCGCTCGCGTACAGCGAGATGGTGAGCGTCGCTGGCCTGCACTACGCGAGCGAGCACACCTGGGAGCTCGTGCTGCCCGCCGATGAGGAGCCGAGCATCGCGGTGCAGCTCTTCGGCAGCAAGCCCGACCAGTTCGCCGAGGCCGTGGAGGCCGTGGAGGAGCGCGTGGGCGACAAGCTCGCGCTCATCGACATCAACATGGCGTGCCCGGCGCGCAAGGTCATCACCAAGGGCGAGGGCTCGGCCCTCATGGAGCAGCCAGCGCTCGCGGCGGACATCGTGCGTGCGGCGGTCTCGCGCGCCCATGTGCCCGTGACGGCGAAGATCCGCATCGGCTTCGCCACTGGTGACCGGGTGGCGCCGGCCTTCGCGGAGCTCCTCGAGGACGCGGGGGCTGCCGCCGTGGCGGTGCACGGGCGGAGCGCGAGGCAGCTCTACACCGGCGAGGCCGACTGGTCCGTGATCGACGAGGTGGCGGCGCGCGTGTCGATCCCGGTGATCGGGTCGGGCGACGTGTTTACGGCCGAGGATGCGGTGCGCATGCTCTCCGAGACCGCGGCGAGCGGCGTGTTCATCGCGCGCGGGAGCTACGGCAACCCCTGGATCTTCGAGGATGCGCACTCGCTCGCCTTCGAGGGAGCGCCCGTGCCGGAGCGCTCGTACGCGGAGCGGCTCCGTGCCCTGCGCGAGCACCTCGCGCTCACGCACGAGCTCGTGCCCCGCGCCATGGCGCGCGCCCGCACGTACGCGACCTGGTACCTGAAGGGCATGCCGCACGCCGCCGCCTGGCGCGGCAAGGTCGTGCGCTGCGCGTCCTATGAGGAGTTCTGCGCCCTCGTGGACGAGATCGAGGCGGACGTGCACGCCGCCGAGGAGGCCATGCGCGCGCAAGCGGAGCGCGCCTCGGCGCCTGACCAGGATGCTGAACACCGCGGCGCGGCCCTGCGCGCGGAAGACGCGTAGCCATGGCGATCGAAGCGCTCTACCTCCATATTCCGTTCTGCCACGCGAAGTGCGCGTACTGCGATTTCGACTCGCGGGCGCTCTGCGGATCCGCGCTCGACGCGTCAGCCGAGGCATACGTCGGCGCGCTGGTCCGCCGCATCGATGCCTTCGGCGTATGCGGCGCGCTCGACGCCGTGCGCACGGTCTACATCGGCGGCGGCACGCCCACCGCGCTCGGCGAGCGCCTGCCGGCCCTCGTGCGCCGGGTGCGCAGGTGGTGCGCGCCCGTGGAGCTCACCTGCGAGGCGAATCCTGAGTCGTTCACGGCGGGTCTCGCGCGTGAGCTCGCCCGCGCCGGCGTGACGCGCATCTCGCTCGGGGTGCAGAGCCTCGACGATGCCGAGCTTGGGCAGATCGGCCGCATCCATACGGCGGATGAGGCGCGCGCCGCGGTGCACCGTGCCCGCCAGGCGGGGTTCGACGTTTCGCTCGATCTCATGTGCGGTCTGCCGGGCCAGACCCCTGAGAGCTGGCGGCGCACGGTCGAGGGGGCGCTCGCGCTCGAGCCGGCCCACATCTCGGTCTACCCGCTTACGCTCGAGGAGGGCACGCCGCTCGCGCGCCGCGTTGAGCGCGGCGAGCTGCCCGAGCCCGACGAGGACTTCCAGGCGCAGTGCATGGAGGCGGCGCGGGAGGCGTTCCGGCGCGCCGGGCTCCAGCCCTATGAGGTGGCGAGCTATGCCCTGCCGGGGAAGGCGTGCGCGCACAACATCGCCTACTGGACGGGCGTGAGCTACCTCGGGATCGGACGGTCTGCGGCGGGCATGCTCTCGGCGGGGGAGTTCGCGGGGGTCGCCGACTTGTTCCCCGGAGTCGAGCCCGCGGCGGGTGCCGCGCGCGTGCGCCTCGTGCAGCGCGACGACGCGGGGACGCGCTTCGAGGCCGAATGCCTCACCGC
>CAPI01000082.1 GCA_000333815.1 [Collinsella] massiliensis
CGGTCGCGCTCGGGGCCGTGTGGGCGTCGCGGGTCTGCGCTGCTCCATCGGCCGCATCGCGCTCCCCGCGTTCCTGCACGAGATGATACAGGCGCTCGAGCTCGCGCGCATCCATGAGCTTCGGGACGGGGTAGAGCGGGTTGCCCTCGGCGTCGGCGTGGCGCGCCATCTCGGGGATATCCTCGTTGCGGATGCCCGCGAGCTTCGTCGGGATCTGCATGGCGGCGTTCATCTCGCGCACCCATTGGATGAACGCGGTCGACGCATCATGGTCGTTCATGGCACCCGGGACCACGCCGGCGCGGCGCGCGAGGTCGGCGAGGCGGTGCTCGCAGGACGCGCCGTACTCCTCCAGGACGTAGGGGAGCAGCACCGCGTTCGCGAGGCCGTGCGCGATGCCGTACTGCCCGCCGAGCGAGTGCGCCACGGCGTGCACGTAACCCACGTAGGATTTCGTGAACGCGAGCCCCGCGCGATAGGCGGCGTGGAGCATGTGCTCCCGCGCCTCGGCATCCGAGCCGTCGCGGTAGGCGCGCAGCAGGTAGGTGTGGATCTCGTGCACCGCCTGGATGGCGTTGGCGCGCGTGTCGCGCGTCGTGGAGCGCCCGATGTAGGCCTCGACCGCGTGCACGAGCGCGTCCATGCCGGTCGTCGCGGTGATGCGCGGCGGCAGGCCGAGCGTGGTGCGGTAGTCGAGGACGGCGTAGCGCGGGATGAGCGCGAAGTCGTTGATGGGATACTTGTAGTGCGTCTCGCCGTCGGTGATGACGGCGGCGAGCGTCGTTTCCGACCCGGTGCCCGCGGTGGTGGGCACGGCGATGAGGAGCGGTAGGGGAGCGAGCACCTTGAGGATCCCGCGCATGCGCTTGACGGGCTTGCGCGGGCGGGCGATGCGCGCACCGGCCGCCTTGGCGCAGTCCATGGCCGAGCCGCCGCCGAAGGCGATGATCGCCTCGCAGCCGTCGGCGAGGTAGCGCTCGCGCGCCGCCTCGACGTTCGCGATGGTGGGGTTCGGCACGACCTCGTCGAAGACGCTCGCCTCGATGCCGCGCGCGCTAAGCTCCCGGATGAGCGGGCGGGGGAGCCCGAGCTGCATGATGGTGGCGTCGGTCACGAGCAGCACGCGGCGGATGCCCTTCTCGTGCAGGAGCTCGGCCGTCTCCTCGAACGATCCGAGCGGTTTGGGTTCGCGATAGGGCAGAAGTGGGATCGCGAGGCGGAAACAGGTCTGGTAGGCACGGCACCAGAGCATGCGAACGGGATTCATGCGGCTCCTCTCCGTATGGGCAAGATAGGTATGGCGCGGCCGGGCGATGCGGCCTGCGGCGCAGCTGGGGCGATACGGCCTGCGGCGGCACACGGGCGCTCGGTTTCGAAATGCCAGCTGAGAAGGATAATTCATTGAATCTTTATGACAAAACGTCAACATGAGAGATGGAGGCTCCGTGAAGCGGGTTGCCGCGCCGCGCCGCTTGCCGGCTCGTTTCGGAAACGTTACACGTTGATGACGCGGCGAGGCCGAAAAATCGCTGCGGTACAATGCGGCAGGTACGATGGGCGGGTTTATGCACACCCGCCTCGCTGGGTATCCGTTTCGATTCAGATTGGAGCATCATGACCTATTCAGAGCGCGTCATCGAAGAGCTCAAGGCCCGCTATGCCGATCAGCCCGAGTTCATCCAGGCTGCCACCGAGGTGCTGGAGACCCTCCAGCCCGCCCTCGATGCGCACCCCGAGTACGAGGAGGCCTCGCTGCTCGAGCGCCTCGTCGAGCCGGAGCGCGTGATCATGTTCCGCGTGCCCTGGGTTGACGATTCCGGCAAGGTCCAGGTCAACCGCGGCTACCGCGTCGAGTTCAACTCGGCCATCGGGCCCTACAAGGGCGGCCTGCGCTTCAACCCCACGGTCACCCTCGGCATGCTCAAGTTCCTCGGCTTCGAGCAGATCTTCAAGAACGCGCTCACCACGCTACCCATGGGCGGCGGCAAGGGCGGTTCCGATTTCGACCCCAAGGGCAAGTCGAACCGCGAGGTCATGGCGTTCTGCCAGTCCTTCATGACCGAGCTCTCGCGCCACATCGGCCCCAACACCGACGTCCCGGCGGGCGACCTCGGCGTGGGCGGCCGCGAGGTCGCCTACCTCTTCGGCCAGTACAAGCGCCTCCGCAACGAGTGGTCCGGCGTACTCACCGGCAAGGGTCTCTCCTTCGGCGGCTCGCTCGCGCGCACCGAGGCCACCGGCTACGGCCTCGTGTACTTCGTCGACGAGTACCTCAAGAGCCAGGGCGATTCCTTCGAGGGCAAGAAGGTCGTCGTCCACGGCTCCGGCAACGTGGCGATCTACGCCATCCAGAAGGTCGCGCAGCTCGGCGGCACCGTGGTGGCCTGCTCCGACACCAAGGGCTGGGTCGAGGACCCCGAGGGCATCGACTACCAGGTGCTCGAGCACATCTACAACAAGAAGCGCTCCGGCCACGATGCCGGCGTGAGCCTTGCGATGTACGTCGACGAGCGTCCGGGTGCCACCTGGCACGAGGGCGACGGCCGCGGCGTCTGGCAGCTGCCCTGCGACGTCGCGCTGCCCTGCGCGCGCGAGAACACGCTGCTGCTCGAGGACGCGCGGGCGCTCGTGGCGAACGGCTGCAAGGTCGTCGGCGAGGGCGCGAACATGCCCACCACGCCGGATGCCACCACCTACCTCATGGAGCACGGCGTCGCCTTCATGCCCGGCAAGGCCGCGAACGCCGGCGGTGTGCTCGTGTCCGGCCTCGAGATGAGCCAGAACGCCGAGCACCTCTCCTGGACGTTCGAGGAGGTCGACGGCAAGCTCGAGAGCCTCATGCGCGGCATGTTCCACAACGTCGACGACACCGCGCGTGAGTACGGCCACGAGGGCAACTTCGTGATGGGCGCCAACATCGCCGGCTTCACCAAGGTCGCCGACGCCATGATGGCGCAGGGCGTGTGCTAGGGAGCACTGCATCGTCCCATCGGTTGGTATCGTAGGTTCCGGCCGGTCATATACCCATGACGTTGCGCGGCTCGCACCGTAGCGTGCGAGCCGCTTTGCTTTTGGGCCCGATGCCTCGCCTCAACGGGGCGGGGTGGCCATTATTTCCAGATTTGTGACACGTTATGTGGAATATGGGGGTGTGCTTCGCTTACCGCCCTGATAGACGGCGTGGTTATCCCAGCTCTGGAGCAACCCCACCCCGATTTCCGCTGGATGCATGTCGCAAATCTGGAAAAAATGGCCAGCTTGGTTTCGTCGGGCTCTGTTGCGGGCGCTGATGCACATCCGTCAGCACGGTTTGAGCCCGAACGCCTCGCGCATGCCGTTGAGCAACCGCACGCGCCGCGCTGCGCCCTCCCGTGAACGATCCCTATATCTCATCTTGGCGCGGTGAAAGATCGTACTGCCCACGGCCTCGAGCGCCTCGACATCGCGAAGCGTGTCGTGGTTGAGCGCGATGACGGTTATACCGAGGGCGTTGAGCCCCCGGTTCCGATTCTCGTCATGTATGCGGGAGACGGTTTCGGCGTGATAGCCGCCGTTGTACTCAAGATCTACCCGTGCGCTCGGGATGAACGCGTCGCAGATGGTATAGGGCATTCCTGAAGCGTTTGAGGCGAGTCGGTTGAAATCGATCCGGCGGTTGAGCTGCATCTCCTTGATCCCGATGCCTCCCAGGGAGATCGGCATATGGAAGACCCCCGCCACGATCGCCTCCATGGGGGAGCGCGCGCCGTCAAGCAGGTTCGCGATGACCGACCGCGCCATCTTGACGCCCCGTACGTGGGGCATGCGCGCAACGACTCGGGCAAGGGCGGCGACCGTGGTCGCGGGCTCCGTTTCGAGGTACCCGGATGGGTCGGTCGAACCCTCGTCGCAATCCCAGCCGTCCCAGATGCCCTCGCACATGGAAAAGGTGCCGCACAGCTCATAGCCCAAGGCGAGCGCCTTGGGAAACGACAGCGTGGCGCAGCATTGGATGAAGGCGAGCTCCACCGACACCGAGAAGATGCCAGGAGCTGCTTCGAGGAGGGTCGCGCCGCGCGGGCTCACGCCCATGGTGTGGATGGAAACGTTCTCGCGGCGTCGGCGTGATGCCGAGCTCGAGGCGAGGAGGTGCACCCGCCGGGTGTCCTCGTCGCCCGGGCAGAACCCATGGCGCGCAAGCTCATCCAAGTCGACCGAGCGCGCGCTCGCGCGGGCTCGCGCCATGACGTCGCGCACCTCGCGCGCGGAGAGCGGCCGCCAGGGGAGGGCGGCATAGCGGCAGCGCGCGAAGCGGATGCCGCGCAGCGCGGACTCGTGGGAGACCACTATGACGGAAGGCGCTCGGTTCGTATCCATAGGGAAGGTATAGCGGCTCCGCCGCCCGCCAGCAAGCCCGGTGCGTCGCGCGGCTCCAATCTCCAGCGTTTCGCTACGCGATCGTTGCAAAAAACGCGAAAAACGGCCTTTTACGTGCGGAAATCTGACAGCCTTAGGGAGTTGGTGTGGAAAACGCCTCGACCGGGTGCGCTGCCGGACGGCGTATACTGTCAGTGTCCTGTCATGCGCGCCGCGCCGAGGCGTTAGGGGTTTGGTATGCAGCATGAATACATCGCCATCGCGCTCGGGGCGGTTTCGATGGCGCTCTCGTTCGTCCCGTCCAGCATCGTCCAGATCATCGGCGTCCTCGTGGGCGTCGCGGCGTTCCGCCTGGCCCGCCGCGTCAAGCGCGAGGATTACCGCCGCGACATGCCCTGCACGATCGCCCAGGTCATGGGTGTCGCGGGCGCGGTCCTGTGCGCCGTCGTCCCCATACTCAACGTCGTGGGCTGGATCATCCTCTGGGTCACGGGCTGATTCATGGTATAGTTTCCTTGGCGACGGACATATGCGTGTGAAAGCACGGTTGCAGCGGGGATCGAGGTTGCTCGATGACCCGTTGTGCTGATTCATGAGGAGCGCATATGTCTACCCGGCGAAAAAAGACGACACAACCCAATCCGCGCGGTTCGAAGGCCGCCCATCCCGCACCGGACGCGTTCGACGAGCGGCTCGCGCGCCATCACGACGAGCTGCGCTGGCTCTATATGGAGCTGTACGGCAACGGCGACATGTTCGCCGAGCTTATCCACACCATGCGCTACTACTACGACGAGCGCCCGAAGGCGCTGCGCGCGCTCGATGCGAAGCGCGAGGCTGAGGGCGCCTGGTATCGCGACCAGAAGATGCTCGGCATGCAGATGTACATCGATAACTTCGCGGGCACCATCAAGGGGGTCGAGGAGAGGCTCCCGTACCTCGAGCGGTGCAACGTGACCTGCATCCACCTCATGCCGTTCCTTGACACGCCGCTCGACAAGAGCCGTTCGGACGGCGGCTACGCGGTGAGCGATTTCCGCCGCGTGCGACCCGACCTGGGCACCATGGACGACCTCGCGCACTTGGCGGCGACCTGCCATGAGCACGGCATCAGCCTGTGCATGGACTTCGTGATGAACCACACGTCCGGGGACCATGAGTGGGCGCGGCGGGCGCGCGCCGGCGAGGGCGAGTACATGAGCCGGTACTTCTTCGAGGCGAACCCCGCGGTGATCGAGCGCTATTCGCGTGACGTGCCCCAGGTGTTCCCCACGACGGCGCCGGGGCACTTCACCTACCTGCCCGAGCTCGGCCAGAGCGTCATGACGCAGTTCTACCCCTACCAATGGGACCTCAACTACCGCAACCCGCGCGTGTTCAACGAGATGATGTACAACTTCCTGTTCCTCGCGAACCAGGGCATGGACATCATCCGTCTCGATGCCGTCCCCTACATCTGGAAGGAGCTCGGCACGAATTGCCGCAACCTCCCGCAGGTCCACACCATCGTGCGCATGATGCGCATGATCGGCGAGGTCGTCTGTCCCGGCATCGCGCTGCTGGGCGAAGTGGTCATGGCGCCCGTAGAGGTCGTGCCCTACTTCGGCACCCCGGAGAAGCCCGAGTGCCACATGCTCTACAACGTGACCACGATGGCCACGACCTGGCACACCGTCGCCACGCGCGACACGCGCCTGCTGCGCAGCCAGCTCGGCGCCGTGTGCTCGCTGCCCGCCTCGTACACCTTCCTCAACTACCTGCGCTGCCACGACGACATCGGCTGGGGCCTCGACTATCCGCTCCTCGCGTCCTGGGGCCAGCGCGAGGTGGAGCACAAGCGCTTCCTCAACGACTACTTCCTGGGGTGGGCGCCGGGCAGCTCGAGCCGCGGCGCGCTCTACAACGCCGATCCCGTCACGGGCGACGCGCGCTTCTGCGGCACGACGGCCTCGATGTGCGGTATCGAGGCGGCGGGCTTCGAGGGCGACGCGGCGAAGATGGACGTCGCCATCGCGCAGGACCTCATGCTCCACGCCTACATGCTCACCCAGTCCGGCCTCCCCATCATCTACAGCGGCGATGAGGTCGCCCAGGTGAACGACTACAGCTACGTCGAGGATCCCGAGCGCGCGGACGATTCGCGCTACATCCACCGCGGCCGCTTCCCCTGGGAGCTCACCGAGCGCATCGACGAGGAGGGGAGCGTCCAGCAGCGCATCTTCGACGGGCTGCAGCTCCTCGAGCGCGTGCGCCGCGAGGACCCGGTGTTCTCGGCCGGGGCGCGCGTGTGGCCGAAGGACTACAGCGACCCCGCGATCCTGTGGATCGTGCGCGAGGTCGACGGCGAGACGTTGCACGCCGTGTTCAACTTCAGCGACCAGCCCAAGACCGTGTGGATGCCCGAGCCCGCCGAGTACACCGACCTCGTAGCCGGCACAAATGAGGAAGTCGCCACCGTCGACCTCCCCGCCTGGGGCTTCACCTGGCTCAAGCACATCTGGTAGGAACCCGTTTGCGAGTACGTAACCCGCTCATCTGAGATACGTTCTCCGCATCAACGGCCGAGCCATCCGCCCTCCCGCCGGGGCAGGCGCTCGCTCCGGCGCAGTTCCGCAGAAACGGCCCTCCCAGGGCCGTTTCGAGGACTGTCTGAGCACGGAGGGAGCGCCGGCCCCGGCGGGAGGGCGGAGCGCTCGCTACCGTTGCGCGTGCTGCTGGCGCCAAGCCCTGGGCGAGAGCCCGCGGGCGTTCTTGAACGCGCGCGAGAAGTGCAGCTGGTTGGGGTACCCCACCGCGCGGCCCACCTCGCCCACGGAAAGGTTCGAGAGCTTGAGCAGCTCGCAGGCCTTCTCGATGCGGAACCCGATGAGGAACTGCTGCGGCGAGACGCCCATCGCGTCGCGGAACACCTTGCCGAAGTAGCTGCGGTTGAGCCCGGCGTTGCGCGCGATGTCCTCGACCGTGATGTCGCCCTGGTAGTTCTGCTCGATGTAGGCGAGGGCGTTGTCCACGTAGAAGCTGTGCAGGCGGCTCGAGGCGCCCGAGCGGTGCGGCCGCGCTGACCCGAGGAAGGCGTCGAAGAACAGGTAGGCGCACGCCACGAGGTAGAACTGCGAGGCGCTGCGGTGCTCGAGCAGGCTGCGCATGGCGTCGACCATCTGCTCGCAGCGCTCCTCGTCTTGCGCCTGGTACACCGGGGAGGCGGGGGAGAAGCCCAGGCGGTCGAGGTTGGACTTCACATGCGCGCCGTCGAACTCGATCCAGATGTACTCCCAGGGCTCATCGAGGTCGGCGACATAGGTGGTGATCTGGCCGGGGAAGATGAGGAACCCCTCGCCCGCGTGGAGCTCGTGGACGGTCGCGCTCCCCATCTCGTCGGTGGCGGTGAGCGACCCTTTCCCCTCAAGAATGAAATGGAAGAGGTAGTGGCTTCGGCGCGCGGGACCGAAGGCGTGCCCCGGCGTGCACACCTCGCGGCCGTACTGGTAGGGCATGAGGTCGGTGAAGACACCGCCCTCGAAGGTTGAAAACTCGATCTCGTGTGGACGCATGACATCCTCCATCGCGTCGTGACCGGCTGCGTCGCTGTGCCGTGCACTTATGGCGTACTATATACCAAAATGCGATAAATAATCAACAAGGGTATATAATTCCTCTATAGATGTCGCAATATGATATATAAGCCTAATACATCATAAAACGTCGGCAATTACGTGGGCAAATACAGTATAGCGCTCCTGTGAAGACCTCCATCTGGTAGGGGAAATTTGATACCGTTGACCCCTCCTTTTCGACCGTCTATCGAATTTCCGGTAAAACTATACAAACTATTTACCCATATTTACCAGCGCTAACAAGAATTAAGTAAGTATTTATAGCTAAGTATGTGTATAACCTAGCAAAAGGATAATTTTTACTATGGACACATACGCTTTGTCTGTCGCCTACGTCAAAGCAGGTCAAGAGCTCACGTTGGAAGGGGAAGCTCGATGGCAGGACTCACGCTCGAACACGTTGGCAAGAAGTACCCCAATGGCTATGAGGGGGTGAAGGACTTCAACCTCGAGATCGCCGACAAGGAATTCATCATCTTCGTCGGTCCCTCTGGGTGCGGCAAGTCCACGACCCTCCGCATGATCGCCGGCCTCGAGGACATCACCTCGGGCACGCTCAAGATCGACGGCCGCGTTGTGAACGACGTCGAGCCGAGCGAGCGCGACATCGCTATGGTCTTCCAGAACTATGCCCTCTACCCGCACATGACGGTCTACGAGAACATGGCCTTCCCGCTGCGCTTGCGCAAGGTGGACAAGGCCGAGATCGACAAGGCCGTCCACGAGGCCGCGCGCATCCTCGACCTCGAGAAGCTGCTCGACCGCAAGCCGTCGGCGCTCTCCGGCGGCCAGCGCCAGCGCGTCGCCATGGGTCGCGCCATCGTGCGCAAGCCCAAGGTCTACCTCATGGACGAGCCGCTCTCGAACCTCGACGCCAAGCTGCGCGTCCAGATGCGCGCCGAGATCTCGAAGCTCCACGACCGCCTGGGCGCCACGATCATCTACGTCACGCACGACCAGACGGAGGCCATGACGCTCGGCACGCGCATCGTCGTCATGAAGGAAGGCGTCATGCAGCAGGTGGACACGCCGTCCAAGCTCTACGCCGAGCCCTGCAACCTCTTCGTCGCCGGCTTCATCGGCAGCCCCCAGATGAACTTCATCGATGCCACGGTGGGCGAGGCCGAGGGCAAGATCACGCTCACCTTCGGCGGGAACACCATCTCCGTGCCCGAGTCGAAGGCCGAGGCGCTCAAGCCCTACATCGGCCGGGTCGTCATCGCCGGCATCCGCCCGGAGGACGTCATCGAGGAGCACGAGCACGCCGAGGACAAGCGCCTCTCCGAGCCCATCGACTCGCTCGTCACGGTCTACGAGCTCCTGGGCGCCGAGGCCATGATCTACGGCGACGTGGACGGCGGCGCCATCTCCGCGCACGTGTCCGCCACGAACCCCGCGCGCACCGGCAGCCGCATCAGGGTCGCCTTCGACATGGACAAGCTCCATGTATTCGACAAGGAGACCGAGCTGGCCATCGTCCACTAGCCCGAGAGGAGAGCAGATATGCTGAGCAAACCCATATCGCGGCGCTCGCTTCTGGGCCTCACCGCAGCGGGCGCGGCCTCGCTCATGTTCGCCGGCTGCACCAAGGAGCGCTCGGACGGCAAGATCGAGGTCGAGATCGTGAGCTACAAGCAGGAGGCCGTGAGCATCTTCGAGCAGATCATGGCCGACTTCAACGCGACCCACGACGACATCTACCTCAACATCCAGAGCCCCGCGGACGCCGTGACCGTCATGAAGACGCGCTTCGTGCGCGAGAACTACCCGGACGTGATCGGCATCGGCGGCGACGCGGACTACGCGAGCTTCGTCGACTCCGAGATCCTCGCCGACGTGAGCGATTACCCCGGCATGGATTCCGTGAGCCCGGCCTACATTGACATCCTGAAGAGCGTCACGTACATCCCGATGGAGGGCGTCTACGGCGTGCCGTACGTGGCGAACGCCGCCGGCATGCTCTACAACAAGCAGATGTTCGCCGATAAGGGCTGGGCCATCCCCGAAACCTGGGACGAGCTCATCGCGCTCTGCGACGAGATCGTCGCCGAGGGTGAGGTCGCCCCGTTCTACCTGGGCTACGCCGACACCTGGACGATCCTCTCGCCGTGGAACTCCATCGCGGTGAACATGGTGCCGAGCGACCTCGCGCGCCAGGTGAACGCCGGCGAGGCCACCTTCGCCGAGTACTACGGCGCGCCCGCCCGCCGCATGCGCCAGATGCTGAAGTACAGCCAGACCACCATCGGCGACCCCGGTCCCTTCTCCATCCAGTACAACGACGCCTGCACCCGCTTCGGCAACGGCATGTCGGCGATGTACCCCTGCGGCAGCTTCGCGGTCCCGCAGATCCTGCGCGCCGGCACCGACATCCAGGTCGGGATGTTCCCCATGCCCTCGGCCGAGAACCCGGAGGACCGCATCGTCGTCTCCGGCGTCGACCTGCAGTGGTGCGTGGCCGAGACCTGCAAGCACAAGGATGCCGTCTACGAGGTGCTCGACTTCTTGAGCTCGCCGGATTACCTGCAGACCTACATCTCCGACCAGCGCGCCATCTCGTGCATCGAGGGCGACTTCGAGCTCGACCCGCTGTTCGACGACATCAAGCCCTGGCTCGAGGAGGGTCGCGTCCTCGACTACCTGGACCACTCCTACCAGAGCGCCATGGCGGTCGACGCGCAGCTCCAGACCATGCTGCAGGACAACGACGGCACCGAGGACGAGATCATCGACCGCTTCCTCAAGAAGTTCGATTCGGATTGGCAGCGCTACAACCGCAACGTCATCCGCCAGGTCCAGGAGTACGACCGCCAGCACGGTATCGAGAGCTAAGGGGGAACCTCAATGGCCACACGTGCGCAGGGCAAGGTCGGCACGAACCGCATGAGGACGTTCTACGCGATCCTCATCCCCGTGCTCATCTTGTTCGTTGCCTTCAACACCTACCCGCTCATCACGGGCTTTCTGTACAGCTTCACCGATTCGAAGGGCTACGGCGCCTTCAACATCGTCGGCCTGCAGAACTACGCCGACCTCTTCACCGACACGCGCGTCCTGAACTCCTACCTCTTCACGTTCAAGGTCGCCGTCGTCGCCACCATCCTCACGAACGTGTTCTCGCTCATGCTCGCGATGGCGCTCTCGAGCAAGATCAAGTTCAAGAGCGCGCTGCGCGGCCTGTTCTTCGTGCCGCAGATCCTCGGCGCGCTCGTCGTGGGCTACGTGTTCCAGTTCCTGTTCACCTGGCTCATCCCGGCGCTCTTCAACACCGACTACACGATCCTCGGCGACCCCACGTGGGCGTGGGTGGCCATCGTGGTGGTGCTCGTGTGGCAGAGCTGCGCGCAGACCACGATCATCTACATCACCGGATTGTCGTCGGTGCCCGAGGACGTCTACGAGGCGGCCGCGCTCGACGGCGCGAAGGGCTGGAACAAGTTCCGCTACATCACGTTCCCGCTCATCATGCCCTCCGTCACCACGAACATGGTGCTCGTGATGAAGAACATGCTCATGGTGTTCGACCAGATCATCGCCATGACGAACGGCGGCCCGTCGCAGTCCACGGAATCCATCTCCTTCCTCATCTACAACAATGGCCTGTCCGGCGGGCAGTTCGGGTTCCAGTGCGCCAACGCCGTCATCTTCTTCATCCTCATCGCCGCGATCTCGGTTATCCAGACGCGCTTTTTGAATAGCAGAGAGGAGCAGCTGTAATGGCACGCAACGCTACGGCGAAGGTCTCGGAGCGGGTCAACTGGCCCATTACCATCGCCCTGATCGTCCTCGCGGCGGTCACCATCATCTTCCCGCTGTACATGACGGTGCGTATCGCCGTGTCCGAGCGCTATCCCATGGGTCTCGAGATCTTCACGCTGCCCGAAACCTGGGACTTTGCGAACTTCCTCGAGGCCATCGAGGCCACGGACTTCTTCGTCACGTTCATGAACTCGCTCATCATCACGGCCGTGGCCGTGGTCGTGTCCATCGTGGTGCACAGCCTCGCGGCGTACGCCATCGGGCGCAACATGGAGAAGAAGCCCTTCAAGCTGAGCTACTACTTCATCGTCGCCGGCATGTACGTGCCGTTCGCGATCCTCATGATGCCGCTCGTGAAGCAGACCGCCGTGCTCCATCTGGACAACATGGTGGGCGTCATGATCCTCTACGTGGTGTTCTACATGCCCATGAACGTCATGCTCTACACGGGCTACCTGCGCAACATCCCGCTCGCGCTCGAGGAGGCCGCGCGCGTGGACGGCGCCCGCACCTGGACGACGTTCTGGAAGGTCATCTTCCCCATCATGAAGCCCATGCACGCCACCGTGGCGGTGCTCACCGGCCTCGCGGTGTGGAACGACGTCATGACCCCGCTCGTCATCATGGGCGGCTCGGGCGTGAACACGCTGCCGCTCGCGCAGATGACGTTCCAGACGACGTTCGGCACTGATTACTCGCTCGCCTTCGCGTCGTATCTGCTCGCCATGCTGCCCATGATCATCTTCTACATCTTCGCGCAGAAGCAGATCATCGGCGGCGTCACGAACGGCGCGGTTAAGTAGTTTCTCTTGCGTGCCCGGCGCGCTCCCGCGGGCGTGCCGGGCGCGACGTATACTGTCGGTGACCCCGGCCGGGCTGCGCCCCGACCGGGGCTTCGCACGAATATCTTGCTCGAAAGGCTGGCGATCATGCCCATCAGCTTCGACGAATCCACCCGCGTCTTCACGCTCACCACCCGATCGACCACCTACCAGATGCTTGCGGACTCCTACGGTTTCCTGCTGCACCTCTACTACGGCGCGCGCTCGGACGGCTTCATGGCCTACCTCGTGACCTATGCGGACCGGAGCGGCATGTGCGGCTGCCCCTACGATGTGAACGACCGCACCTACTCGCTCGACGTCCTGCCGCAGGAGTACCCGTTCCAGGGCGCGGGCGACATGCGCAGCCCGCTGCTCGTGGTGCGCGACGAGAGCGGCGCCTTCGGATGCGACTTGCGCTACGACGGTTACGAGATTCGTCCGGGCAAGTACGCCCTGCCGGGCCTGCCGGCGGTCTACAGCGACGATGAGGCCGACGGCGCCGAGACCCTTATGGTGCGCCTGCGCGACGCGCGCCTGGGCCTCGTGGTCGAGCTCCTCTACGGCGTCATGCCCGAGCTCGACGTTATCACCCGCGCCGCCGTGATCAGGAACGAGGGCACCGGGCGCATCACCGTCGACCGGGCGCAGACCGCCTGCCTCGACTTCGTGCACGGCGACTTCGACGTCATCTCGTTCCACGGCCGCCACGCCATGGAGCGCATCCCCGACCGGCACCGCGTGGGCCACGGCACGTTCTCGGTTGGGAGCCGCCGCGGCATGTCGTCGAACCAGTACAGCCCGGTCATGCTGCTCTGCGACCACGACGCCACGGAATCGACCGGCCGCGCCTGGGGCATGAACTTCGTGTACAGCGGCGGCTTCGAGGCCGAGGTGACCGGCGAGCAGTTCGACCAGACCCGCATGCAGATGGGCCTTTCGGACGATCGCTTCTCCTATCCCTTGGAGCCCGGCGAGCAGCTCGTGGCGCCCGAGGTCATCATGACGTACTCGAGCGAGGGCATCGAGCGCGTGTCGCAGAACTTCCACCGCTGCATCCGCACGCGCGTGTGCCGCGGCATCTGGCGCGACGCCGCCCGCCCCGTGCTCATCAACAGCTGGGAGGCGTTCTACTTCGACTTCACGGGCGAGTGCCTCGTGAAGCTCGCGGAGCGCGCCGCGAGCCTGGGCATCGAGATGCTCGTCATGGACGACGGCTGGTTCTCCACGCGCCGCGACGACCTGCGCGCCCTCGGCGACTGGACGGTGAACGAGGGGAAGCTCGGAGGGACGCTCGCCGAGCTCGTCGACCGGGTGAACGCCCTGGGCGTGAAGTTCGGCATCTGGGTGGAGCCCGAGATGGTGAGCGAGGACAGCGAGCTGTACCGCGAGCATCCCGACTGGGTGCTCGCCGTGCCCGGCAAGGGCCCTGTGCTCGGCCGCGACCAGCTCGTGCTCGACCTCTCGCGCGAGGAGGTGCGCGACAACCTCTTCGAGCAGCTCTGCCGCGTGCTCGACCAGGCGAACATCGAGTACGTGAAGTGGGATTACAACCGCAGCATCGTCGACACGTACTCGCGCGCCTCGAACGACCAGGGCAAGGTTCTCTACGACTACATGCTCGGCCTCTACGACCTGCTCGAGCGCCTCGTCGAGCGCTACCCGAAGATCCTGTTCGAGGGGTGCTCCGCGGGCGGCGGCCGCTTCGACGCCGGCATGCTCTACTACATGCCGCAGATCTGGACGAGCGACAACACCGACGCCGTCAACCGCCTGAAGATCCAGTACGGCACCTCGTTCGGCTTCCCGAGCTCCGCCATGGGCGCGCACGTCTCGGCCTGCCCGAACGAGATCAACGGCCGCAGCGTCCCGCTCACCACGCGCGGCATCACCGCCATGCAGGGCGCGGCCTTCGGCTACGAGCTCGACCTCATGAAGCTCCCGGAGCGCGCCTGCGAGCACATCCGCCGGCAGGTGAAGCGCTTCCACGAGATCGAGCCCATCGTGCGCGAGGGGCTCCTGTACCGCCTCGACTCGCCGCAGACGGACGCGATCTGCGCATGGGAGTACGTGACCGAGGACGGCGCGCAGGCCGTGGTGAGCGCGGTGCGCCTCGAGGTTGAGGGCTACGGCGTGGCGAACTACGTGGTGCCGCGCGGGCTCACCCCGGGCGCGAGCTATCGCGACCTGGATTCCGGCGTGGTGTACCCGGCGGACGCCCTCATGGACATGGGTTTCCCGCTGCCCGTGCGGCTCGAGGCGAACGCCGCGGTGATGTACCGCTTCGAGCGCGTGGACTAGCGCGCCCGTTCCTGGCCGGCTGCCCGGTTCGCCTGACCGGGCAGCCGGCGTGACCGTTCGCGATTGAGAAGGGGAGCGTATGCTCGATGATTATCGCCGGGCGCGCAAGCTCGCGGCCAAGCAGTTGCAGGTGGATGTCGAGGCGGGGCGCTACCCCTACCTGCCCGCGCTCGACGACATCCTGAAGGGCGAGGGCTGCCAGGGCGAGATCCCCATCGGCACCACCGAGATCGACATCGCCCTCATCGCGGGCACGCGCACGCACGGCCGCCAGAACAGCTTCGCCACGAACTTCATGCCCCTGCCCGAGGCCTCGAGCGAGTTCGCGATGAAGTGGAGCGACCTCATCGATTCTCAACGCGAGGAGGGCATCCGCGACCCCATCCTCGTCTACGAGTTCTTCCAGCGCTTCTACGTACAGGAAGGCAACAAGCGCGTCTCGGTGCTGCGCTTTTTGGGACAGCCGACCATCACGGCGCAGGTCGTCCGCGTGGTACCCATGGCGTCGGACTCCAAGGCGTACCGCGTCTACCAGGAGTTCATGCGCTTCTACAGCGTCGCGCCCATCTACGGCATCGTGCTCACCGAGGAGGGCTCCTACGCGAAGCTCGCCGCCTTCGCCGGGCGCGACCTCGAGGAGGCGTGGCCGGACGAGGTGGTGCACGACCTGCGCCAGGCGTTCGACTCCTTCCTCATGGCGTTCAAGAAGCACGGCGGGGAGCACCTGGGCGTGACCGCGGGCGACGCGTTCCTCGTCTACCTCAAGATCTTCGGCTTCCACCAGGCGGTCGAATCGCTGCCGAGCGAGGTGTCGCGCCATGTGGCGCGCATCTGGGACGAGTTCGTCGTGGCGCGCGACGGCGGCAAGGTCGCCTACCTGGAGGATCCCGCCGAGGGCAAGACCCCTGTCATCAGCGAGCTCAAGAGCCTCCTGCCCGTGAGCTCCTACAAGCCCTTCCGCGTCTCGTTCATCTACGAGCGCTCGCCCGAGACGGACGGGTGGTGCGCCCTGCACGACAAGGGCAGACTCATGCTCGAGCGCTACATGGGCTCCACGGTGGAGACGCGCGCCCATCCCTTCTGCGCGGAGGACGACGCCTTCGACGAGGCGGTCGATCGCGCGATCGCCGCGGGCTCCGACCTCGTGGTGACGATCTCGCCCACGCAGATGCATTCCTGCCTGCACGCGGCCGTCCTGCATCCGGACACGCCCTTCATCAACTGCTCCGTGAGCCTCTCGCACAGCGCGGTGCGCACGTTCAGCGGCCGGCTCTACGAGGCGAAGTTCCTGCTTGGCGCGCTCGCGGCGACCCTCGCGGAGAACCATCGCATCGGGTATGTGGCGGAGGTGCCGACCTTCGGCAGCGTCTCGGCGATCAACGCCTTCGCCATCGGGGCGGCCATGGTCGACCCCGCCTCGACCATCTACCTCAAGTGGTTCTCGGCGAAGGACTACGACTGGAAGCGCGAGCTCGCGGAGGCGGACGTGCGCATCGTCTCGGCGCGCGACTACCTCGACCCGCTCGCGCCCGACGAGCCGTGGGGCCTCTACCGCATCGAGGACGACGGCACGTCCACGCACCTCGCCGAGCCCGTCTGGAAGTGGGGGCGCTACTACCGGCTCATCGTCCAGTCCATCCGCAACCAGACCTGGAAGCGCGTGGGGGAGTCCATCTCCGGTGCCGCGCTCAACTACTGGTGGGGCATGTCGGCGGGCATCCTCGACGTGCACCTCTCCGAGGCGCTGCCGTACGGCCAACGCACGCTCATCGACGTCCTGCGCCAGTCCATCTTGACGCACCGCATCGACCCGTTCGCCGGCGAGCTCGTGAGCCAGGAGGGCGTCGTGCAGCTCGACGGCGCGGGGCGCCTGCCGAGCTCCGAGATCGTGCGGATGCGCTGGCTCAACGCCAACGTCGTGGGGCGTCTGCCCGAGCAGCGCGAGCTCTCCTGGAACGGCCTCGAGCAGGTCGAGGTGAGCGGCCTCATCCCGCTCGACGTGGAGAAGCTGCCCCATAAGGGGACGACATCATGAGGATCCTCGCCATCTCGGACACCGAGGAGGACCGCCTCACGACGCGCGCCGGCCTCGAGGCGCTCGGCCCGCTCGACTTCATCGTGTCGTGCGGCGACCTCCCCGCGACGTACCTCGAGACGATCGTCACGCTCGCGAACGTGCCTCTGCTCTACGTGCCGGGCAACCACGACACCTCGTACGCGGAGCACCCGCCGCTCGGGTGCATGCCCATCGACGGGAAGCTCATCTCGTGCTGCGGCCTGCGCATCGTCGGCCTCGGGGGGTCGCTGCGCTACAACGACCGCGTCTACGGCTTCACGGAGCAGGAGATGCGCTGGCGCATGTACAAGATCGCGCTGCGGGCGAAGTGGTCGGGCGGCGCGGACCTCATGGTGACGCACGCCCCGCCGCGCGGCTTCGGCGACCTCGACGACTACCCGCACCGGGGCTTCGAATCATTCAACGTGGCGCTCGACATGCTCCGGCCGCGCCTGCTCGTCCACGGCCACGTGCACATGGAGTACGGCCGCATCGAGCGCGAGCGCGACCACCCGTCGGGCGCGCGCCTCGTGAACGCCTGCGGCTCGCGGATCATCGAATTCTGAGCGCGCGTCCCCGCGCCCGGCGCCCGCGCGCGCCCGGGTGGGGGAGCGACGCATGTGGGCGCGGCGTGTGAGCGCGCCCGTGCGCGAGCTTTACCGTGTGCACGCAGGCGGTATCTGCTATCATACGAGAGCTGTGCGCGACACGCGGGCGTGGCGGAATTGGTAGACGCGCTGGATTTAGGTTCCAGTGGGCTTCCCGTGAAGGTTCGAGTCCTTTCGCCCGCACCAGCGCAGACGCCCCTCGGGGCTTCCGCCGCACGCGGCGGTGAGAGAGAAAAACAGGTTCCAGCGCCTGAGGCTATGCTGGGTAGGTTAGAGGAGGAACGTTGAACATCACTGCATCTGACGTCGAGAACGGCATCCTGACCGCGACGGTGACCATCCCCGCCGCCGACGTCGACGACGCGATCAAGAAGGCCTATCGCGATGCCGCCAAGCGGTACAACTTCCCGGGCTTCCGCCGCGGCAAGGCCCCGCGCCCGGTCATCGACCGCATGCTCGGCGAGGGCGCCGTGCTCGCGATCGCGACCGAGGACGCGGTGAACGCCGTCGCGCCCGAGATCCTCGAGGACCTCGACATCGTCCCCGTCAAGGACGGCGAGTTCAAGGTCGACGCCATCGTCAAGGACCACGAGGACTTCACCTTCTCGGTCGACTACAAGATGCGCCCCGAGCCCGCCCTCTCGTCCTACGAGCCCGTCTCCATCGAGATGCCGCCCGCCGAGGTCACCGACGCCGAGATCGACGCCCAGATCAACATGCTCCTGGCCTACCAGGTGAAGTTCGAGGACGTCGAGGATCGCGGCGTGGAGGCCGAGGACTTCGTCACCGTCGACATCAAGGACGTGAAGAACGCCGAGTCCCTCGCCGGCGAGGGCCGCGCGGTCTTCGTGGGCTCCGGCTCGATGCCCGAGGCCGTCGAGGAGGGCCTCAAGGGCATGAAGGCCGGCGAGTCCAAGGAGATCTCCTGGACGCCTGAGGGCGAGGACGCCGAGGAGGCCACGGTCGAGGTCACCGTCAAGTCCATCCGCGCCCGCATCACCCCCGAGCTCACCGATGAGCTCGCCAAGGAGACCTTCGGCTTCGACAGCGTCGAGGCCATGCGCGACGCCGTGAAGCTCGAGATCGAGCAGGACAAGCAGTCCCGCCTGCCCGGCATCAAGGAGAGCCGCTGCGTGGCCGCCCTCGCCGAGCGCCTCGAGCTCGAGGAGATGGACGAGGACTACGAGCAGTCCGTCTTCCAGGAGCTCGGCCAGCAGTTCCTCTCGAACCTCTCCGCGCGCGGCATGAGCCTCGACCAGTGGCTCCAGGCCAACCGCCTCACCTCCGAGCAGTTCATCTCCGACCTGCATCACCAGGCCGACGACGTCGCCCGCGAGTCGCTCGCCCTCGACGCGCTCGCCCGCGAGCTCAAGATCGAGGTCACCGATGAGGACATCGACGCCGAGTTCGAGCGCGCCGGCGTGGAGGACGTCGAGGTCTCGAAGGCCAGCTTCGTCACCGAGGGCCGCATGCCCGCCGTGCGCGACTCCATCCGCCGCTCGAAGGCCTGCGACTGGCTCGTCGAGAACGCCCAGGTGACCGAGGTCGACGAGGTGGCCCGCGCCGCCGAGGCCGAGGACAGCGAGGAGGGCGCCTCCGAGGAGGCCGCCGAGTAGCGGTATAGCCTTCCCCCGATATGGGTACCGTCCCGTATCGGTAAACCGACGCATTCGTACGGTGGTCGACCGCGCCCGGCGCAGGTTCCGGCCACCGTACGCGTTTCTCGAACCTTGAAGGAAGGAGCCCCATGATTTCCCGGATCGATTCCGCCCTCGTCCCCTACGTCATCGAGCAGACGCCGCGGGGCGAGCGCAGCTACGACATCTACTCGCGCCTCCTGAACGACCGCATCGTCTTTCTGGGCGAGGAGATCAACTCCGTGACGGCGAACCTCGTGATCGCCCAGCTCCTGCATCTTGAGAGCCAGGACGCGGAGAAGGACATCTCGCTCTACATCAACTCGCCCGGCGGCGAGGTGTACTCGGGCCTCGCGATCCTCGACACCATGAACTTCATCAAGCCCGACGTCTCCACCATCTGCGTGGGCATGGCGGCCTCCATGGCCGCGGTGCTGCTCGCGTGCGGCGCGCGCGGCAAGCGCTTCTGCCTGCCGAACTCCATGGTGATGATCCACCAGCCGAGCGGCGGTGCCCAGGGCCAGCAGACCGAGATCGAGATCGTGGCGCAGGAGATCAAGGAGACGCGCCACAACCTCAACCGCATCCTCGCCGACGCGACCGGCCAGTCCATCAAGAAGGTCGAGCGCGACACCGAGCGCGACCACTACCTGCGCGCCGACGCCGCCCTCGAGTACGGCCTCGTCGACCGCATCATCGCGTCCCGCTCCGACGCTGCGAAGGGTGCTGAGTAATGGCCAGGGACACGCATACCATGCCGCCGCGGGGGCCGCACGACCCGAGCATGCCCGCCAACCCCATCCGCTGCTCGTTCTGCGGCAAGGAGCAGGGGCAGGTCCGCAAGCTCGTGAAGGGCCCCACCAACACCTACATCTGCGATGAGTGCGTGGCCGCCTGCGTCGAGATCCTCGAGGAGTCGCTCGCGAGCGACTTCATGGCCGAGCACCCCGACTTCGACCCCGGCCTGTACGGCGACCTGCGCCATGCGTTCGCCGCGGACGCCGAGGAGGCGGAGGCCGTCGAGGAGGAGCCCGAGCAGAAGCAGGTCATCAGCCGCGTGCCCACGCCGCACGAGATCTACGACGAGCTCTCCCAGTACGTGATGGGGCAGGAGGACGCCAAGCGCGCCATGTCCGTCGCCGTCTACAACCACTACCGCCGCGTGCTCGAGGGCGGCGCCGCCGAGGGCGCGCGCGACGAGAGCGACGGCATGACGCCCCTGGAGCCGCTCGGCAAGCACTCCGCGCCTGCGGACGACCTCTCGGCCGTGGAGCTCGCGAAGTCGAACATCCTCTTGCTCGGGCCCACCGGCACGGGCAAGACGCTCCTCGCGCAGACGCTCGCCCGCATCCTCGAGGTGCCGTTCGCCATCGCGGACGCCACGGCCTTGACCGAGGCGGGCTACGTGGGCGAGGACGTGGAGAACATCCTGCTCAAGCTCATCACCGCGGCGGACGGCGACATCTCCCGCGCCGAGGTGGGCATCATCTACATCGACGAGATCGACAAGATCGCGCGCAAGGCGGAGAACCTCTCCATCACGCGCGACGTCTCCGGCGAGGGCGTGCAGCAGGCGCTGCTCAAGATCCTCGAGGGCACCGTCGCGAGCGTGCCGCCCCAGGGCGGTCGCAAGCACCCCCAGCAGGAGTTGCTGCAGATCGACACCACGAACATCCTGTTCATCTGCGGTGGCGCGTTCGTGGGCCTCGACAAGATCGTGGCCGACCGCGTGGGCAACAAGGGCATCGGCTTCAACTCCGAGATCGCCGGTCCCAGCTCCACCGACGAGAACGATCTGCTGCGCCAGGTGCTGCCGCAGGACCTGAACGCCTTCGGCATGATCCCCGAGTTCATCGGCCGCACGCCCGTCATCACCGAGACGCGCGCGCTCGACGAGGACGACCTCGTGCGGATCCTCACCGAGCCCCGCAACGCCATCGTGAAGCAGTACCGCCGCATGTTCCAGCTCGAGGGCGTGGACCTCGAGTTCGAGCCCGAGGCCCTGCGCGAGGTGGCCCGCATGGCGCTCGCCCGCAAGACCGGCGCGCGCGGCCTGCGCTCCATCTGCGAGGACGTGCTCCAGCAGACGATGTTCGACCTGCCGAGCGAGCGGGGCGTGGCGAAGGTCGTCGTCACCGCCGCGGCCGTCCGCGGCGAGGAGCAGCCGCTCCGCGTGGCCGCCTAACCCCACCTGATAAAATGGTGTCAGTCACCTTTTTATCACGTCCAGATCACCAAGGAAGGGATTGACCTCCATGGAAGAGATGCCGAAGACCTACGATCCGCAGGAGACGGAGCCCAAGATCTTGGCGAAGTGGCTCGGCGGCGGGTACTACCGTCGCAGCCCCGAGCGCCGTCCGGGCGCGGGCGACTGCACGATCGTCATTCCGCCGCCGAACGTGACCGGCAAGCTCCACATGGGGCACGCCCTCGACGACTCCATCCAGGATGCCATCGTGCGCTGCGCGCGCATGCGCGGCAAGTCCACGCGCTGGATCTTCGGTACCGACCACGCCGGCATCGCCACGCAGACGAAGGTCGATAAGAAGCTGAAGGCCGAGGGCGTGAGCCGCCTCGAGCTGGGCCGCGAGAAGTTCATCGACGCCTGCTGGGATTGGACGCACGAGTACGGCGGCATCATCCAGCAGCAGATCCGCCGCATGGGCTGCTCCATCGACTTCGAGGACGAGCGCTTCACCATGGACCCGGAGTACGCCCACGCCGTGCGCCGCGTGTTCTGCGATTGGTACCACGACGGCCTCATCTACCGCGGCAAGCGCATCGTGAACTGGTGCCCGAGCTGCACGACCGCCATCTCGGACGACGAGGCGGAGTACAAGGACGAGCACGGCCACCTGTGGTACCTGCGCTACCCGCTCACCGAGCCGGTGGATGGCCAGGAGTACATCGTCGTGGCCACGACGCGCCCCGAGACCATGCTCGGCGACACGGGCGTGGCGGTGAGCCCGAAGGATCCGGAGAAGGCGGCGTTCATCGGCAAGACCGTGAAGCTGCCCATCGTCGACCGCGAGATCCCCATCTTCTCCGACTACCACGTGGACGCGGGCTTCGGCACCGGCTTCGTGAAGGTCACGCCCGCGCATGACCCGAACGACTACGCGATGGGTCAGGCGCACGACCTGCCGCAGATCAACATCTTCGACGAGCACGCCGTCGTGGTCGACGGCTACGGCGCGTTCTCCGGCATGACGCGCGACGAGTGCCGCGAGGCCGTCGTCGCCTGGTTCGAGGAGCACGGCCTGCTCGACCACATCGAGGAGCACGACCACTCCGTCATGCACTGCTACCGCTGTGACACCACGCTCGAGCCCTGGCTCTCCGAGCAGTGGTTCGTGGCCGTGGACAAGCTCAAGGGCCCGGCCATCGAGGCGGTGACCTCGGGCAAGGTGCGCTTCAACGCCGAGCGCTGGCGTCAGAGCTACCTCACGTGGATGGAGAACCTCAAGGACTGGTGCATCTCGCGCCAGCTGTGGTGGGGCCACCGCATCCCGGTCTTCTACTGCGAGGACTGCGGCTGGGAGGACGCCCTCATGGAGGACACCGACGTGTGCCCGAAGTGCGGCGGCCACCATGTGCACCAGGACGAGAACGTGCTCGACACCTGGTTCAGCTCGCAGCTGTGGACGTTCGCCACGCAGGGCTGGCCGGAGCACCCCGAGCGCCTCAAGGGGCATCATCCCACCACGGCGCTCGTCACCGCGCGCGACATCATCGCGCTCTGGGTGGCGCGCATGATCATGAGCTCGCTCTACTTCCTGGACGAGGTGCCGTTCCACGACGTCGTGATCTACCCCACGGTGCTCGCCAAGGACGGCAGCCGCATGTCCAAGAGCAAGGGCAACGGCGTCGACCCCATGGACCTCATGGACATGTACGGCGCGGACGCCATGCGCTTCAACCTGCTCTCGCTCTTCACGGCGAACCAGGACGTGCGCTTCGACGCCGACTTCGACAAGGACAAGCGTTTCATCGGCTCCGCCCGCACCGAGCAGGCGAAGGCCTTCATCACGAAGATCTGGAACGCGAGCCGCTTTTTGCTCATGAACATGGAGGGCTACACCCCCGGCGCGCCGTGCGCGGAGACGCCGGCCGACGCCTGGATGCTCTCCCGCCTGGCCAAGACCGTGGCCGCGGTGACCGAGGGCATCGAGCACTACGCCTTCGGCGACGTGGCGCGCACCGTCCAGAGCTTCTTCTGGAACGAGGTGTGCGACTGGTACATCGAGGTCACGAAGACGCGGCTGAACGGCCAGGGCGAGGACGGCGCCGCCGAGCGCCTGCAGGCGCAGCGCAACCTCATCTTCGTGCTCGACACGAGCCTGCGCCTCATGCACCCGCTCATGCCGTTCGCGACCGAGGCCATCTGGGACGTCATGCCGGTGAGCTGGCTCGACATCGACCCCGAGACGGGGGAGGGCGAGAAGGCCGCTGCGCTCATGGTGGCCGAGTGGCCGGAGCCCGAGCGCTTCGCCGCCTACATCGACGACGCGGGCGAGCACGCCTTCGAGCTCGCGCGCGCCGTGGTGACGGACGTGCGCTCGACGCGCGCCCGCTACCGCATCAGCCCCAAGGAGCAGCTCGACGTGACCATCCGCGCGACGTCGCAGGAGGTCGCCGATGCCATCAACGGCATGGGGGCGTTTATCTGCATGTTCGCGCGCGTGGGGCAGCTCGGCATCACGACCGACGAGATCGCCGAGAAGCCCGCGGGCTCGATCGTGCTCACCGGCCCCGATTTCGACGCCTACGTGTTCGTGGGCGACCTTGTGGACTTCGCGGCCGAGCGCGCGCGCATCGAGAAGACCATCGCAAAGGCCGAGAAGGAGCTTGCCGGCGTGCGCAAGACCCTTGCGAACGAGGGCTTTATCGCCAAGGCCGCGCCCGATGTCGTGGCCAAGAAGCGCGAGCGCGCGGAGGAGCTCGAGGCGCAGCTCGAGGCGCTCGCCGCCCAGCTCGCCGACTTCGCCTAACGCGGGCGCCGCGCCGTTCTCGCGGATCGGTTCGCGTGCTTCGCTGAGCGCGGCAGAAAGCGTCGCATATCTCGATAGTCAAGGCTGAAATCCGGCCCCACTACCGAGCTATGCGACGCTTTGTTCATCCGGAGCGGCCGTCTGCACCACCCAGATAGGCCGGTTGTTATCAAACAGCGGTTGACGGTAGCGCAAGGACGCATCCCTGACCGGGGCTTTCGTACAATTATGTGCGGCTCTGTATCGGTTGCTGACGATCCGCTTGGCGTATGCCGGCGGATGCCATGGTGGTTGCGTCTATGAACATTCAACAACTTCGCTATTTCTGCTCCGTCATGAAGGCGGGCACGTTCTCGGCTGCGGCGCGCGAGGAGGGCGTGTCGGTCCAGGCCGTCTCGAAGGCGCTTGCCGCGCTCGAGGATGAGGTCGGACGGCCGCTCTTCCTCCGCAAGAACAAGGGTGTCATCGCCACCACCCAAGCGCATCGGTTCCAGGAGCGCGCCCAGCGGGCGGTCGTCGCGTTCGACGAGGCGGAGGCCTTCGTCCGCGCGAGCCGGGACGAGCTTCCCCGGGAGCGCGACGCGCTCAGCATCCTCATCGCCGTGCCGTCGTTCAACAACCATGTCGCCGTGTGCCGCGGGCTCGAGCGCTTCCTGTCCGGCAGGCTCGGCATGGCGGTGAGCGTGGGCATCTGCTCGGGCGCCGATGCCATCCCGCACCTGCTCTCGCATGAGCTCGACGTCCTCATCGCGGTGGGGGAGTACGAGGACGCGCGCTGCGACGCCACCGTGTTCGGCTCGCTTCCCACGGGCGCGTTCGTCACGGGCTCCCACCCGCTCGCCGTCCGCGGTTCCGTTACACTCGCGGACCTCGCGCCGTACCCCGTGTGCCATGCGAGTGGCCTCGACGACTTCAACGAGACCATCCTCAACCGCTACCGCGCGCACGGCCTGGCTTCGCCGGTGCGCGTCGTGCGCTCCCAGGAGGCGTTCGAGCACCTCGTGCTCGAGGAGCGGGGCTATGCGTTCGGCGTGGGCATCCAGAGCCTTTCCGCGGTGCCCGACGGCAGGCTGCTGCGCATCGACGAGCCGGGTGCCCTGAGCGTGCCCGTGTGCGCCATCACCGCCCGCGATTTCAAGAGCGATCGCTACCGCGCCCTCGAGCGCTTCATGCTCAAAGAGTTCCCCCAGTTCATGGCCGCGTTCGCCGCCGGATCGTAGCGTCGCCGCAACCGCGTCTCCCCGAAACCCGGCCTTCCCACGCCGTAAAACGAAGCGCCGCCCGCCCCGATGCCAGTCGGGACGGGCGGCGCTCGTGCGTTCATGCACCTCGGCCGGCGCGGTTAGCTCTGCTCTGTGCCCTCGAGCTTGTCGATGGACGCGCCCTGGCGCTCCACGAATTCGTCGGCCTGCTCGAGCTCCTCGACCTCGTTCGGGTCGTCGAGGATGTCCTGTGCGTCCTCGTGCGTGAACTGCTGCTGGTAGGGGGCGATGCCGTAGCGCGTGAGCATGAGGCGCATCTCGCGCTTGAGGTTGCGCTCGAGCGCGCCGCGGTTCCGCTCTGAGCAGCGCGCCATGATGCGCAGGGTCATCGTGGAACCCGTGAGCGCCACCACGCCGCGGTAGAACGGGCCGTCGAGCACCAGGGGCTGGCGCGCTGCGATGCTCGGCAGCTCGCGCTCGAGGATGGTCTCCAGATAGGGCAGGTCCTCGCCCACGGCGATGTCGACGTCGATGACGGCGAAGGAGTCGAGCTTCGTGCGGTTCACCACGTTCGAGATGGCGCTGTTGCGCAGCACGATGACGTTGTCGCTGCCGTCGTTGATCTTGGTGGTGCGGATGCCGATCTCCATGACGGTGCCCGTGTTGCCGCCCACCGAGATGGTGTCGCCCACGCGGAACTCGCCCTCGAAGATGATGAACAGACCGCAGAGCAGGTCGGTCACGAGGTCTTTCGCGCCGAAGCTGATGGCGAGCGTGAGCAGGCCCGCGCTCGCGAGGAGCGTCGCGGTGTCCACACCCACGGTGGCCAGGCACCAGTAGAGCGTGCCGAGGATCGCTCCGTACTTCGTGAGGCTCACGAGCAGGCGGCAGACGGTCTCGCCGCGGGCGGAGAGCACGGTCGAGAGCAGGTGGAGCAGCTTCTGGACGATCCAGGAGACGGTGAAGATCACGCAGGCGGTCATGATGCTCGCCGTGATGGCGAAGATGTTGAGCCCGCGCTCCCAGCCGCCGCCCAGGATGTAGCCGAAGACGGAGTCGCTGCCGAAGATCGCGTCGCGGAAGAGCACCGAGATGAACACCGCGAGCACCGCGAAGCCCATGAAGATGCGCAGGACGAAGGCGAGCTTCTGCTCGGGCGTCATCTCGTCCCAGTCGAACGAGCGGCTGAGCCAGCGGCTCGCGGCGGATTCGGTGCGCGCGCGGCGTCCCGAGGGGGTCTCGATGTCGAAGACGCGCCCGTCGGCGTCCTGCGCGGCGCCCGTGGCCTCGGGCGCGGCCGCGTCGATGGAGATGATGCAGAAGACGAGCGCCATGCAGACGGCGGCGATGCCCACGGTCGCCAGGGTGAGCGGCAGGCGCTGCGCCATGAGCTCGCCCTCGGGGCCGGCGACGTAGACGTAGTAATCGTCCGTCTCGACCGAGGAGGCGTAGTAGGTCTCGCCGTTCACGGTGAGGTAGTCGTCGTAGCCGCCCTTGAGCTGGCCCTCGGCGAGGCCCACGGCGGTCGCGGCCTTCCCCTGCACCAAGGGGTCGGGGTAATACGCGATGGTGCCGTCCGCCTTGCTCACCGCGAAGGCGAAGCCGCCGGCGCCCGCCTGGACGCCATCGAGCACGCGGTCGATCTGCACGCTCTCAAGGAGCGTCTCGAGGCGGCTCGAGCGGATGCCGATCTGCACGAACCCGTCGACGAAGCCCGCCTCGTCATAGGTCGCGATGCCGATGTACTGGCGGAGCGCCCCCGTGGTGTCGTCCGGCATGGGCTCCTGGATGTACTCGTCCACGCCCTGCAGCAGCTGGCGGAAGGCGTAGGACTGGTCGTCGGGGTCCTCGGAAAGCGAGAAGTGCTCATAGGGCGCGTTGGATGCCACCATATCGCCGTTGAGGTCGAAGACGTAGACGTTCACGATCTGCAGCGCGTCGGCGAGCTCCTGCAGCTTCTGCTTCTCGGCGAGCGCCGGGTTCTGCTCGAGGATGTAGGCGGCCGCGCGCGCCTTCGAGAGGTAGCGCTCGTTGTACTGCTCGGTGAGGTCGTCGGCGCGCTCGTTCGTGCGCTCGATGGTCTCGGCGATGGAGGCCGCGCGATCCTTGTTGGCCACCGACTGGGAGGAGAGCGCGAAGAGCGTCTGCATGTAGAGGGAGACGATGACGATCGCGATGAGGCCGGTCAGGGCGAGCACCGCGGTGCGCCGCCCGATCGAGGCGTCGAAGCGCAGCCGCCGCGACGGCGCGGAGCTCCCCGCCGTGCCCGCGCCCCCGTGGCGCTCCCGGTCGCGCAGGACGAAGACGCCGTAGAGCGCGACGGTCGCCATGACGACGAAGAACACGAAGAGGATCACGGCCACGGTGACCGTGCGCGCCGAGGCCATGTCGCTCGCCGGGATGGCGCAGATGTAGTAGGTGTCGCCGATGAGGCTCACGCGGCAGTAGAGCTCCTGGCCGTCGAGCGTCATCCAGGTCGTGGCGCCGTCCTCGAGGTCGGTGACGTCGATGCCCGCGTCGAGGGCGTCCGCGCCCACGAGCGCGGCGTCCGGGTGGTATTCGATGACGTAGGTCTGGGCGGAGAGCGCGAACACGTAGCCACCCTGGCCCACGGAGATGTTGCCGAGGACGCTCGCGAGCGACCCGGTGTCCTCCACGAGCTCGCGGAGCTCGACGGGGCTCTGCTCGATCACGACCATGGTGTCGGCATCGAGGCGGGCGGCGTAGTAGCGCGCGAGCCAGTCCTCGTCGGGCAGCTCGATCTCCACGGCGCGCGAGGGCTCGCCGGTGGACAGGCATTCCCGCAGGTAGTTGAAGCGCGCATAGGAGAAGTCCGCGTGCGTCTCGGCGGCCTCGGCCACGATGGCGCCGTCGGCGTCCACGACCAGGATGTTGTCGACATCGAGGAGCTGCTGGTACTCGCGCATCTTGGCGTCGGTCGCCGCGAAGCCGGTGTCGTTGGCCGCCATGAACGCGACCGTCTGGGCCTTCGACTGGTAGATGGCGTCGAAGGTCTCCTTGTTCTGGGCGTTCTCCTCCTCGGCCGCGGCGAGGACGGCCTCCAGCTGCGCCGCCTCCTCGTCCATCTCGGCGGTGTAGCTCGCGAGGGAGAGGCTCTGCTGCATCTGGGACAGGAGGATGCCCATCGCGACCATGCTCGCCGCGACGACGGCGACGAGCAGGACGATCTTGCGCTTGAGCTTACGAGACATCTGCATCGGCTCCTCCTAGTTCCATTTGTCGGTCAGGGCCTCGACGGTGCCGTCGTCGAGCATCGCCTGCACGGCCTCGGCCACGGGCGCGGAGAGCGCGGAACCCTTCTGGGTGGCGATGCCGAACAACTGCTCGGCGACCTCGAAGCCCTCGATGATGGCGCGCTTGTCGTTCATGTAGGTCTTGGCGATGGCGCCGTCGAGCACCATCGCGTCCACGACGCCCTCCTCGAGCGCGTCGGAGAGCTCCTGGTAGCTCGGGAATTGCAGGAGGCGCCACGTATCGAACTGGACGTCGAGGTCCGCGCCTCCCAAGATCTTGTCCGTGCCCGCGCTGAAGCCGATCTCCTGAAGCTTCGCGTTGAGCAGCGGGGCGGCGTTCGCGCCGGCCATGGTGCCGAAGGTGCGCCCGCGCATGTCCTCGATCGTGGTGATGAGGGACGAGTTCTGGACGACGGCGATGACGTGGTCGGTGTAGTAGGCGGGCGAGAAATCGAAGTTCTCGAGACGCGTGCTCGCGATGGAGTAGCACGCGGCGATGAGGTCGATCTCGCCGGATAGGAGCATCTCCTTGCGGTCGTCGGGCGTGACGGTCACGAACTCCACGTCGTCGTAGCCCACGCGCTCGGCAAGCTCGCGCACCAGGTCGATCTCGAGCCCGTAGTACTTGCCCGTCTCCTCGTTCAGATACCCGAAGCCCATGACGTCCGCGCGCACGCCGGCGCGGAGCGCCGTGCCCGTATCGAGCGGCTTCGCGGGCGCGCTGCCCGATCCAGCCCGTGCGCCGCCCGCGCAACCGGAAAGCGCCGCCTGGATGGGAAGCAGCCCCGCGGCGAGCGCGAGCGCACCGAATGACCTCCTCGTGAGATTCACGGTTCCTCCTCAGTTCAGCATTGGTTCAGCCTCGCTGCAAAACGAATATCAGCGGTCGCCCATTCTATCGGTATCCTCAAGCGCCGTCCCAGCTCAGCGGCATTTTCCGCTCCCGTCAACCAGCGGGTGAGGATGGGTGCGGGGAGCATAGGGGACTGTGTCCGTTCAGGCCTTCATGCGTCGGCAGCGAGGGCTCGCATGCCCGGTTTTTTACTGTTTGGGTGTGCGGCCGCGCGAGCGCGTCCCGCGCGGCGGAATGGGATACGATGGGAGCGCACGTTCTAGAGTGAGGGGAGCGCACATGGCAGCATACAAGTCCGACATCGAGATCGCCCAGGAAGCGGAGATGCTTCCCATCTCCGAGGTCGCCGCGAAGGTGGGCCTTCATGAGGAGCAGCTCGAGCATTACGGGACGTACAAGGCCAAGGTCGACATCCATGCCCTGCGCGACCTGCCGCGGAAGGCGAAACTCGTGCTCGTGACCGCCATCAACCCCACGCCCGCGGGCGAGGGCAAGACCACGACGTCGGTGGGCCTGGCGGACGCGCTCTCGCGCTTGGGCAAGAAGGCCGTGCTCGCGCTGCGCGAGCCGTCGCTCGGCCCCGTCTTCGGCATCAAGGGCGGCGCGGCCGGCGGCGGGTATGCGCAGGTCGTTCCCATGGAGGACATCAACCTGCACTTCACCGGCGACTTCCATGCCATCGGCGCGGCGAACAACCTGCTCGCGGCCATGCTCGACAACCACATCCAGCAGGGCAACGCGCTCGGCATCGACCCGAAGCAGATCGTGTGGAAGCGCGCCGTCGACATGAACGACCGGCAGCTCCGCCATATCGTGGACGGCCTCGGCGGCAAGGCGCAGGGCGTGCCGCGCGAGGACGGCTTCGACATCACCGTCGCCTCCGAGGTCATGGCCGCCTTCTGCCTGGCGAGCGGCCTCATGGACCTGAAGGAGCGCCTGGGCCGCATGGTCGTGGCCTACACCTACGACGGCAGGCCCGTCACCGCCTCCGACCTGCATGCGCAGGGCGCCATGGCGGCGCTGCTCAAGGACGCCATCAAGCCGAACCTCGTGCAGACGCTCGAGCACACCCCCGCCTTCGTGCACGGCGGCCCCTTCGCCAACATCGCCCACGGCTGCAACTCCGTGCAGGCCACCGAGTGTGCTCTCAAGCTCGGCGAGTACGTGGTGACCGAGGCGGGCTTCGGCGCCGACCTGGGTGCGGAGAAGTTCCTCGACATCAAGTGCCGCATGGCCGGGCTCGACCCGGACGCGGTGGTGATCGTCGCCACGGTGCGCGCCCTCAAGTACAACGGCGGCGTGCCGAAGGCCGAGCTCTCGACCGAGAACCTCGAGGCGCTCGAGGCGGGCCTGCCGAACCTGCTGCGCCACGTGTCGAACATCCGCGACGTGTACGGACTGCCGTGCGTCGTCGCCATCAACGCGTTCCCCACGGATACGGAGGCGGAGCTCGCACTCGTGGAGCGGAAGTGCCGCGAGCTCGGGGTGAACGTCGCGCTCTCCGAGGTGTGGGCGAAGGGCGGCGCAGGCGGCGAGGCGCTCGCGACCGAGGTCATGCGCCTCTGCGAGCAGCCGCACGCGTTCACGTACTCCTATGAGACGGGCGTTCCGGTGGAGGAGGCGCTCGAGGCCATCGCCACCAAGATCTACCATGCGGACGGCGTGGACTACACGCCCGCCGCGAAGCGCCAGCTCAAGCAGCTGAAGGACAACGGCTTCGGCAACCTGCCGGTCTGCGTGGCGAAGACGCAGTACTCCTTCACCGACGACCAGACGAAGCTCGGCGCGCCCGAGAACTTCCGCATCACGGTGCGCAACCTCAAGGTTTCCGCCGGCGCGGGCTTCGTCGTGGCGCTCACGGGCGACATCATGACGATGCCCGGCCTGCCGAAGGTGCCGGCGGCCGAGAAGATCGACGTGGACGAGAACGGCGTGATTACCGGGCTGTTCTAGGACGTTCCTCCTGTCGGCCTCCCGTCGGATTTCCCGCGGGGCTTGTCCTCGCTTCGCTGCGGAATCGCCCCGCGGGATAATCCGGCGGAAGGCCTGAGGTGACGTGCATGTACGGCGCGGGTGCTCGCCGCGCGACACCTCGGGCTGCTCGGAGGGGGCACCTTCGGCAGGGCGGGGTGGGAGGCTTTGGTTTTTATATGAGGGGTGGCCTGCGGTGGGTGGGTCGCGGCGCGTGGTGCATCACGGGGTGATGCGGAAGGAGCTAGGGAGGTTCCATGACCGGTACCCATACGGCTGAGGGGTCGATCGCCGACCTCAGCTGCCGCGCGTTCGCCGCGGACCTGGCGGCCAAGCTCCCCGTGCCCGGTGGCGGCGGCGCGTCGGCGCTCGTCGGGGCGCTCGGCGCCGCGCTCTGCTCGATGGCGGGAAACTTCACCGCGGGCAAGAAGCGCTTCGCCGCCGTCGAAGACGACGTGCAGCGCATCCTTGCGGAGGCCGAGGGCCTGCGCCACGAGCTCATCGGTCTCATCGAGGCGGACGCGGCGGCATTCGAGCCGGTCTCGCGCGCCTACCGTATGCCGAAAGAGGATCCCGCCCGCGCCCAGGTGCTCGAGGTCGCCACCAAGACGGCGTGCTCGGCGCCCATCGAGACCATGCGGGTCTGCGCGCGCGTCATCGAGCTGCTCGAGGAGATGGGCGGCATATGCAGCCCGATGCTCCTCTCCGACGTGGGGTGCGGCGCGGTGCTCGGCGCGGCGGCGCTCCGCGCGGCGAGCGTCAACGTCTTCGTGAACACGAGCGCGCTCACCGACCGCGCCTATGCCGAGGCGCTCGAGCGCGAGGCGGACGGCCTGCTCGAGGCCTACATCCCGCGCGCCGAGGCGCTTGCCGCGCGCGTGACCGACCATATCCGGGGAAGGGGATAGCCATGGCGGAGCTGCTGCGCGGCGTGCCCGTCGCCGCCGCCATCACCGGGGAGCTCACGGCGCGGGTCGAGGCGCTCAAGGCGCGGGGCGTCATGCCCACGCTCGCCATCGTGCGCGTGGGCGAGCGCCCGGACGACCTCTCCTACGAGCGCGGCGCCTGCAAGCGCGCGGAGAAGGTGGGCATCGCCGTCGAGCGCTTCGTCCTCCCCGCGGACTGCACGCAGGGGGAGCTGCTCGCGGTGATCGGCCGGGTGAACGCAGACCCCGCCATCCACGGGTGCCTCATGTTCCGCCCGCTTCCCGCCACGCTTGACGAGGCGGCCGCGTGCGCGGCGCTCGACCCCGCGAAGGACGTGGACGGCATCACGCAGGGCTCGCTCTACGGCGTGTTCGCCAACGAGCCGACGGGCTTTCCTCCCTGCACGGCCGAGGCGGTGATCGAGCTGCTCGAGCGCTCCGGCATCGCGCTCGAGGGCGCGCGGGTGACGGTCGTGGGGCGCTCGCTCGTCATCGGCAAACCGGTCGCGATGATGCTCCAAGCCCGCCACGCCACTGTGACCATGTGCCACACGAGGACCCGCGACCTCGCCGCCGCCTGCCGTGGCGCCGAGGTGCTCGTGGTCGCTGCCGGCCATGCGGGCACCGTGGGCGCGGACGCCGCGGCTCCCGGCCAGGCGGTGGTTGACGTTGGCATCAACTGGGACGAGGCCGCGGGCAAGCTCGTGGGCGACGTCGCCTTCGACGAGGTCGAGCCCATCGTCGCCGCGATCACCCCGGTTCCCGGCGGCGTGGGCGCGGTGACGACGGCGGTGCTCGCCCAGCACGTCGTCACGGCCGCCGAGCGCTCGTGCGCCGCGGCAGCATCCGAATAGGGCGAATAGGGCGTTTGTCTCCGTTTTACGGCGTATCGGCGGAATGGGCCGCCGGGCGCTGCGGCGCGCGTGGATGAGCGCTACAATGGGTGGCTCGTTTCGATACCGGCGCGGCACAGGCCATGCGAGCGAGAGGGGCTAGAGGATGGCAGTCGACAGGGCGCGTGCGGAGCGCGCGATTCGCGAGTTCCTGATCGCGGTGGGCGAGGATCCCGACCGGCCCGGCCTCACGGAGACGCCGAACCGGGTGGCGCGCGCCGCCGAGGAGGTCTTGGGCGGATACGACGACGACCCGGCGCACCACCTGCGCAAGCAGTTCCAGGAGTCCGAGAGCGACGACATGGTCATCGTCCGCGACATCCCGTTCTCCTCGCTCTGCGAGCACCACATCCTGCCGTTCACCGGCCGCGCGCATGTGGCCTACATCCCGCGCGGCGGCCGCATCACCGGCCTCTCCAAGATCGCGCGGTGCGTGATGGGGTTCGCCCGCCGTCTGCAGCTGCAGGAGCGCCTGACCTCGCAGATCGCCGACGCCCTCATGGAGGAGCTCGATCCCCAGGGGGTGCTCGTCGTGCTCGAGGCGGAGCACATGTGCATGACGATGCGCGGCGTGAAGAGCGCGGGCGCCCTTACCATGACCTCCGCCGTGCGCGGCGCGTTCCGCAAGGATATCAAGACGCGCGAGGAGGCGCTTCGCCTGCTCGGCCTGTAAATGATAAAAACCAGACAGGCTGGATTTTATCATTTCGCTTGGGGGAGATGCCTTGATCCGGGAAGCTCATCTGAAAGCCCTCGTGCGCACGCCGGACGAGGTGGAGGCGGCCCGCGAGGGCAAGGACGGCCTCCGTGCGCGCTGCAAGGAGCTTAGGGCGCGCCGCTCGGCCGCTGAGCGCGCCGCCGCCGACAGCGCCATCGCAGCGCGCCTTTTCGACCTGCCGGCATTTCAGGCCGCGCGCGTCATCGCGCCGTACCTCTCCTTTGGCACGGAGGTGGAGACGCGCGCCATCATCGAGCGCGTATGGGCGGCGGGCAAGATGGTCGCGCTGCCGCGCTGCGTGCCCGGTACCCGCGCGATGCGCTGGTACGCCGTCACGTCCCTGGCAGGCCTTGCGCGCGGCCCGCGCGGCGTGCTCGAACCCGCTGAAGACCCCGCGCGCGAGCTCGACCTTTCCGCGCGCGCCGACGCCCTCGCCGTGGTACCCGGCCTCGCCTTCGATGCCCGGGGCTTTCGCCTGGGGTATGGCGGCGGCTACTTCGATGCGTTCCTGTCCGCGTTCCCCGGTGTGTCCGTGGGGCTCTGCCGCGAGGCGCAGCTCGTCGAGAGCCTGCGGGCACTTGGCGCCGTCGATGCGCACGACGTGCCGGTGGACCTCGTCGTCACGGAGGCGCGCGTGCTCGCGTCGGCACAACCCGCGCAGATACGGGGCATACGGGACATACGGGGCATGCGGGACGAATGACGCTCGGAGCCAAATTCGAGCACTTCTGCCCCCAAAATGTGCTCGAAATTGGCTCCTATGGCTGAGGGTGTAAGCAGCATCCGAGTTGCGGTACCATCGGCGGGCAGCATGTTTCGGTGCGCGGCCTCCTGCGAGGATGCGCGCGTGCCGCCCATGCCCCGTGCGGTGCCCAGCGAAGCGCCCCCATGCCGCCCGCGCCCCGTGCGCTCGCATCCCGTCCCGACGATCGACAGAAAGCCCTGTTGCCCGATGACGCATAGCTCCCAAGCATCCCCGTATACCCCGCCCTTCGCGGTGCCCGAGCTCCCCTTCGAGGAGGCCGTGCGGCGCGCGGCGGACACGGGGACCATCCCCGGTGACGCCGGCCCCTTGCTCGAGACCGTGGTCGACATACTCGACGAGCTCGACCGCCCGGACAAGCACTTCGACGTGCTCCAGGTCGCCGGGACGAACGGGAAGAGCTCCACGACGCGCTTCGCGGCGGCGATCCTCGCGGGCGAGGGGCTCCGCACGGCGCTCTACACCTCACCGCACCTCGTGCGCTACCCGGAGCGCATGGAGGTCTGCGGCCGCGTCGTCTCGGATGCGGCCTTCGCCCACGGCGTGTCGGCGGCCTTCGAGGCGGGCCGGCGCGTGAACGCCCGCCGGCAGCACGCGGGTCTCGCGACCTACACCATCACGCCCTTCGACCTGCTCACCGTGGCCGCGCTCGTCATCTTCGCCGAGGCCGAGGTCGATGTCGCCGTGCTCGAGGTGGGGCTCGGCGGTCGCTGGGATGCGACGAGCGCCACGAACCCCGTGGGCGTGGCGGTCACGGGCATCGGCCTCGACCATATGCGCATCCTGGGCGACACGCTCGCCCAGATCGCAGGCGAGAAGGCGGCCGTCATCCAACCGGGGCGCTTCGCGGTGCTCGGCGAGGGGGTGCACCAGCCCGAGGTCTGGCCGATCATGCGCGGGCGCTGCGCGGAGACCGGCGTCGTCCCGGATATGCCCGTCTTCCGTGTGCTCCACGAGCCGGCGACGCTCGGCGACGAGCTCCGCGTCGAGGTGCGCACGCGTCGCGCCGCCTACGAGGCCGCCCTCGTAAAGCCGCTCTACCAGGCGCAGAACGCCGCATGCGCCATCCAGCTCGCCGAGCGCTACCTCGACCGGCCGCTCGACGCGGGGGCGCTCGCGCGCAGCCTCGCCGCCTGCCCCACGCCCGGCCGCTTCGAGGTCGTGCGCCGCGAGCCGCTCGTGCTCATCGACGCCTGCCATAACCCGCAGTCGTGCGCCTCGTTCATATCGTCGGTGGGGGAGATCGAGCCTGCGCGCGCCGAGCGCCCCACGCTCCTCATCGCGGCGCTCGCGGACAAGGACGCCGAGGGCATCGTGCGCGCCCTCGTCCCGGCCTTTCCGCACGTGCGCGTGACGCAGACGGACTCGCCCCGCGCCCGTCCCGTCCGGGAGCTCGCCGCTCTCGTCGCCGACGAGCTCGCGCGCGAGGGGCGCCCGCCGGAAGACCTCGTCGCGACGCATGCCTCGGTCACCGAGGCGCTCGACGCCGTCACGCGCGCGGGCGAGGCCATCGTCGCCGCCGGCACCATCACGCTCGCCGGCGAGGTTGCCGCGCGCTTCGCGGCATGGTGATTTCATCCCGGGTGTTGGATATCCACCGTTTGGTATACAATGCCATATTGGTATACGCCCGTTCGCGTTCGAGCAGCTGAAAGGTATTGATCGCTCATGATGGAATATATCCAGGAGCTCATGACGCCGCAGGTCATGTTCGTCATCTATCTCTTCCTCGCGTTCATCGTCGCACTGTACGTGCTGTCTGTCGTCTACGTCTTCATCGACGCGCGGCGCCGCGGCTCGCAGTACTTCTGGGCGTGGGGGCTGCTCGCGCTCATCCCGTTCGTCGGCCTCATCGCCTACAACGTCCTGCGCCCGAGCACCTACCTCGCCGACCGCGAGGAGCAGGAGCTCGACATGGCGCTGCGCGAGCGCCAGCTCGCCCAGTACGGCACCTGCCCGCGCTGCGGCTCGCCCATCGAGAAGGACTTCGTCGTGTGCCCCGTGTGCAACACGCAGGTGCGCAACGTCTGCCCCAGCTGCCATCGCCCGCTCGACGCGCATTGGAAGGTGTGCCCGTACTGCCGGACGCACATCCAGTAAGGTTTCGGAAGCCCCCGCGCGCGGGGGCTTTCTTTATGGCGCGGGGGTCGGGTTGCCCGTTGGGTATGGGCAACGCCGCCCGGTTGTGGTAAACCTGTACCTGTTCGCGAGGAAAGGATCGAGCGCGTGATTCGCCGCTTGCTTGAACAAGGTATCCGAACTCAGACTATCTAGGCGTCTGTCCATCCCGCTGGCCTCGCGCCAGGGGCAGGCGCCACATGCCGCTCGTGCCCTTCGGCCGGGCGCTTTTTGTTTTCGACCATCCATCATCCGATCATCGAGGAGCGAGCAATGAAGGTTCTATACAACGACGGCCATGTGGACGAGTGCCCGACTGACGAGGTCACCCATGTGGTGCGGCACAGCGCGGCGCACATCATGGCGCAGGCCGTGAAGCGCCTCTACCCCGAGGCGGACTTCGCCTACGGCCCCGCCACGGATAACGGCTTCTACTACGACATCGACCTGCCCGAGGGCCAGAAGATCTCCGAGGACGATTTCCCCGCCATCGAGGCCGAGATGAAGAAGATCGTGAAGGAGAACCTCAAGTTCCAGGTCTTCGAGCTCCCGCGCGAGGAGGCCATCGCCCTCATGGAGGAGCGCGGCGAGAAGTACAAGGTCGAGCACATCGGCGACCTGCCGGATGACGCCCGCATCACCTTCTACCAGCAGGGCGAGTACATCGACATGTGCGTGGGCCCGCACCTCACCTACACCAAGGCGCTCAAGGCCTTCAAGCTCACGGGCGTCTCGGGCGCCTACTGGAAGGGCGACAAGGACAACAAGATGCTCACCCGCGTGAACGGCACGGCCTTCGCCACGAAGGAGGAGCTCGACGAGCACCTGCGCCTCATCGAGGAGGCCAAGAAGCGCGACCACCGCAAGATCGGCCGCGAGATGGACATCTTCATGATGCGCGACGAGGCACCGGGTTTCCCGTTCTTCCTGCCGAACGGCATGATCTTGAAGAACGAGCTGCTGAATTACTGGCGCGAGATCCATCACAAGGCCGGCTACGTGGAGATCTCGACCCCGCAGATCATGAGCAAGAGCCTGTGGGAGACCTCCGGCCACTGGGACCACTACAAGGACAACATGTACTCCACCATCATCGATGACGAGGAGTACTGCATCAAGCCCATGAACTGCCCGGGCGGCGTGCTCGTGTACAAGTCCCGCCCGCACAGCTACCGTGAGCTGCCCATCCGCGCCGGCGAGATCGGCCTCGTGCACCGCCACGAGATGCGCGGCGCGCTGCACGGCCTGTTCCGTGTGCGCTGCTTCAACCAGGACGACGCGCACCTGTTCGTCCGCCCCGACCAGCTCACGGACGAGATCGTGGGCGTGGTGAACCTCATCGACTCGGTGTACCAGAAGTTCGGCTTCACCTACCACCTCGAGCTCTCCACGCGCCCCGAGGATTCCATGGGCTCCGATGAGGACTGGGAGCGCGCCGAGGCGGGCCTGCGCGAGGCGCTCGAGCGCCTGGGCAAGGACTACGTGGTGAACGAGGGCGACGGCGCCTTCTACGGCCCCAAGATCGACTTCCACCTCGAGGACTCGCTCGGCCGCACCTGGCAGTGCGGCACCGTGCAGCTCGACTTCCAGATGCCGCTCAATTTCGACCTCGAGTACACCGACGCCGACGGCTCCAAGCAGCGCCCCATCATGCTGCACCGCGTGTGCTTCGGCTCCATCGAGCGCTTCATCGGCATCCTGATCGAGCACTTCGCGGGCAAGTTCCCCACGTGGCTCGCGCCGGTGCAGGTGAAGGTGCTGCCCGTGTCCGAGAAGAGCCGCTACTACGCGCGCAGCGTGACCGACGCGCTCGAGGCCGCCGGCATTCGCGCCGTGCTCGACGAGCGCGACGAGAAGATCGGCTACAAGATCCGCGAGGCGCGCAACATCGACCGCCCGCCCTACATGCTCATCCTGGGCGAGCAGGAGGTCGAGGCCGGCAACATCTCCGTGCGCGACCGCTCGAACGAGACGCACGTGCGCGAGCTCACCGAGTTCATCGCCGACGTGAAGGACGAGATTGCCGAGCGCCGCTAGGAGTCAATGGGGACGGGTTCATTTGACTCGCTGAGTCAATGGGGACGGGTTCAATTGACTCATCCTCGACGCATGCGGGCGCCCTCGGTTTGCCGCCGGGGGCGCCCGTCGTTTCTATGCGTGCTGCTCCGCGCCGCCGTCCGGTTTTCCGTCTGCTCGATGCTTGCGTCGCCGCACGCGATGCGCGATCTGGTACCCGCCCGCGAACAGGGCGATCGCCACGATGCCGACAATGATGAGGCGGACGCTTCCATCATTGACGATGGTGTGGCCGTTGCGCGTGAGAGCGATCTGCTTCCCGTCGCGCACCGTGACCTCATCGTGGGAGAACAGGGGCTTGTCGATGCGCAGGCGCTCTTCTCCCGACCCCGAGATGGGGGTCTTCGACGCTCCGGCGACGCGCCAGCGCGCGAGGAGCGGGCAGGCCTCGATGCCGACAACGTAGAGGCCGCCCGCTGCGTCGCGTACGAGCGCGTACTCGCGCCCGCCGCCCAGGGTGCGGTCGGTATCAAGGAACTGCGCGAGCGTCCCCACCGGTTCACGGAGCCGCGCGTTGCTGCTCGTCATGCCCACCACCTCGTAGTCCGAGAGCTCGGGAGTCTCGCGCAGGTCGGCGATCGTGACGGGAAGGTTGTACGGGTAGATGAGGAAGAGCGCCGTATAGATGAGGGCGAATGCGAGCACGATGCTCGCAAGTCCCGCCGCGACCCAGGCTACCATGCGAAGGACGATGTGAGCGCCCTCGTTCATAGGGGATTTCGCGTCCATAGCGGCCTCCTCCTTACCCGGCAGCGCGCATCGGCGCGGGGCGTGTGGGTTTTCGGCATTGTACCCGCGCGAGCGCGGGCTTGGGCGCTGGGTGTCGAGCGGCCGTTTGGTGTCGGTATACGGTGAGCTTCCCGCGCGCCCGGTTATACCGCGGCCCATGACGTTGGCAGCGGGCGGCGCTTGTCGGTATACTGGTCGGGTCGCGCTAAAGAAGGGGGAGTGCATGTCGCAGCAACTGAGTGAGCTTTGTGACAGGTACGCGGCTGCCCACGGTGCGCGCGCCTCGTGGATCGTGCGGGCGGGCGACGGCGCCGATGTGCTCGCGCAGACGGGGATCGTCGGCGCGCACGACCGCATCGTGGCGTTCTCGGGCGCGGGTCGCGCGCGCTTGGCAGAGCTGTTCCGCTGGCAGCACCTCTCGTTCGCCGACGAGCTCACACCCCAGGCGTTCTTCGCCGCCTCAGAGCTGGTCGATGCCGAGCAGGCCGAGCGCGACCGCCTCGTCCCGCAGGGGTCTCCCGCCTCGTACGCGCATCCCGCGGGCATCTCGTCCGGGCGGCTCTTCTGGTTCGCGCCCTCGATCGACGCCGCGACTTTGCGCGTGGCCGATATCCGCGCGCTCGCCGCCGCGGCGCAAAGGGTCGGCGCCATCCTCGTGATCGACAACACCCTGCCCACGCCCTTCGGCTGCCGGCCGCTCGCCCAGGGGGCGCTCATCGTGGTCGAGGCGCTCGAAGGCATGGCGCCGGGTATGCTCTCCACGCCGCTCGTCGCGGTATCCGTCGCCCGTTCCCAGGTGGCGCATGGCCGCCGTCGGTCGGTGAACCCTGCCGCCGAGGACGCCTACCGCCTCCTCTCCTTCGGGCTGGGCGCGCCGGGCGCCGCGTCCGCCGCCTGCGCCCCGGGCACGTCCGACGTCGCCGCCCTCAGTGCCGCGCTCGATACCCTCGCCGAGCGCGAGCAGGCGAGCTTCGACCATGCCCGCGCCATCGCCTCCTACCTGTCCTGCCACCCGGCCGTGGGCTGCGTGCGCTACCCGGGCCTCGCGACGCATCCCGACCGCGCCGTCGCCGCACGCACGCTGGAGCACGGGTTCGGATCGGTCGTGGGCTTCTGCCTCACGGGCAGCTGCGATGAGGCGCCCCGGGCGCGCTGCGAGCGCCTCCGCGCCCTCTTCGAGCATGTCCATGCCGCGCGGCGCAGCATCGAGGACGCCCGCGCGACCATCTCGATCGTCGATGCGGACGAGGTCTGCTACCTGCAGCTGTATGCCGGCGTCGACGACCCCATCGATGTGGTCGACAGCCTCGACCAGGCGCTGCGCCTCTTCTGCAATCCCCCCGAGCCGTAAAGGCGGCGCGGGCTCGCCCCGCTTCCCGCTCGATACGCTCATCGCGGCGCGGTGCCCCGGGCCCGCGCCTGCATCGTGTGCGCGGCGCGTCCGTCGTGCCCGGTTCGAAGGGATTCACGATGATGGGATTCACCCTCGCCAACCTGATCGAGAGCCTGTTTCTGGGTATCGCGCTCGCCATGGACGCCATGGCGGTGACGCTTTCGAACACGCTTTGCGAGCCCGACATGCCTCCTGCCAAGAAGCTCGCCATGCCCGTGCTCTTCGCGCTCTTCCAGATGGCCATGCCCATTGCCGGTTTCTTCGGCGGAACGCTCATCGCGCCCGTCATCGAGGCGTACGCGGGCATCGTCTCGCTCGCGATCCTCGCGTTCGTGGGCGGGAAGATGATCGTCGAGGCCGTGCGCGAGCTGCGCGACCCCGAGGCCTGCGCGACGACGCGCCTCACGTATGGCACGATCCTCGCCGAGGCCGTCGCCACCTCCATCGACGCCTTCGTCGTGGGCGTCTCGCTCGCGGCGAGCGGCGCGAACATCGTGCTCTACGGCGGGATGATCGGCGTCGCCACGTTCGCCTGCTGCCTCGCGATGCTTTTCGCGGGCCGTCGGCTCGGCGCGCGCTTCGGCAGCCACGCGCAGGTCGCGGGCGGCATCGTGCTCATCATCATCGGCCTCAAGGCGTTTTTCGGGTAGCCTCGGCGCGCCATGCAGGGGAGGGGAACGTCGCCCCTCCGTCGCTCCGTGCAGGTTTTTCGCAGCCCGGCAGGGTCGCGCGAGCCGCGCCCGGCCTGCGCTACAATGGCCTGCGAGGTCGCTCGGTCAGGCGACCCCATTCGCGAAGACGCGCGACGTGGAGGCGGCGCCGCTGAGCCCGCCCCTGGATCGCGCCCAACCCCAGAGGAGGAGTATCCATGGCCATGTTCTTTCCCGGTGAATCCCATACGTTCTCTGAGTACCTGCTGGTGCCCGGCTACTCGTCCTCGGAGTGCATCCCGACGAATGTGAACCTCAAGACCCCGCTCGTCAAGTACAAGCGCGGCGAGGAGCCCGCCATCAGCCTGAACATCCCCATGGTCTCGGCCATCATGCAGTCCGTCTCCGGCGAGGAGATGGGCATCGCGCTCGCCACCGAGGGCGGCATGAGCTTCATCTACGGCAACCAGACCCCCGAGTCCGAGGCGGCCATGGTCAAGGCCGTGAAGGATCACAAGGCCGGCTTCGTGGTCTCCGACTCCACCCTCACGCCCGACATGACGATGGCCGAGGTCATGGACCTCAAGAACCGCACCGGCCATTCCACCATGCCCGTCACCGAGGACGGCACGGCGCACGGGAAGCTCCTCGGCATCGTGACGAGCCGCGACTACCGCCCCAGCCGCGACGACCCGAACATGAAGGTCGCCACGTTCATGACCCCGCGCGAGCAGCTCATCGTGGGCGACAAGGACATCACCCTCAAGAAGGCCAACGACGTCATCTGGGACAACAAGCTCAACGCCCTGCCCGTGGTGGACGAGAACGACCACCTCGTGGGCATCGTGTTTCGCAAGGACTACGACAGCCACAAGTCCAACCCCAACGAGCTCCTCGACGCGAACAAGCGCTACATGGTGGGCGCGGGCATCAACACGCGCGACTACGAGAAGCGCGTGCCGCTGCTGCTCGAGGCCGGCGCCGATGTGCTGTGCATCGACTCCTCCGAGGGCTTCAGCGAGTGGCAGAAGCGCACCATCGAGTGGATCCGCGCCTGCTACGGTGACGACGTCAAGGTCGGCGCCGGCAACGTCGTGGACGGCGACGGCTTCCGCTTCCTCGCCGACTGCGGCGCGGACTTCGTGAAGGTGGGCATCGGCGGCGGCTCCATCTGCATCACGCGCGAGACGAAGGGCATCGGCCGCGGCCAGGCCACGGCGCTCATCGATGTGTGCCGCGCGCGCGACGAGTACTTCGAGGAGACCGGCGTCTACGTGCCCGTCTGCTCCGACGGCGGCATCGTCTACGACTACCACATGACGCTCGCGCTCGCCATGGGCGCCGACTTCATGATGCTCGGCCGCTACTTCGCCCGCTTCGACGAGAGCCCCACGGCGCGCGTGAACGTGAACGGCCAGTACATGAAGGAGTACTGGGGCGAGGGCTCGGCGCGTGCCCGCAACTGGCAGCGCTATGACCTCGGCGGTGCCTCGAAGCTCGCCTTCGAGGAGGGCGTCGACTCCTACGTGCCCTACGCGGGCTCGCTCAAGGACGGCGTGAACGCCACGCTCTACAAGATCAAGTCGACGATGTGCAACTGCGGCGCCCTCTCCATCAAGGAGCTGCAGCAGAAGGCGCGCCTCACGCTCGTCTCGGCCACCTCGATCGTCGAGGGCGGCGCGCACGACGTCGTCGTGAAGGACCGCAACCATCAGACGGTGAGCTACCAGTAAGCGCGCGTCGTGCCGCCCGTTTTGGCGGGACGCGGACACAAGGTCGCGAGCACGGGGCGTCCGGGAGGGCGCCCCGTCGCCACCGGTGCCCCAAATAGCCGTTCAGCGCGGCCCCGTACCGCATGCGCGCGCAGCCGGTAGCGGCAGATTTGCTACACTGGGTTCCAACGCATGCCGAAAGGGGGTTGCCATGGAATGGGATCAGGAAGAGGACGGGATCGCGGCGTCCGCCGACGCCGATGATGGCGCGCCCGCCGGTGCCGGTGCCGAGAGCAAGGCCGGGGGCGCGGCCGAGGCCGAGCCGTCCGTGCTCGATGACGATGCGCTTGATGACGCCATCTTCGACGACGATTCCTTCGAGGCCGATCCCTTCGAGGCCGACCCGGACGTCGCCCACCCGGACGACGACCCCGCTGATGCCGGCCCCGCGGAGGGGGGCTCCGACGCCCCCGCAGCGCTCCGCCGCCTGCGCGAGCTCACCGCCCGGCATGGGACGGCCTCGCTCGTCATCGCCGCCGCGGTCGCCCTCGTGCTCGTGCTCGGCTGCTTCGCCCTCGTGTACGGCGTCGTGCTCTCCGGCGTGACCGTGGAGAAGGACGCGCCCGACGATGCGTCCGAGGCGCTCCAGCCGGTCGAGAACCACGAGCTCCCGCACCTCGCCCTGCGTGTGACGGATATCTCCGCGACTGAGTACCCCGTCGTCTCGGTCACCCTCGCCCTCAGCCCGGACGATGGGGGCGCCGTCCCCGCGCTCGACGCGTCGTCGTTCTCCATCGCGGCGCGCGATGCGGACGGCGCCGAGGTGGAGGCGTCCATCGAGGGCGTCGAGGCGGCGGGCTCCGATGCGGTGCGCGTCCTGTGCCGGTTGGGCGAGGCCGCGCCCGGCACGGAGCAGCGCATCGACCTTACGCTCGATCCCTCGTGCGGCTACCGCGGGGGCGTTACGCCGGGATTCATCGTTCCCGGTGAGCCTACGGCATAGCGCGCCGCCCGCGTCACCGCGCGCTTCGGGTTCGAGGGGACACGTCCCGGGAAAACCTGCTAGAATCTCGAACGTTACCGTTTTTGACCCAAGGAGCGCCCGCATGTGCGACCATTGCAGCGATTCGCGAAAACCCGGCGGGATCCCCGCCTATGATGCCCAGGCCATCGAGGCCAAGTGGCAGAAGGCGTGGAAGGACGAGAACCTCTTCGCCGTGGATGAAGACCCCGCCAAGCCCAAGAAGTACGTCCTCGAGATGTTCCCGTACCCCTCGGGCGACCTGCACATGGGCCATGCGCGCAACTACACCATCGGCGACGCCATGGCGCGCCAGGCGCGCATGCGCGGCTTCGACGTGCTGCACCCCATCGGCTTCGACGCGTTCGGCCTGCCGGCCGAGAACGCCGCCATCAAGCACAACACCCAGGCGGGCGAGTGGACGTATAAGAACATGGACCAGGCGCTCGCCACGATGAAGCGCATGGGCTTCTCCTACGACATGGACCGCCTCGTGAAGACCTGCGACCCCGACTACTACAAGTGGGGCCAGTGGATCTTCGAGAAGCTCTGGGAGCGCGGCCTCGTCTATCGCAAGAAGAGCCCGGTGAACTGGTGCCCCAGCTGCAACACCGTGCTCGCCAACGAGCAGGTCACGGAGGGGCATTGCTGGCGCTGCGGCTCGGTGCCCGAGAAGCGCGACCTCGAGCAGTGGTACTTCAAGATCACCGACTACGCCCAGGAGCTCCTGGACGACCTCGAGAAGCTTCCCGGCTGGCCCGAGCGCGTGAAGCAGATGCAGGCCAACTGGATCGGCCGCTCGGAGGGCGCGGAGGTGGACTTCAGGCTCTGCGACGCCGCCGGCCAGCCCATCCCCGGCGACGAGGGCAAGATCACCGTCTTCACCACGCGCGCCGACACGCTCTTCGGCTGCACGTTCTTCCTGCTCGCCCCCGAGTACAAGGGTCTTCTCGAGCTCGTCGAGGGGACGGAGTACGAGGCCGACGTGCGCGCCGTTATCGCGCGCGCCGAGAAAGTCTCGGCGGTGGAGCGCGCCCAGGGCGCCCTCGAGAAGCACGGCGCCTTCACGGGCCGCTACGTGGTGAACCCGGTATCCGGCCAGAAGGTGCCCGTCTGGGTGGCCGACTACGTCGTCTCTGATTACGGCACGGGCGCCGTTATGGCCGTGCCCTGCGGCGACCAGCGCGACTTCGAGTTCGCCCGCAAGTACGACCTGCCCATCGTGCCCATCATCCTCATGGACGATGAGCGCGCCGCCCTCGAGGAGGCGGGCGAGTCCATCGACACCTACCATGCCGAGACCGTCGACTGGGACGAGGCGCATGTGGCGGAGGGCACGCTCGTGCAGAGCGGCAAGTACACCGGCATGCGCGGCGGCAAGCACTCCGAGGGCGAGGCCGCGATCGTGGCCGACCTCGAGGCCGCGGGCACCGGCCGCCGCAAGGTGGAGTACCGCCTGCGCGACTGGCTCATCAGCCGCCAGCGCTATTGGGGCAACCCCATCCCCGCCGTCCACTGCGAGCACTGCGGGATCGTGCCCGTGCCCGAGGACCAGCTGCCCGTGATGCTGCCCGCGAACCTCGACCTGGGCGCCGGCGAGACGCTCGCCGAGTGCCGCGAGTTCTACGAGACCACGTGCCCGGTGTGCGGCCGCCCGGCGCGGCGCGAGACCGACACCATGGACACGTTCACGTGCTCGAGCTGGTACTACCTGCGCTACTGCGACCCGCACAACACCGAGCTGCCGTTCTCCCGCGAGGCGGCCGCGCGCTGGATGCCCGTCGACAACTACATCGGCGGCATCGAGCACGCCATCCTGCACCTGCTCTACTCGCGCTTCTTCACGAAGGCCCTGCGCGACCTGGGGCTGCTCGACGTGGACGAGCCCTTCACCAACCTGCTCTGCCAGGGCATGGTGAAGGATGCGAACGGCGAGACGATGTCCAAGAGCAAGGGCAACGTCGTGCCGCCGTCCTCGGTCATCGAGCCGTACGGCGCGGACACCATGCGCCTCGCGATCCTCTTCATCGCCCCGCCCGAGAAGGACTTCGACTGGGACGAGGACGCCGTGGCCGGCGCGAACCGCTTCATCAAGCGCGCCTGGCGCATCGTGTGGCAGCTCGCCCAGGCGGGCGACGCCTCCGCGCGCCTCACGCCCGGCTCGCTCGACGCGGTGGCCAAGCAGCTCTACCGCGAGCGGCACCGCACGCTCGCCAAGTGCACCGAGGACTTCGACCGCCAGCAGTTCAACACGGCCATCTCCGCCATCATGGAGCTCGTGAACGCCGCGAGCGCCTACCTCAACGCCACCGAGGCCGACCCGGCGGCGCGCGACGCCGCGCTCACGTGGCTCGTCGCGACCGACATCGTGAGCGTGCTCGCGCCCATCTGCCCGTTCTGGGCGGACGAGCTCTGGCACGCGGCGCTCGGCCACACCGAGAGCGTCTACACGGCGCCGTGGCCGGAGTTCGACCTGGCAGAGGCCGCGAGCGACACCGTGGAGATCGCGGTGCAGGTGCTCGGCAAGGTCCGCGCGCGCGTGGAGGTCTCCACCAACGCGACCCAGGACGAGATGCGCGCCGTCGCGGAGGAGGCCGCCGCGAAGTGGATCGAGGGTAAGACCGTCGTCAAGGCCATCTGCGTGCCGGGCAAACTCGTGAACCTCGTGGTGAAGTAGGTTTTGGCGCGCATGTAAAATTACCCCAGGGGTTATTTTACATGCGCAGCCCGGTGGGTCTGCGGTGAGCGATGTCCTGCGGCATGCATGTAAAATAACCCCTGGGGTAATTTTACATGTGGAGCAATTGAGGAGACGATTGCCTTCCCGGGGCGCGCGCAGGGGGAGATGTTACCTGTCTGACCTGCTTGTGCTATAGTTTTACACGGTAATTGACGTGTTGTGAGAGGAGTGCGGGTTTTGCCCGTGCTCCTTTTTGTTGCAAGGAGGTGCGCATGGTCAAGAGCAAGACCGAGCAGCTCATCATCGATGAGCTGGAGCGGCTCGCCCCGACCCATGGCGTCGACATCGTCGACGTCGAGATCACCGGCGCCACGAAGGCGCCCTGCGTCCGCGTGCGCCTCGAGGGGGCGGAGGGCGCGTCGCTCTCGCTCGACGAGGTATGCGCGCAGACCGCGTGGGTGAGCGACGCCGTCGAGGCGCTCGACCCCATCGCGAGCTCCTACACGCTCGAGGTGTCCTCGCCCGGCCTCGACCGGCCGCTGCGCCGCCCGAGCGACTTCATGCGCTTCCAGGGTGAGGCCTGCGAGCTCACGACCACCGCGACCGAGGGGCGCCGGCGCTTCAAGGGCGTCATCGCCGCCGCGTCCGACACCTCCGCCACGCTCGAGCTCGAGGACGGGGAGCGCCTCGAGTTCGCTTTCGACGACATCAAGAAATGCACCCTGAAGCCGGTCTTCGACTTCAAGCAGAAGGAAGGGAAGAACTAACATGGCATCCGAGATGATGGAAGCTCTCATGGAGCTCTGCCAGGAGAAGCACCTGAACCAGCTCGCGCTCATCGACGAGCTCGAGCGCTCGCTCGCCGAGAGCTACCGCACCATCCTGCACCTCCCCTTCGGCGCCGAGGTCACCATCGACCGCGCGAGCGGCAAGATCTACGTCTACGAGCTCGTGCCCGTCGAGGAGTCCTACGATGAGGAGACCGACGAGTACACCGAGTTCACCAAGCGCGACGTGACCCCCAAGGACACGAGCCGCATCGCCGCCAAGCACGCGAAGGAGGCCATCAACACCCTCGTGCGCAAGTCCGCTCGCGAGCAGATCTACGAGGAGTTCTCCGACCGCATCGGCGACATCATCACGGGCACGGTGCTCCAGTCCACGCCCGACTTCACCATCGTGAAGATCCGCGAGGGCGTCGAGTCCGAGCTGCCCCACTTCGACCAGCGCCGCTACCCCGAGGAGCGCAACGAGCGTCCCGCGGGCGAGCGTTACCTGCACAACCAGCGCCTGCGCGCCGTCATCATCGACGTCCGCGACCCCAACTCCACCGAGCCCGCCACCAAGGGCGAGCACTCCCGCCCGCCGATCGTCATCTCCCGCACCCACCCGGCGCTCATCCGCTGCCTCTTCGAGCTCGAGGTGCCCGAGATCTACGAGGGCACGGTCGAGATCAAGTCCATCGCCCGCGAGCCCGGCCGCCGCTCGAAGGTCGCCGTCCGCTCGCTCGACGACCGCCTCGACCCCGTGGGCGCCTGCGTGGGCCCGAAGGGCAGCCGCGTGCGCACCGTCGTGTCCGAGCTGCGCGGCGAGCGCGTCGACGTGATCCTGTGGGACGCGGACCCGGCGCGCTACGTGGCCAACGCGCTCTCGCCGGCGAAGGTCTCGCGCGTGCTCATCGACGCCGAGAAGGGCTATGCGGGCGTGATCGTCCCCGATGACCAGCTCTCGCTTGCCATCGGCAAGGACGGCCAGAACGCGCGCCTCGCCGCCCGCCTCACCGGCTGGCACATCGATATCAAGAACGAGCGCCTCGCGGCGGAGATCCTCGGCAACCTCCACATGGGCGACGAGGCCGACGACGACCTCATCGGCGAGGACGACGACAACCGCTGCGCGTTCGTGAGCGCCGACGGCATCCGCTGCCGCAACCAGGCGCGCCCCGGTTCCCGGTTCTGCGGCGTCCACGACCCGGAGGCCGCCGATACCGAGGAGGAGGGGATCTAGCGGGTCGGGTGCCCCGGCACCCCGCATCGCAGACCCGTTGGATGTCACGGCGCGCACCGCGCGCGAGAGGTAGGTGATTGGCACATGGCGAACGTTCGCATCTCAAGCCTGGCCAAAGAATTCGGAATGTCGTCCAAGGAGCTCCTGGAGCACCTGGATCGGTTGATGATCCCGGCGAAGTCGGCGTCCTCCACGCTGAGCCAGCAGTACGTCTCGCTGGTCCGCAAGGAGCTCGCGCCCGTGCTCAAGGCGCGCGAGGCCGAGATCGAGGCCCAGCGCCGCGCCGAGGAGGAGCGCGCTGCCGCGGAGGAGGCCGCCGAGGCGGCCAAGGAAGAGGAGCGGCGCCTGGCCGTCGAGGCGCGCCGCGAGGAGGAGCGC